>JAFXKG010000009.1 GCA_017531805.1 Clostridia bacterium | reverse complement strand
ACTAGGATCTATCTTGGTGTATACGGAAGGGTTGAAGAGCGGCCAAATGCAACGGACTGTAAATCCGTCGACTTCGTCTTCGATGGTTCGAATCCATCCCCTTCCACCAAAACTTTTTGGGTTTTAAATAAAAAGCTTTGACTTTTATAAAAATTATGATATAATATAAATATGCTAGTGTGGCTCAACGGTAGAGCAGCTGACTTGTAATCAGCAGGTTGGGGGTTCGATTCCCTTCACTAGCTCCATTTTTTTTGCAGTTTTATTATTTCCCTAAATATTTATGCTGATTAATACAGTATGTAAGTGTTAGATTTGCTTTAAAAGATATATAAAAACCGAACTTAATTTGTTCGGTTTTTTAATTATTTATTTTTTTCAAATAGATTATATACATAAGATTTTGTTAAGTTGTATTTATCTTTAATTTGTTTAATTGCCTCGTTTTTATTTGTGGATTCAATTAACTCTTTTAGCTCTTTTAAGATTAAGTCATCAGATTGTGTTTCTTGCACTTGTTTAGTATTTTCAACAACAATTACGAACTCGCCTTTAGGGGTTTCAAGTTGATGCGGTAAAACGGCAAATTTGACGCTTTCGTGCATTTTTGTAAGTTCACTCACAACTGCAACTTTTACTTCGCCTAAAGCAGAGTAAAGTGAGTTTAAATCTTTATTTAAATTATATTTGGAAGAATACAAAATCTTAGTACCATTAAATTCCTTAATGTTTTTTAATTGGTTCTTTAGTTCTTTATTTTTTTCGCTTAAAAAACCAAAAAAAGCAAATTTAGTGGCATCAAAGCCTGATAGTATCAGTGCAGTAAGTCCGGCATTTGCTCCAGGGACAACGGTAAATTTAATATCTTCTTCAATCAATTTTTTTGCCAAGATGTTGCCAGGGTCAGATATGACAGGCATACCAGCATCACTGATTACAGCTATATTTTTACCTTCTTTAAGTAATGCAATTATGCCATCAGCGCTATTTTGTTCGTTAAATTTGTGATAAGCAATAGTTTTTACTTTAATATCATAATGGTCTAACAAAATTTTGCTGTGTCGTGTATCTTCACAAGCAATAATATCTACAGAACGCAAAACATTGACAGCTCTAAAAGAGATGTCATCTAAATTGCCAATTGGGGTAGAAACGAAGTATAACATTAATTCTCCATATAATTTACTTTTTTATTGGTTTTAATTGCATATTCTATTTCAGATTTGGTGCTTTCTCCGATATAGTTATTTTTATTGATAACAAAAATCTCGTCTGATAAGTCAATTCTACGTTTATGCATATCGTCTAACATGATTTTTGTTTTTGTAAGTTCGCCTTCAGACCTGTTTTCCCAAACTTCATTGTCACCAGAATGACCGAAAAGGCCAACAGAAAGAACTATGTTACCTTTAAGCGTCAATTCTTTTTGAACGCGCATAAAGTCATCTTTAAACTTGGTTGAACCACAAAGTGTTATAATTTTATAGTTACCTATCATAAATTCTCCTTATTTTTTGTTATTCTTACGCCAGGTTTGCCATTTTTAACTGCTTCTATAAGCACTAAATATGCTTCTTTGTCACCATTAAAAATAAACTTTATGCGTTTTGCTTCTAGTTTATATTTGGCACAAAGTGATATCAATTCTGCAGAGCGTGTTGCTAAATGAACCATATACAATCTGCCTTTGTCTTTTAAAAGTTCACTTGATTTGCTTATAATATCTTCAAGATTTGCTTCTATTTCATGTCGGGCAAGGGCAATTTCTTGTTTTTGATTGGTTTTAGATTTTTCATTAGCTTTAAAATATGGTGGGTTACAGATTATAGCATCCAAACTTTTAGGGAAATCACTTAATTTTAAATCCTTTAAATTGCAATTAAAGATTTTGCTGCGACGCTTAAAATTGTTAAATTTGATATTTTCTTCAATAATTGCACACATTTCTGGTTGGATTTCATTGAAATAAAGATGATTAAAAGGGCATAGGGAGTAAGCGTAAAAACTGATAACACCACTGCCAGCGCACAATTCTAAAACATTGTCACTGTGTTTAATATTGCAAAATTTAGCAAGCATTATTGCGTCTTGCGTAAATTTATAATAGTTTTCGCATTGGTAAATCGAAATACCATTATCGAAATTTTCTAATGTAAAATTATCTATTTTGTTCATATTATTTATCTTTTGTTTTAAACGAAATGTCTTTTAAATCATAAACCTTAACTTCTGTAGTGTCATCTTTTGTAAAGTTGACTGTAACAGTTTCTTTTAAAAAATCTGATGATGCGACAACTCCAGTACCATCTGGGGTGGTTGCTGTATAGCCAGGTTTAGGCATTTTCTTTTGCATTTCTTCGTAAAATTCATCTTCGTATTTTAGGCAACATAGCAATCTACCACACATGCCATTGATACGCGATGGATTAAGTGCTATATTTTGGTTTTTTGCCATTTTTATAGATACTTTATCAAAATCACTTAAAAATGCTTTGCAACAAGTTTGCAATCCGCAAACACCTAATGCACCTACAACTTTGGTCTCGTCTCGGTTGCCAATTTGTTTCATTTCGATGCGCGCTTTAAACTTTGAGCCTAAGATTTTTACAAGTTCTCTAAAATCGATGCGTCCTTCTGCAGTATAGTTAATTGTTAATTTTGATTTATCTAAGTTTGATGCAACAAAACTTATTTTCATGTCAAGTTTAAGCTTGTCTGCTTCCTTTTTAATCTCTGGCAATATTGAGCGTGCAAACTTGCAATTTTCGCAATATGCTTTTTTATCATCGTTTGTTGCGTGTCTAACAAAGTCAACAAGTTCTTCATTGTCGGGGCAGTTCACAATGTTGCCAACAACGCCTAATTCTAAACTCCCTGCAACAGAAACAATAACACTATCACCTTTTTGATAGTTATCTGAATTTTGAATATATCGATTGTAAGGATTGTTTTTGATTATAATTTCCTTTACTTGCATAGGTATTTCTCCTTTAAGATGTTAAATAATAGGTTGTCTAAAATATAAGTAAAATTGACATTTGCCATCTGCATTTTATATGCATTTTCAATTAAGGGCAAACATTTTGTAATTGCCTTGACAGTATAGTTAGATTTGATTGTGTTTAACAAATCTAAATCGAAATATGATGATTTGTCTTTAAGACATGATAAAAACAAGTTTTGCAAAGTTGGGAAGAAGATATCTTTTTTAATATTGTTACCAAGATTGTTCACTGCTTTAGGTATATCTGCAGAAGATTTTAAATTTTCAAACAAAACTTTGATTTGGTTTAATGTTAAACTATAGTCTTTATTTGTTTCTAAACTAAAAATTTCTGTTAAGGTTAAATCAGAGTTAAGATATTTGGTTATATCAACATGTTGAGCAAGCAATTCTTTAGATAAAACAACCTTGTCATCAAAAGATAATTTAGGCACATACATTTTGTTTACACGACTTAAAATCGTTGGCAAAATTTTATCCATTATGGTAGTTGTAAGTATAAATAGAGTAGAAGGATTAGGTTCTTCTAGAGATTTTAAAAGTTTGTTTTGCGCAGTTTCGTTCATACGATCTGCGTTTAAAATTACAATAATTTTTTTATCGCTTGATATTGGTGTTGTATTTAGTTTATTTATAATAAAATTTGCATCTTCTACTTTTATGCTATCTTTATCAATAATAGTTACATCAGGGTGAGAGTTAGAATTAAATTGCGAGCAAAAACTGCAGTTGTTGCACGCGTTATTATTTTTGCAAACAAATGATTTGGCAAGAATTAAAGCAACATTATCGTTTAAAAGCCTGTCATTAGAATACAAAAAATAAGCATGATGACTTGATTTCATGAGATTAAGATTTTTATATGTTGATGTTTGTTTGATACTCTCAATCATGCTGATATTATAACATAAAAGTTTGGTTTTTACAATAATTTTAAAAAAGATAAGACTAAATATATTATAATACTTGTAATATTGTTTAATTTATTTGTAAAATAAATTTATATTTGTTAAAATATTACTATGTTATCAAATTGTAAAAATTGTGGTGGGCAACTTGTTTTTAGTCCAAAAGATAAGGGCAATATATGTGAAAATTGTTCATCTGTTTTTAATGTAGATTATAAGCATAATTTTTTTAAAAAACCTTTTGCAGAAAATAAGGAATTAAAAGTTGACCCATTGGCAAAGGAACTTAAAAGCATAAAATGCAAAAATTGCGGGGCGTCAATTATTATGTCAAAGTTGCAAATGCAAGCAGAGTGTCCTTACTGTGGCAATACATCTTTAGATAGCGAAAATATAAGCAAATTGATGTATATAGATTCTATTATCCCGTTCAGTTTTGGCAAAGCAGAGGCATTAAGCAAATTTAAAACTGATGTTAAAAAGCGTTTTTTTGCAGATAAAAAGATATTTAAGGATGTATTAATTGACGATGTCAATGGTATGTATGTAAACGCATTTGTTTTTGATATGTTTGCAAACGCTATATACAAGGGCGTGTTTAGTAGCAGGGTTAAAGTAAAAGATGAAAAAGGGTTTGAATCATATCAGACAATCAAAAAAAGCGTAAACGGCTTGTTTGAAAAAGACTTTAACAATATTATTGTAGAGGCAAACTCTCATATAACTCAGTATGATTTAGAGACGATTATGCCATTTGAATATACTTCCGCTGTTGAGTTTAAAGACGATTTTATAAATGGATATATGTTGGAATATAAGGATACAATGTTTAATACTTGTGTAGAAAAGGCAGAAAACATAATCAAAAAAGCGATAGAAAAGGAACTTTTAAAAAGACATAATTGTGAGCAAATAGAGTCCTTAGATTTAAAGCTAAATTTTGAAAATCAAGTATATAATTATTGTTTGATACCTGTATATTTCGTTACAAAAACTAGGACAAAAGACAATAAAAAATTTACTGCAATTATTAATGGTCAAACAGGAAAAGTTGGCAGATTGCCAGCAAACAAAAAAAGAGTTTTCTTTATAACTATGGCAATATTAGCTGTCATTTTTGGCATAATTTTATCTATAATATATTTTGCTATGTAAAACTTATCTTTTTGATAAGTTTTTTTAATTTTTATAACTGAATTTGAAGTAACAGTCAGTTTTAAACTAAAAAATCTCTACAAAAAAAATCAAAATATGTATTTAATTCAACAATACATATTATTTTTTGCATTTTTTTATTTGTTAAAATGCTTTTAGAGAGGTGTTGTATGCAAATAAAATCTAGGATAGTCAACAAAACGCTTTATATATTGCTTTCAGGGGAATTGGATGAATATACTGCTCAAACCGTAAGAAAAAATTTGGACTTGTTGCTAGATACTCAAAAAGGATTTGTTCAAATCGTGATGGATTTATCAGAACTTACTTTTATGGATAGCACAGGTGTGGGCGTATTGATAGGTAGATATAAAAAGATGAGAGAGTGCAACAAGCCAATATTTATTACAAATCCAAGCAGAAATGCAGAAAGGATTTTTAAAATGTCTGGTTTGTACGAAATCATGCCAAAGATAGTATAAAAGGAGACAAATTATGAAAAATAGTATGGAAATTAAATTTAAAGCAATTGCAGAAAATGAAGCATTTGCGCGTAATGTAGTTGCAAGTTTTATCTTGCCCTTAAATCCTAGCATAAGCGAACTAGAAGATATAAAAACTGCAGTAAACGAAGCAATAACCAATGTGATTGTACACGCATATCCAGAAAAAGCTGGTGAAATCACCATGAAAGTATCAACAACAGCAAACAAAGTAGAAATTCACATTACTGATAAAGGTGTAGGCATACAAGATATCGAGCGAGCGCTAACTCCTTTTTATACAAGCAAACCTAACGAAGAGCGCAGTGGCATGGGTTTTACAGTCATGGAAAGTTTTATGGATAAGCTTGAAGTTAAAAACAACAAAGAAGGTGTTACAGTTGTAATGTTTAAAGAGTTAGAACCTGCTGTAGTGGGGATTTAGTGTATGTTAACAAATGAGCAAACTTTTGCCTTGTTAGAGCAAGCCAAAAATGGAGACGACCTTGCAAAAGAAAAACTCATCACTTTTAATGCACCTTTAATTAAAAGTATAGTTAAAAGATATTTAAACAAAGGAGTAGATTACGAAGACCTTTACCAATTAGGTGCTATGGGGTTTATTAAGGCAATAAACAACTATGACAGCAGTTTTAATGTAAAATTTACAACATATGCAGTGCCTATGATTGCAGGCGAAATTAAAAGATTTTTGCGTGACGACGGCAGTGTTAAGGTGTCCAGAAGCATAAAACATATATCTGTGCAAATCAAAAACTATATGGCAGAATATAATGCAAAGTACAACAAAAATCCAACTATAGAAAACATTGCTAAAGAGTTTAATTTGGATACGATTGATGTTGTATTTGCGTTAGAAGCAAACACTTCACCTTTAAGTTTAAACGAAAAATATAACGATGACGAAGGAACAACTATACTAGATAAAATATCAGACGATTTTAGCGTAGATACTTATACAAACAAACTGGCTGTGCGCGAAATGATAGAAAAACTTTCGTCACGAGAAAAGCAAGTAATAATCATGCGCTATTATCTAGACAAAACACAAAGCGAGATAGCAAAAGAACTTGGCGTAAGCCAAGTCCAAGTTAGTAGGATAGAGAATAAAGTTATAGAATATATGAAGGAAGGCATAAATCTATAGTAATTATTCGTATTTATAAACGGGATTTTCAACTTTTTTTTCTTTTTTAGAAAATTTGTTAAAGAAATTAGAAATGTTGTTTTTTATGGTTGTAATTTTGGCGCTTACAGTTGGTGTGTTTTCGTCCTTGTAAGTGTCAACATTTTTCTTTAACTTAAACTTCTTTTTTGTTTGTTTTGGTGTATATTGTGTGTTATTATCATTATTTACACTTTCTGTAGTGTTTGCAAAGTTATTAAAATTTTGTCTGTTTTGAACATATGGATAATATCCATTGTGCATACCCATACCGTATGGATATCCGCCATTGCCATACATAAAATTGTTATCCAACCACGCAGTGTTAAAGAAGGTATCTATATTGTTTCTTGTATTACCAAAGGTATCAATATTGCTTTTTAACAGTGGCTGGTTATAAGTATCAATGTTTTTATTGCTTTCGTCTGCCAGTGTTTCTTCATTTTGATTTACTAGTTCGGTTTGTTCTTGATTTTGATTATTTTCAATCATTTGACCGTTTTCGTCAATTATATAATCTTTAACAACAGGTGGCTCGTTGTTTCGTCTAAAGCCATACAAAATCCTACCTTGATTGTTGCCTGGCATATTAGAATTCATATAAAACATTTGGTTTATTAAATTTAAAGAATTTAGTCCATTTGCTAACATTTCGTTGCCGTTTACAAGGTTATCCAAAACAACTAAATATTTTAAAGATAAAGCATCCAAATTGCCATTTCCATCACGCATAAGTTGATTTAAATCACTTAAATTTACAGATAGGTCCGTTGTTGCAAATGATAGTTGTCTGCCAAGTTCTTTTAATTGTTTGGATTGTTCTGTAATTAGCATTCTTTGTTCTGGTGTAAGTTCTATTTGTTCTGTTTGTACTTTTTGTATCAAGTTTTGAGTTTCTATTATAGCATTGGTTAAGCGTGTTTTTAATTCACAAAACTCGTCACAACTATCATCAATATCTGCGGATAAAGAGTATAAAGTTGATATTTGTTCTATTTCTTCTTTGTTTGTGATTTCAGTTTCAGTCTTGTCTTGGTCTTGTAAATTTTCTTCAATCTGGTTTTGTTCAATGTCGGTGCTTAATTCTTCATTTGGCATTAAAGTATCTTCTGTAGTATCATATTATGTTTCCAAATTGTCTAATTCATCTTTAATATTTTGTGGTGTATCAAAAACATCTTGATTTGTTGTATCTTGGTTGTTTTCTAGTATTACATTTTCATTATCAACAAATGTGGCATCATTAGGTGTAGCAAGCGTCAATTTATATTTATTTAAAGCAATTTGAGTGTTTTTAATTGACTGATTGTTAGTATAATCTTCCACATGTCTTTTAAATTCGTTTATATTATTCATAAACAGTTCGTTTTTTGTGTTTGACATTGTTCCGCCACAGCCAGTAAGTAAAGTTGAAAAGCCAATAATAGAAACGATTGGTATAATTTTTTTCATAATTTCTCCTTATTTCTACATGTAGTTTGGCAAAAAATATCTTTTTTATTTATTTTTTTAAAAATCATCTTATTAATTTTAATTTTTTTGACAATAATGTGATAGGAGATATTATGGACAAAGAAAAAAGAAACACAAGTTATAATTTATATGTAGACGCAAAATTGCCAAAAACAAAAGCGTGGCCATCACTGTTTAAAGCATTTTTGGTGGGTGGTATTATTTGTGCAATAGGGCAAGGTTTTTTTGATATTTATAGTTATTTTTTCCCTAATCTTGCAGAAAGCGAAATAACAACCTGCATGCTTATGACAATAATCTTTATCACCTGTTTTTTAACTGGTTTGGGTATTTACGATGTCGTAGGTGCTTGGGGAGGTGCTGGTTCGGTTATTCCTATAACGGGTTTTTCTAACTCTATATCAAGTCCTTCTATAGAGTTTAAAAAGGAAGGTATCATATATGGCATATGCGTAAAAATGTTTACAATAGCGGGACCGGTTATCGTTTGTGGTGTTGTGGGTTCTATTGTATGTGGTATAGTAGGGTTATTTATTTAGGAGTAAACTATGCAAACAATAAAAATGAAAAACAATGCTTATATTTTAAATGGTTTTAGTATGGTAGGTCCATTAGAAGGCAAAGGACCATTAGGCGAGTATTTTGATTATGTTGTAAAGGATGACACCCTAAAAGAAAAAACATTTGAAAAAGCAGAAAGAAAACTTTTGTATAATATTATCACAGGAGCGATAGACAAATCTGGTTTAAAAACTACGGATATAGATTTTTTTATAGGTGGCGACCTTTTAAATCAAATTGTAAGTTCATCTTATACCGCCAGAGAGTTAGAATTACCTTTTATAGGCTTATATTCTGCATGTGCAACCATGACAGAGTCTTTAGGATTATCTGCCATTTTGGTAGACAATAATTTGGCAAACAATATAGTAGCAGGTACATGCACGCATTTTAGTAGTGCAGAAAGACAATACAGATTTCCGTTAGAGTTAGGCAATCAAAGACCTCCGACATCACAATGGACTATTACTGGTGGCGGGGCATGTATTGTATCCAACATACCAAGCAAAATCAAAATTACGGCTGTTACTTTTGGTAAGGTTATAGATTTTGGCATTGCAGATGTAAACAATATGGGAGCAGCAATGGCACCTGCCGCTTGTGATACAATCAAGGCGCACATAAAAAACATGAATACAGATATAAAAGACTACGATTTTATTGCAACAGGTGATTTAGGCAAACTTGGCAGTGAGATTTTGATAGACCTTATGGAGCATGAAAATATAATCTTAAACAAAAATTATGCAGATTGTGGGTGTATGATTTATGACAAAACCGAGCGTGTTTTTATGGGTGGTAGCGGAGCCGGATGTAGTGCAAGCGTATTAAATTCTTATATCCTTAAAAAGTTGTTGAACGGTGAGTTTAAAAGGGTGCTTTTGGTGTCTACTGGTGCATTGATGAGTACAACAACATCACAACAAGGCGACACTATACCAGGCATTGCACATGCTATAGAATTAGAATATGTTGCGCCACAACAAAAAAAGACCTGTTCAATACCAACAAGTGTAAAGCCAAAATCAACAACAAAGAAAATTAAACCAAAGGATAACAAAGCAACAAAATCGACATCAAAAAGGAGAAAAACAAATGTTTAATATATGGGATTACGTTATATCATTTTTAGTTGGTGGTTTTATTTGTTTCCTTGCTCAAATACTTGTGATAAGGACAAAAATAACAACTGCCAGAATTTTGGTGTTGTTCTTGATAATAGGTATGGTTCTTGAAGTATTTAATATTTACGCGCCATTTAAAGAATTTGCAAAGGCAGGTGCAAGTGTACCAATTATTGGTTTTGGTGCAAGTCTTGCGCGTGGTGCAATTATGGCAACAAAAGAATATGGTTTGATTGGTATATTTACTGGTGGACTGACTGCTGCATCAGGTGGCATTGCAATGGCAATTTTTGCATCCTTTATATTTGCACTGATATTTAGCAGTAAAACCAAGCGTGGCGGACATTGACGAAATTGTACGAAATTAGATATTATATCACAAAATAAAATATATTAAGATATGAAAAGAAGATGGAACAAAAAAAATACTTTTACTTTTGTTGTCATCTTTTTTGTTGTGTTTTTTTGTTTTTATTATTTTGTGGCGGTTAGTCCGGTTATAAAAACATATACATCTGCAGAAACAAGAGCATTGACAGAAAAAGCGGTGAATATTGCAGTTAGTAATGTAATAAATCGTACAATAAACTACGATACATTAATTGACATTAATTATACATCTACAGGAGAGATATCATCTTTTTCTGCCAATCAGCACGAAATAAACTCAATTACAAGAGAAATTGTTAAAGAAGCACAATTTCAAATGACCACACTTGGAGAAGACGGATTAAAAATAAACATTGGCACTTTTTCGGGTATACCTTTTTTGATAGGCCGTGGGCCGATAATTTCTTTAAAATTGACACCTATTGGATCTGTGTCTAGCAACTTTGAAAGTCAGTTTCAATCAGTAGGTATAAACATAACAAGACACACTTTACTTTTGTATATTAATGCGCATATAAGTATTGTTATGCCTATCAAGTCGTATGACTTTTATACCACTAACGAAGTATTGCTTGCAGAAAGTATTATCGTTGGCAAAGTACCAGAAGTTTATTTAAATGGCGGTAGCCTTGGAAAATCTTTAAATCTAGTTCCGTAAATTATTGAAAAAAGTTATTCTTTATGATATAATGGCATTATGTTAAATTTTGATAATGCTTCTACTACAAAAATCAGCAAATCATCACTTGATGCATATGTAAAGGCAAGTGAAGATTTTTTCAACCCAAGTTCTTTATATGCACAGGCTGCAAAAGTTAAACAAGATATAGAACAAACAAGGGATTTTTTTAAAAAGCAATTTAAAGCAAAACAAGGCTCTACTTTTATTTTTACTGGTTCTGCCAGCGAAAGCAACAATGCAGTATTAAATTCTTGCATCACAAGGAAAGATAAAAAATACATAATTGGCGCAGGTGAGCATAGTTCTATACACAACACTGCAATTAAATACAAAGAGCAGGGATACAATATAGTATTTTTACCTTTAAAAGCAAATGGTGGCGCAGATATAAATGCTTTAAGTGGTTTATTGGATCAATCTGTTGCGTTTGTATCAATTATACATGTAAGCAACGAAACAGGCGCTATAAATGATATAAAGCAAATAGCAAACATAGTAAAAGAATACAATCCTAATATTATTGTACATAGCGACGGAGTGCAAGCAGTAGGTAAGATAGATATAAATCTAAAAGAAATAGGTGTAGATTATTATACAGTATCTGCTCATAAAATTAACGGACCAAAAGGGATAGGAGCACTCTACATTGCAAATCCTAACAAATTTAAACCATTTATTATTGGTGGCGGGCAAGAAATGAATTTGCGTGCTGGTACAGAAAATACTCCTGCTATCAATGCATTTAAAGTGGCATTGCAAGAGATTAAACCTTATGACTATTCTAAACATAAACAAGTACTTTTACAAAATATAGATGTAGATTATTATCTTGTTTCAGATAATGAGTGTGTAGATAATATCATATCAGTTTGCTTTAAAGGTGTAAGGGGTGAAACGATAGAACATATACTAGAACAAAAAGGATACATTATTGGCACTGGCTCTGCGTGCAATAGCAAGGCGGGTAAAAATAGGGTATTGTCTCAAATAGTTAAAAATGAATATATAGATGGCGCAATCCGTATTAGTTTTGATAAAGATATTAAAATAGAAGATTGTGTTAATCTTGGCAAAGAAATAACAAATGCAGTTAAATTATATAAAGAAAGGACAAAAAGATGAATAAAGTAATTTTAATAAGATTTAGTGAAATTCATTTAAAGGGTGGCAACAAGAAATATTTTATAAAACTGTTATATAACAATATAAAGCACGCTTTAAAGGCATTTGAGTGTACAATAGAGAATATTCAAAACAGATTGATTGTTAAAGATTATCAAGAAGAGGACGAAATAATAGAAGCTTTGCGTTGTGTGTTTGGAGTACACTCTATTTCAAAAGCAATACAAATGGATAGCGATAAGAACAAGATTGTTGATTATGTATCAAACTTAAATATTACAGGAACATTTAAATGCGATGTAAATAGAGCAGACAAATCTTTCCCTATAAAATCCAATGATTTTGCTTGTGATTTAGGCGAGATAATTTTAAACAATAATCCAAGCAGTAAAGTTGATATCCATAATCCAAACACCGTTTTGCATGTTGACATAAGAGAAAACGGTAAGACATTTATATTTTATGAGATAATATATGCATATTCTGGTTTGCCATTAGGAGAGACCAGGGACGGGCTGTTGCTTTTAAGTGGCGGTATAGATAGTCCGGTGGCGGGATTTTGTATGGCAAAACGCGGCCTAAGACAAGACATTTTGCATTTTGATAGTTTCCCATATACAAGCCCGCAAGCAAAGGAAAAGGTTATAACTCTTGCAAAAACCATAAACAAGTTTATAGGCGCAAAATATATGTATGTTTGCAGTATGACAAAATTACAAGAGGAGTTCCATATCCACTGTAATTCAGAATACGCAATCAATCTATTGCGTAGGTCTATGTTAAGAGTAGCCAATATATTGTGTGATAAATACAAATATAAAACAATTATCACTGGTGAAAGTTTAGGACAAGTTGCCAGCCAAACTATAGAGAGTTTGACAAGCACAAACAGTGTTGCTAAGTATCCAGTTTTGCGTCCACTAATTAGTTTTAATAAAGATGAAATAATCAATATTGCAAAAGATATTGGTACATTTGAAACAAGTGTTTTACCATATGAAGATTGTTGTACTGTATTTTTGCCACAAAATCCGGTTATTAAGCCAAAAATTAAAGACGCAGAAAAAGAAGAAAGCAAAATCGATTTAGAACAACTATTTCTTTTGTGGTAGATAATATTGAAATTATCAAATTAGAAGACTAGGTCATTTAAACATAAATAAAGGCATTTATGCTGGGCATAAGTGCTTTTTTGTTTAAATAAATAAGTTTTATTTATTTTATCGATTACTTGACAATGTGGCGTAATGTGTTGTATAATAATTTTGTTGCAGATTTTGTGCAACTAAATAGAAGGTAGGTTTATATGAACATAGTAAATTTAAGTTTGCTATGTAGTGTAAGTGTTTCAGTCACAGTAATATTGTCTATTGTTATGTTGGCAGTAGGCGCAGGTGCTGGATTTGGAGTATATACTGTTGTATCAAAGAAAAAGACAGATTTGGCAAAAAATAATGCCAATAAATTGCTTCAAGATGCTTATGCTCAAGCAGAAAAAATTAAAAAAGAACAAGTGGAACAGACAAATAAAGAAATTTCTCTTTTAAAATCCACTTTTGAGCAAGAAAATAAAGAACGCAGAGAAGAATCTAAACGTAATGAAGAACGTTTATTCGCTCGTGAAGAATTGCTCACAAAAAGAGAAACCGCTCTTGATAAAAAACTTGAAGAGTTGGAACAATCTAAAGAAAGAGTACACAATCAAATAGAAGCTTTAAATAGTAAAGAAAATGCTCTTGACGAATTACAAGAAAGTATTGTAAAAGAACTTGAAAAAGTAAGCGGCATGTCCAAAGAAGAAGCTAAAGGTGTAATCATCGATAGGTACACTGAAGAAGCTAAAATTGATGCTGTAAAAATTGCAAAAGAAATTGAAGACAAAGCGCGTGAAGAAGCAGAAAAGAAGGCAAAAAATATCATTACTCTTGCAATACAAAAATGCGCTGCAGATCATACTAGCGAAGTTACTACAAGTGTAGTTACACTCCCTAGTGAAGAAATGAAAGGCCGTATTATCGGACGTGAAGGTCGTAATATCCGCGCACTCGAGGCTGCAACTGGTATCGACTTTATTGTTGATGATACACCAGAAGCAATCACACTTTCAGGTTTTGATCCAGTAAGGCGTGAAGTTGCGCGTATCGCACTAGAAAAACTCATCCTTGATGGTCGTATTCACCCAGCAAGAATTGAAGAACTTGTACAAAAAGTTCAACGCGATGTTGAAGAAACCATCAAAGAAGCAGGCGAAAATGCATGTTTTGACGCAGATATCCATAACATACATCCAGAAATTGTTAAGGTTATCGGAAGATTAAAATATAGGACAAGTTATGGACAAAATGTACTAAATCACTCTTTAGAAGTATCATATATTGCTGGCATGCTTGCAGCAGAAGTTGGTGCTAATGAAAAAGTTGCACGCAGAGCAGGTATGTTGCACGACTTAGGTAAGGCAGTTGATCACGAAGTTGAAGGTACTCACGTTTCTATTGGTGTAGAATTGGCAAGAAAATATAAAGAAAGCGAAGCAGTAATTCATTGTATTGAAGCGCATCATAACGATATAGAGCCAAAAACACTTGAAGCAGTTATTGTGCAAGCAGCAGATGCAATTTCAAGTGCAAGACCTGGTGCAAGACGTGAATCTATTGAAAACTACATCAAGCGTTTGCAAGAACTTGAAAGTATCGCAAATGCTCACACTGGTGTAGATAAAACATATGCAATCCAAGCTGGTCGTGAAATACGTGTTATGGTTAAACCAGAACAAATCAGTGATGATGAAGCTCAAGTGCTTGCTCATGATATTGCTAAAGAAATAGAAGCTAAACTTGAATATCCTGGACACATTAAAGTTAATGTGATTAGGGAGAGTCGTTTTAGTGACACAGCAAAATAGATATTTGAAATTGAAAATTAAGGTAGGATTATCCTGCCTTTTTTCATAAAAATTTATAAATTTGTTGACAAAAACATATGTAGATAGTATAATGTAAAAGTATAGGGGAGTGGCTCAACGGTAGAGTAGTGGTCTCCAAAACCATTGGTTGCGTGTTCGAATCGCGTCTCCCCTGCCAAAACCTGCTTATTAGCAGCGTTTTTTTATAATTATATTTGACAAATTTAAGCATATAATTTATATTAATAAAAAGGATTAATATGAGATATTTTAAAGCAATGGTACAAATGGGTCATATAGGTGCAAGAAACTCTCGTGAAACATTTTTGTATATCTATGCAAAAAACATGATGGATGCAATGAAATATGCTCAAAATACGCCAGCTATTAAACATGGCAAATTGCCATTAAAGATATTAGAAATAACAGAAGATGAATATTATCAGGGAAAAGAAGAAGATCCATATATAAAAGCAATTGATCAATTAAACAACGGAGTAAGATAGATGAAACAAGTTACAATTTATACAGATGGAGCATGCAGTGGCAATCCAGGTGCAGGTGGTTGGGGTGCTGTTTTGTTTTATAAGGATATAAAGCGAGAAATTAGCGGATATCAAGAAAATACCACAAACAACCAAATGGAGCTTACTGCTGCCATTAAGGCATTAGATATGCTTAAAGAACCTTGTGAAGTTCAATTATATAGTGATAGTGCATATTTGATAAATGCTTTTAATCAAGATTGGATTATTGGTTGGCAAATGAACGGATTTAGAAATGCAAACAAAAAACCAGTACAAAACATAGATATGTGACAAAAACTTATCGAATTTAACAACATACATAACATAACCTGGATTAAAGTTAAAGGGCACTCAGATAATGAATATAATAATCGCTGTGATCAACTTGCAACCGGAGAAATAGACAAACATAGAAACGATTAAAAAAAGATGAGGAAGGGTTATCCCGTTTGAAACTAGTGTAATAATTATAAAAACACTTTATCATAATAGATAAGGTGTTTTTTTGTTATTCGGTTGACAAATATTTATTACAAAAGTATAATAAGTGTGAAAAGTATAACTTATTATACAAAAGGAGTTTGGTATGGAAAAAAATAAAACTGATAAAAACAAATTTGTTGGTATTTGCAAAGTAGGCGAAAAAGGACAAATTGTTATACCAAAAGAAATAAGAACTATGTTTGATATAAACCAAGGAGATTCTGTTATTGTTCTTTGTGATAAAGAAAAAGGCATTGCTCTATTAAAGGCAGATGTTATTGATAGTTTAACAGATAAAGTGTTAAAACAATAAGGAGCTTTGTTGTATGAATATTATAATTATTGATAATGTTTGTAAGAACTATAAAACAAAAAAGGCATTAGATAATGTTTCTCTAACAATTAAGAAAGGTGAATTATTTGGACTTTTGGGTGTGAATGGGGCTGGAAAAACAACTCTCATTAAAATACTATGTGGTTTAACAAGAAAAACAAGCGGAACTATAACAATAAATAATTTTAATTTAGATAAAGAGATTGATAAAATCAAAGAAATAATTGATATATCACCGCAAGAAACATCAGTGGCAAACAACTTAACAGTAAAAGAAAATTTAGAGTTTTTTGCAAATATATACAACAATAACGATGCTAAAACAATAAATGAAATTGTAGATATTTTTAATCTGAATGAAGTGCTAAATCAAAGAGCAAAAACTTTATCTGGTGGCTATAAAAGAAGATTATCTATTGCAATTGCCTTAATTTCAAAACCAAAAATTTTATTTCTTGATGAGCCAACACTTGGTTTAGATGTTTTTGCTAGGCGTGAACTTTGGAATATTATAAAGAAACTACAAAAAAATATTACTATTATATTAACTTCACACTATTTAGAAGAAATAGAAAATTTGTGTGATAGAGTTGCAATATTATCAAATGGTAAATTACTT
>JAFXKG010000008.1 GCA_017531805.1 Clostridia bacterium | reverse complement strand
CGTATCGGAAGGTGCGGCTGGATCACCTCCTTTTAAAGAGTAATCTTTAAAGTCGACTAGATATACTTAGGTGTATCTTGAATGTGTATAGAGTGAATGAACACTCTTAAATAAAATAAAACTTTAGAATCAAAAACTAGTACCTTTTGAGTTAAGATATAAATACAAAAAAGAACACAGTTAACCCCTGTGTTCTTTTTTTTGTTATTTTTTTATTAATCAAAATAAATTTAATAAAGAAGATGTCTTAAATTTTTCTTTACTATTGACAATTTTGGTGTATGTGATATAATCCTGCTGTTGGAGTAATTATGAAAGAAAAGTATAAAGTTTTCAAAAAAGGTTTTAACAAAACTTTAGATTTGATAGAACAAGCGGATGCTGGTTTGGCAAGGATTTATAAAACTTTGATTAATAAATTGTCGCAAGATGTAATCGACAAAATTTTAAAATGGGAAGATTTTTATATAGATGATGATAAAAATAACATCGAAATGAGAATTTATCAAAACAGATTAGAATTAGATTATATTGAAAAAACAAATTATTTAAGAGCGGAGATTGAGTTGTATAGGTTTTTTGAAGAAGAAATAATGCCGCAACAAACCAAACGAGGTTTGCAAATTAAAAAACCTGTAAGATTGTTTACTTTATCTTTGTGTAATACTGCAAGCAAAAATAATGTTCTACAAGCTCATGTAGAGGAAATTGATGGTCAATACAAATATGTTGGTTTTAATGATGACAATAAAAATGTTATTGATATGTATTTTGATGTTTATATTGATTTTGATGGAGAAGATTATAATTTATGTGTGGAGAAATCTTCACGAGGATGGATGCTTGATTGTAAAAAAGAAAATTTGCTTTATGAAGAAATTTTACAATCTGTAGAAGATGAAGATGCATATGAAGAGGAAATGGAGATAGAATTTACACCTGAATTTGATATTTAACACGCTTTGACGTGTTTTTTTATTAATATTGACATATTTTTTGTTTGTGCTATAATAAAAACAGGAGAAAACTATGGAAGATAAATATAAAGTGTTTTCTGAAAAATTTAATAAGGTTTTAGATTTGGTAGAAAAAGTAGATTCTTTTATTGCAACTAAATATAAATATGCAATTTCAAAATTGCCAAAAAGTTTTGTGCAAAAGCTTAATCTTGATAAAGATTTCTCTATGGATGGCAAAACTTCAAAGTATGACATTGCTTATGATGATTTATTTGTTGAGTTGCAACATATTGAATATAAAGATTTTAAAGACACATTGATAAACATAAAACCTATAATGATGTCTGATTTAGAATGTGATTTTGATATTGATGACTATGACGAAGAAACTAGAGAAAAAATATTGGAATTAAATGAAGAATTAGAGTGTGATGAAGATGAAAATATGTTGTTTTTATTTTCTTTAGTTGAAAGCAATTCAGAAACAGATGATGCAAGAATTGAATTTCACTTTGATGAAGTTGGGGATGATTATATTTTTAAAGGATTTAATGAAAACAACAAAGCTCAAGCATGGGAATATGAAGTATTTTTAGACGATAGAGATGATGGCTACTACTTGGTATCAAGAATTAAATTTAATACAGTATTGATTAGGCAACAAGAAGTGTCTATTGGTTATGAAGAATTGCTAGATTATGTTATTGAAGATGATAATGAAATAGATTTTGATGGTGAAGCAGAGTATGATGAAGAATCTGGCGAATATAAATTAACTTATTATAACAAAGAAGAAAATAAGGAACATGAAAAGGAACCTGAAGTAGAAGTTGAATTTTTTATAGAATTGCCACCTGAAGAAGATGAGTTGGATGATAAAACAGATTACTATACACCATAAAAAACACGCAAATGCGTGTTTTTTTAAAAGTTTTTTGTCATGTCTTTTTTGAGTTTGTTTAAAATTTTCTTTTCTAGTCTAGAAATGTAGCTTTGAGATATGTTCATGCTATCGGCTACTTCTTTTTGAGTAAGTTCATCGTATCCTGCTAGTCCGTATCTCATGCACATTATTTTTCGCTCTCTGTGATTTAGTTTTGTGATTGATTGTAATAAATACGATTTTTGGTCTTTAAGTTCTATTTCTTCGTATACTTGTTTAGTGTCGGGTATCATTTCGCCAAGTGTTAGGTTACTGCCTTCGTCGTCGCTTACAAGCGAATCATCAAGACTTAAATCATTAATACTTTTGTTTATTTTTCTAAGATACATCAAAATCTCGTTTTCTATACAACGACTTGCGTAGGTTGCCAGTTTAATATTTTTGTCAAGTTTATAACTATCCACTGCTTTGATTAATCCAATGGAGCCTACTGATACTAAGTCAGCAAGTTCTGTTTTTGTGCTTTCAAATTTTTTTGCGATATACATTACAAGTCTTAAATTGTGCTCAATTAGCTTGCTTTTTGCGTTTAGATTATCTTCTTCTTGAAAAGATTTTACTAACTCAAATTCAGTTTCTGTGTTTAATGGTTCGGGTAAACTTTCCGCAGTAAAAATATAATTGACGATATTTTGTGGAGATAAAAAATCACCTTTAAATATTTTGTATAACCAATTTTTTATTTTTTTTGTAATTAATTTAATGTTTTCAATAATTTTTTTCATATTTACTCCTAAAAAAACAATGGTGATAATAATGCTTGATAATTATTATCTGAAAAATTGTTTGTGCTTACTGCTATGTATTGATTATTTAGTTTTATTTTTTGCTTGCCTTTGAATATCTCTGCTTTGTCGATTTGATATAATTTTAAACTGTTGTTTCCGTTGACGGTGCCTGTTGAAATCTGAGATGTGTTATCTAAATAAAAGTTTATCATATTTTTATTTGTTAGTTTTAAATAACTTTTTAAATCTATAATGATAACAGGATTATCCTTATGTTGTAGTAGATTGCCTGTATCTAAAAAAGCATTGATACAAATTTTTTTGTTTTGATAATATAAATTAAGTTGGTATATCAAATCATTTGTTTTTATTTTTGCTTTTAAGTGCTTTGTGACAAGTTCAAAAATATAAGTAAATATAGCGATAATTAATGTGATAACTTCTAAATTAAACTTGCTTGTAGAGACCATGCCAAACGATGTATAATAAGTGCTAGAACTTAAACTCATTATTGCTCCACCTAACGCGTATGTAAATATAAACAATAGTATAAAATTAAATATAAATTGTTTTTTTGTTTGTTTAAATGCGATGTGCAAAATCACAAAAGCACAGACAAGTTTGATTAAGTTAAGTACAATAGTGTTGTAGAGATACACGGCAGAAATTACGCTAAAACCTGCACCTATGATACTTGCAAATATTATTTTAATGTTGCTGGTTTTGTTTTTTGTTGTTAAATATATCAATCTTAACAAACAAAAATTAATTAAAATATTTTGAATTAAAAAACTTTCTATGTAAATTGTCATAAAAAAATTATACATATTATTTTTTTATTTTTAAATAATTAAAATTTACTTATTTTTAGTATTTTGTCGTATTTTTTTATTTTTTATCTATTTTAATTTTCTTTGGATAAAAATTAATTTGTAAGGAACAATAAAATAGAGGTATAAAAAATGGCAAGAAGAGTTTATATTTGTGGTATTGACACAAGTACTTTACCAAAAATTACACATCAACAATCTAAAGAGTTGCTTGATAAAATCAAAGCAGGTGATCAATCTGCAAAAGACTATTACATCTATTGTAACATGCGCTTGGTGTTATCAGTTGCACAAAGATTTATCACATGTAAAGAAAATATGGATGACATTTTTCAAGTTGGATGTGTTGGTCTTATGAAGGCAATAGACAATTTTGATGTTACACTCAATGTGCAATTTTCTACTTATGCAGTGCCAATGATAATTGGAGAAATCAAACGCTTTTTAAGAGACTCATCTGCGCTTAGAGTTAGTCGTAGTATACGAGACACTGCTTACATGGTTTTAAAAAGCAAAGAACGCTTGCAAGAAAATTGTATTGGTGAAGTTGCTATGGAAGATGTTGCAAAAGATTTGAATATAACAATAAGGGAAGTTTATGATGCGATCGATGCAATTTCCACACCGTTATCGCTTGATGATTCTATAAAGACAGATGGCGATGAAGAGATGAGAATATCAGAACATGTAGCGGATACTGAACACTCTATAGAAAAGTGGATTGATCACACAGATTTGTTAGACGCTATCAAACAACTTGATGATAGAGAAAGAGAAATTTTAAATTTAAGATATTTTATTGGTAAGACTCAAATGGAAGTTAGTGATGCGGTTGGTATATCTCAAGCACAAGTTAGCAGACTTGAAAAAAATGCTTTAGAACACATTAAAAAATGCTTATAAGAAAGGTTAAAGCCTTTCTTTTTTTTGTTTTTTATTGACATTTGGTTTGTAGTTTATTTATAATAATAAAAACAAGGGGTAAATTATGAGTTTTGAAAAATCATTTGAAATAGTTGGAACAATGGGTATAGTGATACCTGTTATCTTTTTTTCTATATTTTTTATTGTTGTTGTTTGTGTTATTGTTAAATCACTTAAGTATAGCAATCATAAAAGATTGTTTGATGTGGCGAAAACAAAGATTAACGAATCGTTAGAAAATTCAATCAATCAAATTAAAGAAGAAAAGCCAAAAAACTTGTATTGTGAATATTGTGGTTCTCTTATATCAGAGACTGATTCTGCATGTAAAAGTTGTGGGGCTAAAAATATAAAGAAATAAATACATATTTTAAAAAGAGATTTCGACAAAAAGTAACGGAAATCTCTTTTTTCTTGCAAATTAATCGTATAATTTATATCATAAAAATTTTGCTTAAATAATTTAATATGATAGGATGGGAAGGTAGATATCTATGAAGGTGCTGTTTTTTAAAAAAGCAACATTAAAAGTCGCTTTGGCGATAGTAGTTTTTTTCTCGGCGTTTTTGCTAAATTTGTCTGGTTTGCCTGTTGGGCATACTTATTGTAGTGCAAGTAAAAGATTGCCAATATATTCTGTTCAAACGGATGAAAATAAAGTGGCAATTTCATTTGATGCTGCATGGGGTGCAGATAAAACAAGAGAAATTATGTCGGTGTGTGATAGTTATGGTGTAAAAGCAACATTTTTCCTTGTGGGTTTTTGGATAGAAAAATATCCAGATATGGTAAAGGAAATTTACAACAATGGTTTTGAAATTGGTATACACTCAAATACGCATCCTGATATGACAAAACTAAGCAAAAATGAAATAAGAGAAGAACTTACAACTAATATAGAATTAATAAAGAATTTGACAGGTTTTACACCAAAGTTGTTCCGTCCGCCTTATGGCTATTACAACAATAATTTAATTGAAGTTTGTGATGAGTTGAGCCTAAGTTGTATAGAGTGGGATGTTGATAGTCTAGATTGGAAAGGCTTAAGTGCAAGTCAAATTGCTGGCAGAGTTACATCTAAATCTAAAAACGGAAGCATAGTTCTTTTCCATAATAATTCAGACAATATAATAGATGGTTTAAAACTGGTGTTAGAACACTTTAAATTAAAACAAACAAGTGTTGTTCCTATCGGGCAACTGATATATTACAATGATTTTACAATAAATATACAAGGAACTCAAATCAAAAACTAAAGGAGAGAAACAAATGATTGAAGAGTTATTAAATAACAATAAGGTTTATTTGCAAGGCGAAGTTGTAGATTTGCCACAAATGAACCACGCTGTTATGGACGAAAACTTTTTTGGTTTTCATTTAAAAATACCACGCTTAAGTGGACAATATGACATTATTCCAATTACAATATCAGAAAGAATTTTAATGTCAAAACCTATTTTTGTTGGCGACAAAATCGCTTTAAAAGGACAATTTAGAAGTTTTAACAAACTAGAGGACAACAAAAGGAAACTTGTTTTGTCTGTGTTTGTGAGAGAATTGTGCGATTGGGATGATGGTGCAAATGCAAATACAATCGAAATGAACGGATATATTTGCAAGCCTGCAATTTATCGTACAACACCTTTTTCTAGAGAAATTTGTGATATGCTTTTGGCAGTAAATAGAAATTATAACAAATCGGATTATATACCGTGCATTGCTTGGGGTAGAAATGCTCAATTTGTAAATGGTATGGCGGTAGGGACCTGCTTATCTGTCGTTGGTAGAATTCAAAGCAGAGAATATTCAAAGCATATTGAAGGATGTGATGAACCTATTGTAAAAACTGCATACGAAGTTTCAATATCAAAATTGTCACCAATAGAAAACTTGACCGCGAATTAGCGGTTTTTTTATTTTTTACACACAAAAAAATCTTTGTTTTTTGGCAGATTGATTGTAAAAAATTGCAAAATATGATATTATATAAATGATAGAAATAAAACTGATATATTTTACAAAATAGAACAAATGTTTGATAAAAATGGCATTTTTAGGGTAAAAATGTGTCATTTTTGTTTTATTTTTGTAAAAAACTTGTCATATATGCTTGACTTTTCGACATTTTATGAATTATACTCTTTTGCAATCAGGGGTGATAAAATGATTGATATTTATGATAGTGAAACTATTGTTAAAACATATAGGTTGCTTAGCAAAAAATGTGACGCAATAGACAAGTTTATAAGAAACCATGCTATGTATTTTGGTCCTTGCACATTGGAATATGGTGCGGAAGATGTTTGCAATAATATTATAGATTTAATTACAAGGAAAAACCAATTAATTAATCTTAAAGTGATAGTTGACACAGCTATAAAAGGATTAAAGGAAGAAGACAAAAAAGTTCTTTTTGTAAAAATGCATTATAGTTTAACTATGAGTGAGTTATGCGGTGTTTTAGAATTAAAAGAGCGCACCGCTTTTAGACGCATAGAACATGCATATTTAAATTTGGCAAATGCTTTAAATAGGTCAAAATATCTTGTAAAGTTGGAAACAATTTTAAATGCAGAAGATTGGATTTTGGCAATTAAAGACGATTTAAAAAACAGAAGGATGGCTTATAAGTGCGAAGTAACAATTTAATAATCTACAACTTCTTTTGAGTGGATTTTTTCTTGTTTTAGTATTTTTTTGTTTTTTAATATCATAAAGGCAAATATGCCTGCTGGTACAAACAATATGGCAATGATTATTCCTGTTGTTTTGTCTGTTAAAGGTATGGCTGTTTGCTGTTGTTGAGGTGTGCTAAAAACAGGGCTAGAAGTGTAAGTTACGCTTTCTGTGTTGTCTAAGATTGGTGTAAGTTGATCGCAAAAATCGCTATAAACATATCCATAATAATCGCGGTCTGCACTGTATTTGCAATAGTACCATATATCCGTTCTGCCAGACACAAGTTCTTCGCCTGTAATTTTGCCAATAAAGGTAAGATTTTTAGACATCAAAGGTATGTAAGTTACTTGGCTTAAACTTCCACCGCTTGTTGTGGGTTCGCTACGCATATCACGGCTTGGCTCTGCGTAAATGCGGAAACTGATATCAGTTAAAAAAGGTTTTTTAGGAGTGCCTACAATAGTTTGTACACACTCTTTTTTTACATAACCTGTAAACGACATATAGTTTACCATAAAAAACTGTTGATTGGCACTGTCAATCAGCTCTACAAAATATGTGCGTGGCAACTCAAAAAACACATTTTCTGTATCTAAAACATCTATAGGTGATTTGTATAATATAACACCTTCTTGCATAATACGCGCGTAAAATTTTTGAGTATTGGTTGCATAAGCTGGCAACATTGTGTTCTGTATAGACAACAAAAAAATCAATAACAAAATCATAAAAAAATTGTAACATAAAAAATTGCAAAAATTTTGACATGTTTAGGGTAAACTTTACGACTTTTGGTGTAAATTAAGGACGAAAATGAATTTGGTTGAAGAAATATTAAAAATAGAAAAAATACAAAACGACCGAAAAAACAAAAACAAACTTCATTACTACAATACAGGCGATAAAAAACACTTAAAGCAGATTGCTTTTCATCAGTGTTATAAAAAAAATAGATGGGTGTTTGGCGGTAACAGAAGTGGCAAAACAGAGTGTGGTGCGGTAGAAGTTGTCTACATGGCACGCGGGTGTCATCCGTATAGAGAAGTGTGTGGTGCAACGTCTGGTTGGGTTGTAAGTTTATCCACACAGGTGCAAAGAGATGTAGCACAAAGCAAAATTTTAAACTATTTAAACCCAGATTGGATAGAAGATATTGTGATGACAAAAGGGCGTAAAGATAATTATCAAAACGGCGTCATAGACTATATTTTGATAAAAAACATATTTGGCTCTATCAGTAAAATTGGTTTTAAAAGTTGTGACCAAGGCAGAGAAAAATTTCAGGGCACAAGCCTAGACTATGTCTGGTTTGACGAAGAACCGCCTTATGATATTTACCAAGAGTGTCGCATGCGAGTATTGGATAAAAATGGTGATATTTTTGCAACAATGACACCACTTAAAGGTATGACTTTTGTTTATGATGAAATATTTATGAACAGGTTTAATGACGATAATATCTGGTACGAATTTATGCAGTGGGACGACAACCCACATATAAGCGAACAAGCCAAAAATGCCATGAAAGCAAGTATGTCTGAGCAAGAATTAAGGTCTAGACAATATGGCGAATTTATGGATGTTGGTGGCAGGGTGTATCCAGAATTTGATGAAAATGTACATGTGATAGAACCTTTTGATTTGCCATATGATTGGCAAGATAAATTGTCAATAGACCCAGGCTTAAAAAATCCGCTTTCTTGTCATTGGTATGCAGTAGATTACGATGGAAATATATACATAGTCGCAGAGCACTACGAAAAGGAAAAAGATATAGAATATCACAGCAACAAAATACACGAAATCAGCAATCAACTACACTGGCATAGAAACAGCAACGGTATGTTAGAAGCAATGATAGATAGTGCCGCAAATCAAACAACACTTGCATCTAGAAAAAGCGTAGCAGACTTGTTTTACGACTACAACATTTTGGTAAATACCAATGTAAACAAAGATGTGTTTTCTGGTATACAGCGCGTTAAATCATATCTTAAAAATAGCAATGGAGAAGTAAAACTTTTTATCTTTAACACCTGCAAAAACCTTATAAGAGAAATTAAGGGTTACAGGTGGGGCAAGGGAGATAGTCCAGTAAAAGTAGACGACCATAGTATGGACGAATTGAGATATTACATAATGTCGCGTCCGGAAAATAAAAAGCCAAAACCTGAACTTAACATTGTGCAAAGAGAAAAAGAAAGATTGATACGACTAAACAAAGCAAGGAGGGTGATGTGACATAAAAACCAATATTTTTGATGACAACACACTTAAGGCGTTAAAACAGTGTATAACTGGTCTTACAACTAAAGAAATAACCACAGAATATAGCGTAGATGAAGAAACTGGCGAACTTAAAGTGGTTAAGCAAAAGATAAACGAAAAAAGTTTGCCACCAAATGCTGATATCATCAAATTAATATATCAGCATTATGCAGAAAAAACAATTGATTATGACAAAATGACAGACGAGCAGTTGGAAGCAGAAAAACAGCGTTTGTTACTTAAACTAAAGGAGAAAGAAATTGATAGTAGAAACAGCAAAACCAAAAGTTAAATGTGATGCAAGTGGTTGCAATAATGCTTGCAATTATCAGATTGTTAACAAAAAGTTTGTTTTTGACGGAAGTGTTTATTTATGTGAAAAATGCTTAAATGAACTTTACGGTGAAATTGGCAGATACATAAAGCCAAAAAACATAAAACCAATTTACAAAAAGGGAGGAAAGGATGAATAAATCTCATCAAAAAATCGTTGAAGAAGTATTGTTTGATTTTAATGCGCGTAGGGAGGCAAGAAGAAGTTTAGAAGCTCAGTGGCAACTAAACATCAACTTTTTGCTTGGCAATCAATATAGTTACATAGCACGCAATGGTGCAATCAATCAAGACGAAAAACAATATTTTTGGCAAGAAAAAGAAGTGTTTAACCACATAGCACCAATTGTAGAAACTCGTATTTCTAAGGTTACATCAAAAACACCAAGTATCACAGTTGTGCCAGCATCAACAGATGACGCAGATATAGAAAGTGCAAAACTAAGCAAAGAAATCATCAATTCGGTGGCGGAAAGATTAAACCTTGCGGACATTGTTAAAACAGCAACAACTTGGAGCGAAATTTGTGGCACAGTTTTTTATAAAGTAGTTTGGGATACAAACTCTGGCAAAATGGTTGCGGTTGACGATTTAGGTAACAACATAAAAGAAGGTGATGTCAATGTTGAAGTTGTGTCGCCTTTTGAAATTTTCCCTGACAATCTTGCTTGTGAAAGGCTAGAAGATTTAAAAAGTATAATTCATGCAAAAGCAGTTGATATTGGCGAAATTAAATCGTTATGGAGCGTAGATGTAGAACCAGAAAAGGTGAACTCGTTTACACTAGACTCTCACACTGGCAATCTTGGTGGACTTGGATACGATGCTCACATAAACAAAATGGCAAGTGTACAACTTGACAATCATTGTATCTTAATCGAAAGATACGAAAGACCAAGCAAAAAACATCCAAACGGAAGGTTGACAATCGTTGCGGGCAACAAACTTTTGTTTGACGGAGAGTTGCCATATGTAAATGATGAATTGTCAAACAGAACTTTTCCGTTTGTTAAGCAAATATCTAACTATTTGCCAGGCAGTTTCTTTGGTGTGAGTGTTGTTGACAGGCTTATTCCGTTGCAAAGAGCATACAACGCAGTCAGAAACAGAAAACATGAATATTTTAATCGTTCTGTCATGAATGTTTTGGCAGTTGAAGACGGCAGTGTTGATACCGACGCTTTAGAGATAGAAGGATTGTCACCAGGCAAGGTTTTGGTATACAGGCAAGGTAGCAAAGTTCCAGAAATTATGCAAAATCCAAAATTGACAATAGATTTTGACAAAGAAGAAGAAAGATTGCTTAGCGAATTTAAAACAGTGTCAGGCGTAAGTGACATGATGACTGATAGTTATGCACAATACTCTAATATGTCTGGTGTAGCGTTGCAACTTTTGGCAGAACAAGATGATACAAGATTGTTGACATCAATAGATTCGTCAAAACTTGCGGTTAAACTTGTGGCTAAATATATTTTAAGATTGTACAAGCAATATGCTGTGCTTCCAAGATTGCTTAAAATTGCAGGTGAAAGTGGCGAAATGCAAATGTACTACTGGGATCAAAACGAAATTTGCAGTGATGATGTTGTGTTTGATGCGTCTAGTGATGGTGCAGAAAGTTTGGCAAGACGCCGTACCATGCTTATGGATTTGATTAAGCAAGGTTTAATGTTTGACCAAGATGGTAAATTTAGTGCCAGCATGCGTAAAAAGTGTTTAGATTTGTTAGGTTTTGGTATGTGGGAAAATACTGTAGACCTTAATGCTTTGCAAATTCAAAAAGCAAAAGAAGAAAATATATCTGCAACAAATGCGGACAAGGTAGAAATTTTGCCTATTGACGATCACAAAATACATATTGATGAGCACACCGCTTATATATTAGGTGGTGAAATCAAGCGCAAACTTAACAGCAAACAAATAATTGCAAGATTGTTAAAACATATTGAAGAACATAAACTTGCAATAAACAAACAAATACAAGGAGAATAATTTATGGAAAATATGGAACAACCAAATCAAAAAGATTTAGGCTCCACATCAGAGTTTGGTAAATTTAAAGATGCCGAAAGTTTGTTAAAGGCCTATTCAAATTTAGAAGCAGAGTTTACCAAGAAAAGTCAAAGGCTTGCAACGCTTGAAACAGAACAAAACGAATACAAACAACAAGCAGAAAAGCGAGCAGAACAAGAGAAAAAAGTAGAAGATTTTGTAACAAAGTTTGAAATAGCCAAACCTTTTAGTAGCGCGCTAAAAGAAACTTTGGCAAACAATCAAGATGTTGACATCAAGGAAGAAGCAATAAAACTTATATCAAACAATTACAAAACTGCACAAGATTATGTGTCTGATGATGAGTTTTTGAATAACTACATTTATTCTAATCAAACAATCAAAGATAAAATTGTAAAAGAATATTTATCAAATGTAACTCAAAATACTCCAATCAAAATGCAAACAAGTGCAAACTTTGCTTTAACTCCGCCAAAACAACCTACAACCATACAAGAAGCAGGTCGTTTGGCAAAATCAATTATCAAACAAAAATAAAAAGGAGAAATGTCTAAATGATAGACTTAACAACAGCTCAAAATGCATTAAAAGATGCATACTTGGTTGCAGCGTGCAATCAATTAAATACAAAAACAAACCCATTGCTTGCAAAGATTAAGCAATCTTCTAGCGATGTTTATGGTAAACAAATCATCAAAGTTGCACCGGTTGGACTTAACGGTGGTATCGGTGCAGGCAGTGAAACAGGCGAATTGCCAACTGCTAACGAAAACAATTATGTACAATTTAAAACAACTTTAAAAAACCTTTATGGCACTATAGAAATTAGTGACAAAGCAATCAGAGCAAGTTCTAACAATAGTGGTGCATTTATCGATTTGTTAAATGCAGAAATGGAAGGCTTGCTTTCAGCATCAAAATTTAATCTTGGTCGTATGTTGTACGGCGACGGAAGTGGTGTTGTAGGCACAGTTGCAAATTATGCTTCTGGTGTAGCAACAATGGATAGCGTAAAAAACCTTATCGAAGGTATGGTTATTGATGTATATGCAGGCACAACAAAGAAAAATGCTGGTCTTCGTATCGCATATGTTGACAGAGTAAACAAAACTGTCCAATTTACATCTGCACCAAGTGCAACAATCGAAGCTGGCGATATGTTTTATGTTCAAGGTAGCAAAGACAACGAAATCACTGGTCTTGGCGCTATCTTTGGTGACAGTGCAACTCTTTATGGTTTGACAAGAGCAACAAATGGTTGGCTTACTCCATATATCAGCACTGCATCTCAAGAAATCAGTGATGGTGTTTTGCAATCAGCAGTAGACTTTTTAGAAGAAAATACTGGTTCAAACATTGACTTTATCTCTTGTGGATCAGGCGTAAAACGCGCATATCAAGAATACCTTTCTTGTTATAGAAGAAACATTGATGTAACTATGCTTGAAGGTGGATATAAAGCTATGACTTTCAACGGAATTCCTGTTGTGTCAGATAGGTTTATTCCAGACGATACTTTATACATGTTAGACACAAGCAAATTTACTCTTCATCAACTTTGTGATTGGGAGTGGATTGAAGGCGAAGGCGGTAAAATCTTGCGTCAAAAAGCAGGTTATCCAGCATATAGTGCGACACTGGTTAAATATGCCGACCTAATTTGTGACCAACCAAATGGCCAAGCTAAATTTACAAATATTAGTGCAAATGTAACAAACCCTTTTGCAGTTTAAAATCTGCGTAAATTAAAAAACTAAGGAGAAATTATGATAATCAAACTTACTCATGATGTATACGAAATTTCAAAAAGAATAAAAAATATAGATAAAGATTATTATGTGGTTTATGATACATCAAAAGGTAAGTTTGAGGTTCATAACACATCTCAAATAGACAACACTTTTTGTTTGACCTTACCGTACGAATTTTTAGACGAAAGGACATTAAAATATGTTGTCGAAACAAGAAGCGAAAATATTGATAAAATATTAAACCAAATAGAGCAAGATAATGAAATCAGAGAGAACGACGACAAACGCAAAGTTCTCTCTGATTTTAATAATCTGATGGAAGATAAACTTAAGGAGAATTGATGAAAATTATTGATATTATAAAACAAAGTGCAGAATTTTTGGGTTTGGGGCAAGAATTAGAAGTTTTAAACAATATCACTGAAGATACTGAAGAAACGACATTGCAATCTAATGAAGAATTGTCAAGATTGTTAAATCTAAGTCAGTATGCAATACAAGAATTGTGCACAAATTATATACCTGTAACAGTGGAAGAAGAAATACAAACAGAAAACAAACGATATGCATTGAACAAGTTGAACAATTATATAAAGATTGTAGAAATAACAAAAGATGGAAATTTTGTTGATTATAAAATTGTTGGCAGAAACATAACTTTTGCCGAAGATGGTAAATATTTTATTAAATTTGCTACATATCCAAAAATTTCATCTCTTTTTGATGAAATTGATTTTTTGCAAACCTTTAGTCCAGATGTGCTGGTTATGGGATTATGTTCGTTTTATGCTTTAACAAAAGGCATGTTTGAAGAGTATGATATCTTTCGTCGAACATATTGTGAAAAAGCAGAAGGACTTAAACAACTTAAAGTTTTTGAAATGCCTATGAGGAGATGGGGATGAGTATTAAAAAATCTGTTGAAATAAAAAAGTTCAACAATTTTTCTAATCAAAATATTGTTGCGGTAGACAAATTTTATAACTGCTTGCCAACTGACAACAAACTGCTAAACTGTATGGGTGTTGGTGTTGCAAAATTGCCATATGATGTTGATGATATGACACTATATCCGCTTAATACTGACAAATTAAATCTTGAAAGCATCGACGGTGTTGCATATTTTAAACAATTTTACAAAAAATCAGGCAATACACAACACAAGTTGTTGGTTTATGGGTCAGACAAAAAGGTTTATTTAAATCAAATGTTTGATCAGGATATGGATTTGTATTGGTTGTATAGTTTAGAGTTTGATAGTGCGCCTATTACGCTTAGTTACAAAAAAAATGACGAAGATGTTATTATCTTAGCAAGCAAAGAGCAAATGAAAATCTGGAAAACAGGTTACTCACCTTATACAGTGAGTGATGTGCCAATCATTACAAGCATGTGTATGAACGACGGAGTTTTGTTTTGTACTATTCAAGAGCCTGCGTTTAAGGTGTGGTATGCTACCGACCTAGATGCAGAAAATATTGGTAATATAAGCAAAAATTCGGGCTATATTTCACTTGAAGACGACTTAGGATATGCAAGAAAAATTGTTACTTTTGATCATGATGTATTTGTGTTTAGAGATTACGGAATATCAAAAATCAGTTTTGTTAAAAACAACATCAGTGTAAATCAGGTTTACTTGTCAAATACAAAAATTCTGTCAAATACAGTTAGTGTTTGTGGCAATATTATTATGTTTATGACAAACGAAGGTTTGCACACCTTTAATGGTGTAAAAGTCAGCAAAACAAATGTTAATATACATGACATGTTAACAGGTTTAAATCAAAATGCAGTTGCATCATCGCTTGGAGATAAATATTATTTGGCAGTAAAACTTGATTTTGAAGACAACAACAAAATCTTGTGTGAACAATTTGATTGTATCAACAATGCGCTTGTTGTTGTTGATATAAACGATTATTCTTATCAGGTTGTAAGGGGTGTTGATATTAAGTCTCTTTTGCCACTTAAGACAGAAAAGATTGAAACAATGCTTTGCACATTTAACACCAAGGATAACAAAAAACTTGGTCAGATTCAACAGGGTGCAACCAGTTTTGATGAATCTTTGCCAAAATATTGGTCATCAAGTGATTTGGTGGATAACTACAAAGTTAAACTATTTACAAAATTGACAGTAAAAGCCGATATAAACATCAAGTTTAATCTTATTTACGATGGCAAAAGCATCAGTTTTACAACTTACAAAACAGGTTTAAACGAATTTTGTTTTAAAATTAATTGCAAACAAATGCGATTAGAAATTTCTTCAAACGACAGCAGTGCGCAAGTTGACCATGTTGTTTTGGATTATTATGAATATTGATTTATCAATGCTTAAAAGGTTTAATATTTATTATAGATATCTTTACTTCTTAGAAAGGAATTTAGTCTTTGAACAACTTTCAAAGATAGAAAGGAGTAAAAATGAAAAACAGACTTACAAATTATAATTTTTGGATTTCACTAGTCAGTGCAGCATTGTTGATTTTGCAAGCTTTTAATATAGAGTTTGACATTGCTTACATAAATGAAATTTCTACTGCAGTCTTAGGTCTTTTAGTGGTTATTGGTATCATCAGTGACCCTACAAAAATCTATTTAAAGCAAGAAGAAAGCAAGGATAAAAAAGTTGCTACAGTAATCTCTGAAACCGCTGTTGAAGAAACTGTAACTGAAGCAGAACAAGAGTTAACTGAAACCAAAATTGCACAAGAAGCGGTAGAAATTATACCCATTGATGAAAAAGTTGAAAATATTGATGACACTGATAAAAATGATTTCAAAATTCTTGTAGACAAAATTACAATGGACTTGGAACAAAATATGAAGACAATCAGCAATATTCAACAATCAATTTTGGAAAAATTGAACAAAACAGCAGAAAAAACCGAAGCAGAAATAACAACTGATGAAAAGATAGAAGTTATAGAAACAAACGAAAATAATTGCATTAATATTGTAAATAATTAAAACAAAAAAACTGTTCAGACGAACAGTTTTTTCTTTATTTAATATTTAAACCAACTTTTTCTTTGCGTGCTTTATTTAAATGTTCTTTAAAAACATTAAGATTAAATTTTCTGCAAGCGTCAATGTTTACAAATTGAGTGTCTGCTACATTTTCTATCACCATAGGTATTTCTTTATCTCTAATTTTTTGTACAATCTCTTTTAAATACTCGTCACTTAAATAGCATTGTGTTGGCAAATTTTCAAAGAAACTTTGGCAATTTTGTCTGGCATTTCTAATATTAAAAGTTTTTATATTTTTTGCACTGATTTCTGTTATTTTTTCATTTGACAATAGAGCGTCAATTTCTTCAGGGGATAAAATTCTATTCTCAAGATAATAATTGAGTACATTATAGTTGTTTGCGATATAAACCACGGTAACTAAGCGTTGCCTGTCTAGTTCAATTATTGCATAACAATCTTTAAAATAACATTTTATAATTTTTCGTACTTCGCAACTGCTAAAATTGCTAACATTTAAAACACTGTTGTTAATAAGTTTGATTTTAAAATGTTTTAATTCGCTTTTGGTTGACAAACTTACAATAGGGCAATCCTTCCAATTATTTTCTTTTGCGTCTTTGGTGCAATCATAAGTATAATTGTAAACAAGTTTGCCATTAAGTTGTATGTTTTGTTTGCTTAAATATTTCATATTTACCTTCTTTATTTCATGATATCATTGAAAAAGCATCTTGTCAATAGAAAATTAAATATTAAAATCGAAAAAAATAAATATAAAAAAGACACTCGTAACAGAGTGTCTTTTTGCTATGTGCCAGAACTTTGATATCTTTTTAATGCCCATAAAAATAATAAAAGGCAAGGTATCAAGAACAAGGCTCCAAACAATGGTGATAGGGCGTAGACTACGCTAGGCAAACTGCCATAACCCATTATATAAGAAAGTGGCAGATAGTTAAAGCAGGCAACAGGAATAATAAATGTAAACAATCTAGACAACCATTTGTTGTAAATATTGATTGGAAAGTATGCAATTTCTTTGGCACCATTTGTAAATATATTGATAAATTCTAAATTTTCAATAGTAAATACGCTGATGCCTGCACCAACCAACATAACGCCCCAAATTACAAGGCATCCGCAGATTACAGTCATAACCAATACTAATATTTTTGTAAAAGTCCAGATAATGTTTAGGTTGATTATTGCAATTATCATTACTACAATGCCCAAACATGCTTTAAGCAGTTTAGAAAACTCTATTTTAGAGCCAAATATTTGATAAACCATATTTACAGGCCTAACCATAAGTCTATCTAAATCACCATTTTTGATAAGGCTAGGGAACTCATCAAACCCTCTAGCAAAACACTCAGTTAGCGAATAAACGGCGGTGATTATCCCAAACATAAGTGCGGTTTCATAAAATCCCCAATATCCCACTGATTTAAAATTTTTGAATAATACAAAAATTGAAAGTAGTTCACCTATCGATATAAGACAGGCTGAAAATGATAACATCATTACATTAGAGCGATATTGCATTGTTGATTTTGTGTGCATCTTAACATATTTGTTGTATAACATCTTAACCCCCTTGTATCACTGTGTTTTTGCTTGCTTTGTTGATAAGTATTTTGCCAATAATAATCAACGCAACAAGCCAAGCGACAGCTATTGCAATAAATTTTAATGCCTCTAGCGGTGGAATATTACCAATGTAAATTCTAGCTGGCAAGTCCATAATAAATCTAAAAGGCAAATAGTTAAGAACATTTTGCACACCTTGTGGCATGAATATTAATGGTACATACATACCACCTAACACTCCACAAACAGTGTTTACAATAGACAAAGTGCCTTTTGCGGACAATGTTTTAAATGTCAAGAACACAGAAATCATAGATATCGCAGATGTAATGAGAGCCCCAAGTAAAAGAGCAATCACAAACAAGGCAAAAGATGTAAAACTTGTTGCAAGTGTCAATCTTATGCCTTTTGGCAACAAGAAAGCAACAATGCTTAGTGGTATACATCTTATTATTGTAGATGAAAGTTTGTAACCAAAATGTTCTGCAAACCATTGATTATACAAGTTTACAGGGCGGACAAATTTGTAACAAACATTGCCGTTTTCAATTTCTTTGGCGCAATTTTTAGGTAAATCTGCAAAGCGCAGAACAAAGAAAGCTTGACCAATCCACACATAACTTATCATTTGAGAGATAGAAAATCCTTCAATGATTTTACCACCCATAAAAGCGGTGTAAAGGTATATGTACATCAATCCCCAAAACACTTGAGTAATGACACCAGATACGGCTTTTGCACGATATTGCAATTCGCCTTTAAATGTCATTTTAAATAGTCCTAAATACGAACTCATAATGCACCTACAACTTTAACTCTGTGTAGAGTTTTGCCAAAATTTCATCAACACTGATGGATTCTACAGAGAAGTCCACAACATCATACTTCTTGCTGATAGCATTAAAGAAATCTTTTGTGTGGAAGTTAATTTCTTCTTTGTTTTTAAGTGTAGCAAAGTTGTGATTGTGGGATAGTACTTCGTATCCTTCAAGTTCAATTTTGTCATAGGGTTTAGCAAATTCCACTTCTATTTGTTTTATGTGGTCGTATTTTTCTTTGATGGCGCTAAAACTACCTTTGTATAATATTTGCCCACGACCAATGAGTATTATTTTGTTTGTAAGTGCATCAATATCACTCATGTCATGTGTTGTAAGAATAATTGTCGTGTTCCATTTTTTATTTATGGTTTTAACAAATTCTCTAACAGATAATTTCGTAACTGCATCAAGGCCAATTGTGGGCTCATCCAAAAATAGGATTTTTGGCCTATGCAACAGCGAACCCGCAAGTTCACATTTCATTTTTTGACCTAACGAAAGTTGTCTTAAAGGGCGGTTTAACAATTCTTTTAAGTTCAATGTTTCGATAAGTTCATTTAAAGTTTCGTTGTATTCGTCTGTAGGTATTTTATAGATATCTTTAAGCAGCTCAAAGCTATCAATTATGGGCACATCCCACCAAAGTTGAGATCGTTGTCCAAATACAACGCCTATGTTTTTTACATACTGTTTTCTGTCTTTCCATGGCGTGTATCCCATAATACTGCATTCGCCAGAGGTTGGGTTAAGGATACCACTCATGATTTTAATTGTAGTGCTTTTGCCAGCACCATTTGGTCCTATGTACCCAACAATGTCGCCTTCTTCAACTTCAAAACTAACATCCTTTAAAGCAGAGATAGTTTTGTGTTCTCTTTTAAACAGATTCAAAAATTTGTTTTTGCCAGATTTTTTTAGAGATACTTTGAAGTCTTTACAAATCTTATTAAATTGTATAATTTTTGACATTTTCCTCCTTTTTTTACAACAAAAAAATACCAAAAGCATTCTCTTGGTACAAATCTTCTATTAAAAATGTTTAATAACAGACACTAACATAAACCGCCTTTTTGTTAGGGCCAAAACATAGAAGACTATATAATACTAACACAAACAAAATATATTGGCAAGAGATTTTTAAAAGTTTTTAAAAAAATTTTTGTTGTTTTAAAAATAAATAAAATTTATTATTTTTATAGCAAAAAAATTTGTTTGACTTTGCACTTTTTTTTGTGATAGCATTGTTTTGTTTTAAAAAACAAAAGGGAGAAAGCTAATGAAAAAAACAGACAAAAAATTTGACGCTTTATTTACACCTTGGAAAATAGGCAATGTAGAAATCAAAAACAGAATAGTATTGTGCCCAATGGGAGGTACTTCTTTGTTTGGTTGGATGGAACTTACTGGCAATCATTTTGATAAAGAAGCTGCAAAATTCTTTTTAGAAAAAGCAAAAAACAATGTTGGTTTGATTGTTACAGGTATTGCACCAATCAAAAGTACATATATGGGGCAATGGTTATATCAAAACAAAAAAATGTTTAAACAACTTAAAGAGTTTATGGACGAAATTCACAAAACTGGCGCAAAGTTGTTTATACAAATTACTGCTGGTATGGGCAGATCGTTTGCTATACCAACTCCACTTGTTATGATACACAACACACCTGTGTTGCGGGATATTTTAAAACCTATCATTGATGTTAGGTATCAAAGTGCAAGTCCAAGTGAACTTCCGTCTCGTTGGTCAGACAAAGTTAAGTGTCGTGCAATAACAAAAAAGGAAATAGAAAAAATAGTAGACGCATTTGCGCGTACTGCAGAAATGTGCAAACTTGCAGGTGTTGATGGTGTGGAAGTACACGCTGTGCACGAAGGATATTTGCTAGACCAATTTACAACAAAATATACAAATCATCGCACTGACGAATATGGCGGATCGTTTGAAAATCGTTACAGATTTGCAACAGACATTGTAAAAGCCATCAAAGAAAAATGTGGTAAAGATTATCCTGTTTCACTACGCTATTCAGTTACAAGCAAAGTTAAAGGTTTCTGCCAAGGTGCTCTGCCTGGTGAAAAGTATCACGAAGTTGGTCGTGATATGGAAGAGAGCGAACGCGCGGCACGATATCTTCAAGATGCAGGTTACGATATGCTTAATGCAGACAATGGCACTTATGACAGTTGGTATTGGGCTCATCCACCAATGTATATGCCACAAAATTGCAACTTGGACGATGTTGCACATATCAAGAAATTTGTGGATATCCCAGTTGTATGTGCTGGTCGTATGGAGCCTGATGTTGGTGCACAAGCAGTGGCTGAAGGTAAGATTGATGCTGTTGGTGTTGCGCGTCAGTTTTTAGCAGATAGTGAGTGGGTTACAAAACTTATAGAAAACAGACTAGAAGATATTCGTCCTTGTATATGTTGTCATAATGCGTGCTTTAATATGTCACACTATAAAGGTGTTGCAAACGCACAATCAATATACGATGCCAGTCATATTGCACGCTGTGCTTTGGATCCAAGAGTGATGCAATCAGACAAATATAAATTAGAACCAGCAAAGAAAATTAAAAATGTGGCAGTAATTGGTGGCGGTATTGGTGGTATGGAAGCTGCAATAGTGCTTGCAAAGCGTGGTCATAAAGTTACTTTGTACGAAAAAAGCGACAAACTTGGTGGCGTGTTTATTGCAGCAGCTGCACCGAGTTTTAAAGAAAAAGATCGTGCACTTATTGCTTGGTATTGTAGAGAAATTAAAAAATATCCAATCCAAATTAAATTTAATACAGAAATCAGTGATATTAATTCTATTGATGCTGACGAAATTATCATTGCAACTGGGGCAAAAGCAAAAAGATTGCCAATACCTGGTATAGAGCGTGGTATAGAAGCAGTTGATTATTTATTGGGTAAAGAAGTTGGCAAAAATGTAGTTATTATCGGTGGCGGATTAAGTGGATGCGAAATTGCATACGACTTGTTCTTACAAGGCAAAAAACCAGTTATTGTAGAAGCAAAAAATGATTTGATTGTTTCAAAAACAATATGCCTTGCCAACACAAGTTATTTAAGAGATTTCTTCAAATTTAAAAAAGTGGCTACTTACCTTGAAACCACTGTAAGTGAAATTGGTGACAAAACTGTTACAATCAAAGATAAACAAGGTAATTTGAGCAAAATCAAGGCAGATAGTGTTATACTTTCTGTTGGTTACAATCCAGCACCAATTGCAAAGGCAAAGAAAAATGTTCATATCATCGGTGATGCAAAACAAGTGGGCAACTTGCGTACAGTAATTTGGGGCGCTTGGGATGTTTGTATGAAGATTTAATTTTAAAGGAGAAAATATGAAACTTACAAAAGAGCAACAAGCCATCTTAGATGGCAAAAAGGGGGAGACTCTTAAAAAAGTTATGCAAACAGTTATCCGCTATGGAGAATTGTTTGGTGCTACTAAACTTGTGCCTGTTACAAGTGAATACAATCATCTTGTAACATCATTTGGACTTAAAGCACTTGATCCTGTTTACGACCTTATGAACAAACTTATTCAAGAAGGGGTTGTGTCAAAACAAAAGTTTTCGTGCGATCCGCGCCCTTGTGATAAAAATGTTCCTAAAAACTTTTTGCAAAATTTGATTTTTAACAAATTTATGTACAGCAAACAAGATTTTTACGAAAATCAACTTAAAGAACTTGGATTATTGGACGAATCAGCCTTCACTTGCACCAGTTATATGGACGAAGTAGGCAATAAACCAAATCAAGGTGAAGTGCTTTCATGGGCAGAAAGTTCTGCTGTTGTATATGCAAACTCAGTTTTGGGTGCGCGTTGTAACCGTAACTCTGGTATTATGGATATCATGGGTTCAATTTTGGGATATGTTCCATATTTTGGTTTGGTTACTGACGAAGGCAGAAAGGCAAGTTGGATTATAGAAGTTAAAACAACAAAAAAACCAGAAGCACAATTGCTTGGCTCTGCAATAGGTATGAAAGTCATGGAAGATGTGCCATACATTAAAGGTCTTGATAAATGGCTTGGTAAAGAACTTGACGATGCAACTTGTACATACTTAAAAGACTTTGGTGCAGCAACTGCTTCTAATGGTGCAGTAGGTTTATATCATATCGAAAATCTTACACCAGAAGCAAAAGAACAAGGCAAAAAACTTGTAAGGAAAGACGCTAAAGTTTATGTTATAGATGATGCAGAATTGCAAAGAGTATACGGTAATTATCCAGTTGTTTGGAAAAACCCTAATGCAAAACCAAAACTTTGCTTTATGGGTTGTCCGCACATGAGTTTAGAACAACTTAAATCTTGGACACAAAAATTGGAAGTTGCACTTAAACAAGCAGGCAACAAAAAGGTTGTTATACCTACAGTATTTACTGCAGCTCCTGCTGTTATCAAAGAGTTTGAAAAAACCGACTACGCACCAAAATTAAAAGCAATGGGCGTGATTGTGTCATATATTTGTCCGTTGATGTATATGAACAATCCATTATGTGGCAAAATGCCAGTTATTACATCTTCTAATAAATTGCGTACATACACAACTGCAAGATATTATACTGATGACGAAATTTTAGTTCAAATCACAAAAGGAGGTAAAAGATAATGAAAACTTTTAAAGGTAGAGTTATTGCTCCAGGTGAAATATCAGCCACTGCATTGGTTTCTCATGGTGGATTAAACACTTTGGCATCATTTCAAAAAGCACTTCAGTTTGGAGACAAAAAAGCAACTTGTGGAGACCAAAACAACAAAGATATATATGGCAAACAAATGGCAGGCAAAGCGCTATGCTTACCTCAAACTATTGGTTCAACAACCGGTGGACTTGTGCTTTATTGCGCTTGCTCTATGGGGCGTCAACCAGCTTGTATGTTGTTCAGTCAACCAATAGACTCTCTTGCAGGTGCAGGTGTAATCTTGGCAGATGTTTGGTTAGAAGGTGAACATACAAAAATGCCAGTTATAGATTCTCTTGGAGAAGAATTTTTAAACTATGTACAAGATGGTATGACAATCACAATCAAACCAGAAGGAATAGTTGAAGTAGAATAGTAAAAAAGACTGATAGTTCAGTCTTTTTTTGATTATATGCTAAAAGAAATATCCTTATCATAGATATTTTTATTTAACCAAGATCTTACAAAGTTCATATATTTCTTCTAATTCAAAATTCTTGTATTTAATTGTGAAAGGGTTGATCGTTTCTCTCCATTTTTCAGGTTGTTTCATATTACTCCTTATATTCAAATTTGGCTGGGGTAGTTGGATTCGAACCAACGCATACTGGATTCAGAGACCAGAGCCTTACCGCTTGGCGATACCCCAATGTGGGCAATTAGCCCTGTTTTATCGTTTGAACAATGTTCAAACTTAACTTATGGGCTTTTGCCCACATTTATATGAGAGGGCAACAAGTTTGCCCTTCATAGTTCCCTTTTGAGAAGACTTTATCCTTTGTTAATCTAACATAGTTTTTAATTTAATTTGCAATTATAAGTTTTATTGTTATCTATATTGAGATATTTATATTATATCACAAAATTTTGTATTTGCAACTTAAAAAACTTTATGTATACTTGACATAATAAAAAAAAGTTTATATAATTTTTATATAAAAAGGTGGTACAAATGAAAAAAAATATTTTATGTGCAATAAACAAGGGGTATATTAAACATTTTTTAGCCATGATAAATTCTTTGTCAGACAACAATAAAGAAAGTGATTTTGATGTGTATGTTATGCATACAAATTTAGATGACCAAGACAAAGCATATATGGAATCTATTGTCCCTGAAAATATTAAATTATCTTACATTTATATGGACAACTCTCTTTTTAAAGGTGCACCAAAAGTTAAGAGATATCCATATGAGATTTATTATCGCATATTCGCACCAGGTCTGTTGCCAGAAAGTGTAGATAGAATTCTTTATTTGGATTCTGACCTTATTGTGCACAATAATATTGACGATTTGTACAACACAGATTTTAAAGGTAATTTGTTTGTTGCCTGCACACAAATAAAAGGCTTTTTACAATGGTTTAACAGAGTAAGACTTACAGTTGGTAAAAACTATTATTACATGAACACTGGCGTAATGGTGATGAATATCTCAGAACTTAGAAAGGTTATAGACACAGATAAAATATTTAAGTTTATCAAACACAATGGTTGGAGAATGACTTTGTATGATCAAGATGTGTTGTGCAAATTCTTTGGAAACAGAATTTTGCTTGTAGATAGAAATAAATATAACCTTGCAGATAGACATATCAGGGCATATAACAGAAAACACAAAAAGAATCCTATGGATTTAGAATGGGTAGATAAAAACAATGTAATAGTTCATTATCTTGGTACAAATAAACCTTGGAAGGATAATTATAGGGGAATTTTGAAAGACTATTATCAAAGATACAAAATCAAATAATTGTATTGATAACTTAAAAGTGAAAAATGAAAAAATTTTTTAAGATTATTTTTAGTAGAATGACATTAGTGATAGTTGCAATTTTATTGCAACTTTCTATTTCTTTGGTGTTACCTTATGTTATAAACCATTATTATCCGCTTGTTATAAATAATATATTTATACCGCTTGAAATTGTTTTGGGCGTGTTTGCCTTTGTTTTGGTTGTGCGTGTAATAAATTCGGATATGACAATTGAAGGTCAACTTGTTTGGGTAATTTTATTTTTATCGTTCCCGCTTTTTGGCATTATGATTTACTTTTTGTTTGTGCGCAGGCACGAGCCACCAAAACATAAAAAGTATTTTAAAGTTGCAAAACAAAAAATTATTGAGTGTACCAAACGCACCGAGCAAGAAGTAAAAGATTTAAAATCTGAAACTGGCGAATATTTTGGTCAGTTTGAATATATTTACAAAACAACAGGTATGAAAACATATAAAAATACCGAAGTTAAGTATTTGCACAATGGCGATATCTTTTTGGCAGAGTTGCTCAATTCACTTGAAAAGGCAACAAGATATATATTCATGGAATATTTCATCATAGAGCGTGGTGAAATGTGGAACAAAATTTTAAATGTCTTAAAAAAGAAAGTAAAACAAGGGGTTGAAGTACGCTTAATGTACGACGATCTTGGCAGTATCAATAAACTGCCAAATAACTATGCAAAAAAACTAAATCAAATGGGCATTAAATGTGTTAAATTCAACTCGTTTTTGCCAATAATATCTGCTGTACACAACAACAGAGACCACAGAAAAATCACCATTGTTGACGGAAAAGTTGGCTTTGTAAGCGGTCTTAACATAGCAGATGAATATGTAAATATTGTGCAAAAATATGGATATTGGAAGGATACAGCAGTGCGCATCAAAGGCGATGCGGTAAAAAACTTGTTATACATGTTTTTGCCTTTATACAATGTTCAGGCTCAAATTGAAGAAGATTATAATAAATATCTGCCAAATGAAGTAGTAACAATCAATGCCAATGGATATGTTTGTCCGTATGGTGATGGACCAAAATATTTTATAAAAGATTATGTATCACTTAATGTGTACTTAAACATGATAAATCAAGCAAAAAATTATATTTGGATAACCACACCTTATTTAATCATCGATAACAAACTTTTAAATGCTTTATGTACTGCAGCAAAACGAGGTGTTGATGTGCGTATTATCACACCACACACGCCAGACAAAAAATTTATTTTTTGGTTGACACGCTCTACATATAAACCTTTAAAAGAGGCAGGGGTTAAAATTTACGAGTACGAAAAAGGATTTATCCATGCAAAACAAGTGATTTGTGATGACAAAATTGGTATTGTTGGTACAATAAATTTTGATTATCGTAGTTTGCTACATCACTATGAGTGTGGCGTTTTAATGTATAATGTTCCGGCATTAAAAGCAATAAAAAAAGATTTTGAACATATGTTTACAATTTCTATTGACATGAAAGACTATAAGCAAAATCCATGTGCAAGATTACTTTGTGCTATTGCAAAAATATTTACACCTATGTTATAAAAAAAGAGGAAGTTCCTCTTTTTTAAATTGTTAATTGAGATTGATTTAAATATTCTTCAACTTCAGGCAAAACAACATGTTTGTGTTTTAAAAGCTTTTTCCTTTGCTTGATTAAGGTTTTGTCATATCTGCTTTTATACATTATGCTAAGTTTTTGTAATGCGTCTTTGCAAAGACCATTTACTCTTTGGTGGGTTAAATTTTGTTCTAGCGAAATTTCAACAAATGATTTTCTTTTGTGTCCTAAAAACCCAAATTTGTCTAAAAGTATTTGTTGGCGTAGGGGATTAAGATATTTAAAGTACTTTAAAATTTCTTTTGTTGTGTCTGATAAATCTATTTCATCGTCTGTTTCGGCAACATCATAGCCGTCAGGTATTTCAAATTCCAAATCATCATCACATGTTACAAGATCTGACAAAAATACTATTTTTAAAGTTTCTTTTCTTGACCTATATATGTGTATAATCATCCTGTTTCTAATCATGGTTACTGCAAAAGTGGTAAATACAGAGTATTGATTTTCATTAAATTTTTCAATAGCTTCCATCAATGCTTGCATACCAACAAAGTAAAGAGAAGCTTCTTTATCAAATATATTAGTTTTTAATACTTCGTTTGCAGTATATAGTATAAGTTTTTCGTTGGCTAATATCAAAATTGTGCGTGCTTCACTTTCTTCAGGCGGGATACCGTTTTTAACATCATTACGATATTCTTTTATTAATTCGTATTGAGCTTTTGCAGGGATAACACCATTTACACTCAATTCTTTAAGCCTTTTCTTTACAATCCAATCTCTCATTATTTCTCCTTAATATGGATAATATCATAAAAAAAATGATTTTTCAATACATAATTTTATATTTTATAAAGAAATATTTATATATTTAGTGTTTTTTAATATTTATTTGACAATTTAGTACAAACTTTTATATAATTAACTCATAAAGAAGGTTTAATGGCTAAAAATTCTACAAACAAATGGAAAATATGGGCGTCAGTGCTTTTTGTATTGATATTTTTTTGCTTGGTTGTTTTTCTTTTTAGTGGAGATAATTTTGGTGTTTTAAAAGAGATTTTTAACATAAATTCAACCAAAGAACAAGTGCAACAATCAATAGGTAAACTTGGCATACGCGCGTACATCGTGATTTGTATAATGGCAATGATACAAGTTATTTTTACATTTGTACCAGCAGAACCATTGCATGTTGTGTCAGGTATCAGTTTTGGTTTGTGGAAAGGTTTGCTTGTTTGTTTGATAGGCATCCTTTTAGGGAACACTATTATCTATATTTTAAACAAGTTGTATGGTGCAAAATTAAAACACTTTTTTGAAACAAATATTGATTTTGATTTTAACAGAGCAAAAGCATCTAAAAAAATTGCATTGATAGTTATAATTTTATATTGTTTGCCAGCAATTCCTTATGGCATTATTTGCTTTTTTGCAGCATCAATGAACATGAGATATGATAAATATATTTTAATAACAGGCATTGGCTCAATACCATCATTGTTGTTGGATGTTGGTTTAGGTCATATAACTATGTCAACAAGTTGGCTTGTGTCGATTATTGTATTTGTGGCAATCATTGTACTTTTGATTTTAATGTGGAAATTTAAAAAACAAATATTTGACAAAATCAACTTATACATCAAACGCAGTCAAGAAAAAGAAAAAAACAAAGTTGGCAACTACAATCCATTTGTGTTTAATTGCGTAGGTTTGGGTTTGTATGGTGCAATAAAAACAAAAGTAAAGATTAAACTTAAAAACAATGTTGGCAAGTTGGATAAACCATGCATAGTTTTATGTAATCACGGCTCGTTTTATGACTTTGCCTATGCTGGCAAACTTTTAAGGAAAGAAAAACCACATTTTATTGTTGCAAGGATGTATTTTCATCATAAACTTTTAGGTCGTATTATTAGTGCAACAGGGGCATTCCCTAAAAGTATGTTTACAAATGATGTAGAAAATTTAAGGAACAGTTTAAAAGTTCTTTCTTCAAACGGAGTGCTTGCAATGATGCCAGAGGCAAGGCTATCAACAGTAGGACAGTTTGAAGGCATACAAGATACTACATATAAGTTTATACAAAAAATGGATGTTGCTGTTTATACTATCAAAATCAATGGCAGTTATTTGGCAAAACCTAAATGGGCAGATAAAATCAGAAAAGGTGCACATGTGAATGCTGAGTTAAACCAGCTATTTAAAGCAGGTCAAACCAAAACTTTAGACATTAAAGAAATCAAACAAAAAGTTGACGAGGCATTGTACTATGACGAGTGGAAATGGTTAGACAATAATCCTGACATTATATACAAACACAAAGATATAGCAAAAGGATTAGAAAATATTTTGTGTGTTTGTCCAAAATGCAAACAAAAACACAGTTTTACAACCAACAAAAACATTATAACTTGTCAAAATTGTAATTTAACTGTACAAGTTGATAATAGGTATCAATTACAAGGTGTAGAGTTTAAAAATATTGCAGAGTGGTATGCTTGGCAAACAAACGAAATTAAAAAAGAAATACAACACAATCCTAATTTTAGTTTAACTAGCGAAGTAGAGTTAAGACATTTGTCAACAGACGGAAAATCTTGCACAAGGCATGCAGGAAATGGTGTGTGTACATTTGATAAAAATGGACTTAAATATGTCGGTACACAAGACGGAAAAGATATAGAAAAAATCTTTACGCTGGATAGTATTTACAGGGTTTTGTTTGGCGCGGGCGAAGATTTTGAAATTTATGAAGAAAAGGAACTATATTATTTTGTACCAACAGACAAAAGAAGTGCTGTAATGTGGTATATTGTAAGTGGTTTGTTTAAAAAATAGTTTAGGAAATACATATGAAAAACAATAAAAATAAAGAAAAATCATTTTCAACAATAAACTCAAAATCATTTATATCTGTGGTTATTGTTTTGATTGCAATACTTGCTGTTAGTGGTATATTAACTTTATGTATACCGCAAGGCAGTTTTTTGCGTGATGCCAATGGTCAAATCATAGCAGGGACTTTTACAAAAGGTAGCATAAAAGGTATTGCATTTTGGCGTATAATAACTGCACCTTTTAGGGTTTTCTTTGCAGAAGGCAGCACTACCATTGTGATGATAAGCTTGTTTCTTTTGATTATGAGTGGAGTGTTTAATCTTTTAGATAAAACCAATGGCATAAAAATAATGATGAACAAAATGGTAAATAAATTTGGCAACAAAAAACGACTTGTCATTTGCGTATGCGTTTTGTTCTTTATGTTGTTTGGCAGTTTGTTTGGCTTGTTTGAAGAACTTGTTACACTTTTGCCATTTATGATTATGTTTATGTTGTCTTTAGGTTTTGATACCATGACAGGTTTAGGCGTGTGTTTGTTGGCAGCTTGCTTTGGATTTTCTGCCGCAATTACTAATCCGTTTTCTGTAGACATAGCATCAAGTTTTGCGGGAATAAGCGCGCTTAGTGGCGCATGGCTAAGGATTGTTTTTTTTGTGTTGGTATATGGTCTAGTTTGCTTTTTCTTGTTAAGATACACAAAAAAGATTGCGGACAAACCAAATTTATCATTATCATACGAAAGTGACAACCAAAAACGCAAATCATTAGATTTAACCATTGCAGAAGTAAGCAAACAAGACAATAAAATTTTTAAAGTTTATTTAACATTTTTTATAGTAGAATTTATTATTCTTGCGTCAGTGGCGCTTATAAGACCAATTTCAGGATATGCTGTACCAATTTTGGCTGCAACATTTCTTATAGGTGGCATCATTGCAGGCATTTTGGTTGTCGATGATAAAAAGCAAGTATTTGCTTATATCGGCAAAGGTGCGTTGTCAATGCTACCTGCAGTATTGCTGATTGCACTTGCTTCATCCGTCAATTTAGTGATGCAAGAAAGTGGCATTTTGGATACAATAATGCACTATGTTATCAGTTTCTTGCAAGGTAAAAATATATTTGTTAGCATCCTTTTAATTTACGCTTTGATTTTAATATTGCAAGTGTTTATAGGTTCTGCATCTGCAAAAATATTTTTGGTTATGCCAATATTGTTGCCTATTTGTTCGGTTATAGGTATATCTCCAACGCTTTTGATTTTGGTATACTGTATTGCTGATGGATTTTCAGATGTATTGTTGCCAACAAATCCTGTGTTGTTGATAAGTTTGTCTATGGCAAATGTATCGTATGGCAAATGGGTTAAATGGACATGGAAAATACAACTTGCAGTATTTGCATTGTCATTGCTTGTATTGTTCTTTGGTGTTCAAATAGGTTTTTAAAAAGAGGTTGCACCTCTTTTTTTATTTTTAAAATTATCAAAAATAATTATTATATTGACATTAGATTAAATTTAAACTATAATATATCTTAATATTTAAGGAGAAACAATGGATTTATTTAAAAAAGTAGATATTGCTTTATTGACTGTAATTAAAGAGTATCTAGGGGATAATTATGAAGAAAACAGCAGGTTGGCAAATAGTATCAAATTTGTTATACCGCCTTCACAAACAGATAGCGATTATTCTACAAATGTAGCAATGGTTTTTGCAAAAGTTTTGCGCAAAAATCCAAACATAATTGCACAAGAGTTGGCTTTAAAGATTGAAGAATTGGATTTTGTGCATAAAGTTGATGTTATAAATGGCTATATAAACATTACTTTTAAAGATTCTATTTGGGAAGATTTTTTAGCAGACATTAATATTGAAAAAAACAATTTTGGTAATGGTGAAAAAAAGGGTAAAGTATTATTAGAATTTATTTCTGCAAACCCTACAGGACCTTTACATGTTGGACATTGCAGAGGTGCAATTTTAGGTTTGGCTTTATCAAACCTTATGACAAAAGCAGGATATGATGTCACAAAAGAATATTACATAAACGATTATGGTATACAAATCAACACACTATTAAAATCTATTCAGTTTAGATACAATCAACTTTGTGGCAAAGATGTAAATAAAGAAGTGCCAGAAGGTTGTTATCCTGGTGACTACTTGATAGATTACGCAAAAGAAATTTTTGTTGAACATGGCAATAAGTTTGTAAACGCATCAGAAAAAGAATTCTATGACAATTTTAAAAAACCAGCAGTTAATGCTATGATGAAAATCATAACAACAGGTCTAAAATTGTTAGGGTTAGAATACGACTCTTTTGTGTCAGAATCAGACATTGTTTCAGCAGGTAAAATTGAAAAGGCTATTGATTGTTTAAAATCAAAAAAATTTAAAGTTCTAAACGATGACGGACAAGAAGAAATTGTTGATATAATCTATAGCGGAAAGTTGGATGCTCCTATTGGTGGGAGTGCCAATGAAGAAGAACAAGAAGAATCAAGATTTTCTGACGAAAAGCAGACATTGTTTAAATCAACCTTATTCGGTGACGATAAAGATAGGGTTGTGTTAAGATCTGACGGTACTCCTACATATTTTGCTTCGGATATTGCATATCACAAAGATAAATATGACAGGGGTTACAACACAATGATCAACTTGTTTGGTGCAGACCATGGTGGCTATGTAAAAAGGATTACTAGTGCAGTGGATGCTATTTCAGACAAGCAAGCAAAACTAGAAGTAGAATTGATGCAGATGGTCAGTCTAGAAAAAAATGGTGTTCCTTTCAAAATGTCTAAAAGGAAAGGCACATTTGTATTGCTAACTGATGTGGCTCAATCTATCGATGTGGACGAATTAAAATTGTTTATGTTGTCAAAAAGTCCAGATACACAAATGACTTTTGATTTGGTTAAAGTTAAAGAAAAATCAAAAGACAATCTTGTGTATTATATCCAATATGCTTATGCAAGGACAAACTCATTGCTAAATAACTTTAAAACTAAGTTTGGCTATGATTATCAATTTGATGCAAATGATTTAAATGGATTTATTTCAAAATCACCAAAATTGATTAAAGAATTGACTGTGTTTATGGCAAAGTATCCTTCAGTGATTGCTCTTTCAGCAGAAAAAAGGGCACCACATATGGTTATAGATTATTTAAAAGAATTTGCTGCAATGTTCCACTCTATTTGGAGTGCAAATATAAAACTTGTAGATACAGAAAATCAAGCATATACAAAATCTGTGATGGCATTTACAATGTGCGTACAAAACATAATCGAAAATGCGCTAAATTGTATGGGTATCAAACCTAAAAAACAATTAATAAAAAATGCATAATTAAAAGAAAATAGTTAGAATTCATCTAACTATTTTTAATATTTTTGTTTGACATTATTTAAACAACCACAAAATCTAATAAATAATGTTATATTTTTAGTTGTTGATTATATTATAATTGACAAAACTACTAAAAAATGATATGATTATCTACAATTATGGAGGAAAAAATGAAGAAAAAAAATGTTTTTATTGGTGGCGCTTGGCCTTATGCTAACAATTCAATGCATGTTGGTCATTTGGCGGCACTTTTGCCAGGAGACATTTTAGCAAGATATTTTAGGAAAAATGGTAACAAAACTCTTTATGTTTCTGGTTCTGATTGTCATGGCACTCCAATTACTTTGCGTGCAGAAAAGTTAGGTGTTGATCCAAAAGAGATTGCAACTCATTATCATGAGGAATTTTCTAAAAATTTCAAAGACTTATGGTTTAGTTATGATATGTATACAAATACAATGCAACAATTTCATAAGGACAATGTAAAGAAAAAGCTTTTAAATATTGATAAAAACAATTTGTTATATTCTAAAACTGAATTGGAAGATTTTTGTCCTTGTTGTAATAAATATGTTTCAGATAGGGAAATTGTTGGTATTTGTCCTATATGTGGCAACACTGCTGATGGTGACCAATGTGACAAGTGCTTAACTGCTTTAACACCAGACATTTTAAAAGATAAAAAATGCAAGGTTTGTAAATCAAACACAGTTTTAAAAGAAAACACTCATTTATATTTAAAATTATCAGAACTTACAGATAAAGTTAAGTCATATTATGAAAAATATAAAGATAATTGGCGTCAAACTGCCGTTAATGAAACTGCTAAATACCTTAAAGAAGGTTTAAGGGACAGAGCAATTACTCGTCAATTAAACTGGGGTATAGATATTCCTTTTGACGGATTTGATGATAAAAAAGTTTATGTTTGGATAGAAGCTGTTATCGGATATCTTTCTGCTGGTGCAGAAGCAGCTAAAAATCAAGGTTTTGATTTTGAAGAATTTATCAGAAGCAATGATACCGTGTCGTATTATGCACACGGTAAAGACAATATTGTGTTCCATACTGTAATATTGCCAGCATTGTTGTGTGCAATAGACGAAACAATATCTAAACCAGAAATGATTGTTTCTTGTGAATATATCAATATGAACGAAGAAAAAATGTCAAAAAGCAAAGGCAATTTGGTTACTGTAAATTCTTTAATCCAAAATTTTGACTCTGATTCTATAAGATATTATTTTATATTCAACAATCCAGAAAGAAAGGATTCTTCGTTCAGTTTGGACGAATTTGTTGCTTTACACAACAAACATTTGGTTGGTGGATATGGTAACTTTATAAACAGAAATTTGGCTTTCTTAAGCAAAAAGTTTGAAGGCAAATTGCCTGAATTAAATCTAGATAAAGAAGTTAAAGAAGAAGTTGCAAAAGCATACCAAGAAGTTGGAGATTTGATTGATAAAGGAGAATTAAGATCAGCGGCAACAAGATTGTATGATTTTATACAATTTGCAAACAAATATTATGACCAATCTACACCTTGGGTATTGGCTAAAACAAATATTGAAGAATTTAACAAAGTTACATCAAATTGTATATATATGATTGTTAATATGGCTAACCTTTACGAACCAATCTTACCAAAACATGCATTAATGGTTAAAAAGATGTTAGGTGTACAAGAAAACACAAACTGGGCTCCAGTGTCTTACGACTCAAATGTAGTATTTGAAAATGTTCCTATTATGTTTGAAAGATTAGATGCTACAGCAATCGATTTATCAAAAGGCTCAGAAGATACTTTAATGCTAAAAAACAACAAATAATTTAAAGTATTAATAACCTTTAAGATTATTAAAAAAAGTAGTTAGAATTATCTAACTACTTTTTCATACTATAAAATGATGAGTAATAAGCGGTTTAATTGTTACAAGTTTTAGTATAGCATAATAAAAGTCGTAACTTTTTATAGTAACAACATATTATGTAATAAGGAGTTTTATATGCGTAAAAGATTTGATGACCACAATTGCTATTTTGATAACGATTGTTGCCCAGAAAAAAGAAAAAAATGTGATAATTGTTGTTATCCGAGTTATATAGATAATCAAGTTATTGTGCGTGGACCAACCGGACCTGCAGGGATGCCGGGACCTATGGGACCACAAGGATTGTCAGGACCGCAAGGACCAATCGGACCAACTGGTCCACAAGGCGTTCAAGGATTAATAGGACCAACTGGTCCTGCTGGTTTAGCTGGCGAGATAGGACCAACAGGTCCTACAGGTCCCGCTGGAGACATTGGTCCAATTGGTGCAACCGGACCTACAGGTCCACAAGGAATAGCTGGTGAAACTGGCCCCACAGGATCAACGGGTCCAACGGGACCGACGGGAGCAACTGGCACTGGTGGTATATTAAATTTTGCAGATTTCTATGCTTTAATGCCACCAGATAATTCGGCAACCGTCGCACCAGGAACTGATGTGAGCTTCCCACAAGATGGTCCAACAAGTGGAAGTGATATAACAAGAACAGGACCAAGTTCGTTTAATTTATCACAAATTGGCTCATATCAAGTGTTATTTAATGTTGGTGTTACGGAAGCTGGTCAATTAATTTTAACTTTAAATGGTGCCGATTTGGATTATACTGTTGTTGGCCGTGCAACAGGAACTTCGGATATTATTGGTATGAGCATTATCACAACTACCGAAGTAAATTCAATCTTAACTGTTAGAAACCCAGCGGGGAATTCAACAGCGCTTACAATTACACCACTTGATGGTGGAACAAGACCTGTATCTGCACATTTAGTTATCACACAAATTCAATAAAAAAAGGACCTTTAATTAGGTCTCTTTTTAATGCCAATGGTGGAGTTTCAGCCGTCTAAAAAGAACTTTATATAAATTTTTAATTGGGTATTGTAATAAATATTAAAATATGCTATACTTTCTATACTTTTAAGGAGAATGTTATGAAAACAATTTATACATTAGAAAACATACATGATTTTTTATTGCAAAAAGGTTATCCAGAATGGACTTATGAAGTGTATGATAGACATTTAGGAAATAAGAGAAAAGCAAGAATTGAAGATTTCTTTGATAAATTTGGATTTTTTGAACATGCTTATATGGCGTTTATTAACAAAAGAGGTGATGAATGCTGTTTAGAAGTTCATATTACCGACTTTAAATTTGCAACATATAAAGATGAGAGTAATATTATGGGTAGTGGATCAACTAATTATGTTGACAAAGAATATACAAAAGATTGGATAGACTTTTTGATATATTCTCACGGAGAAGAATATGCAAAATCTCTTTTAAAACATGCAGAAAACAATAAACAAAGAATTAAGGAAGAAGCCGAAGAAAAAATTGAAAAATTTAGATTAAAAACACAAGCCGAAGCAAAAGGTCCTTACACATATTATAGAGATTTGGAACAAAAAGCCAAAAGTGCCTTATCTCTTGAAGATGCAACAGAAATTAAATAAGAAAATATACACTTGTAATCAAATCTAAGATATAATTGCAAAATGGTTGCACCGCGTGTGCTTGTCTTGAACAAGTTGGGGCTAAATAGAAACAAAAAAAGAACCTGAATTTCAGGTTCTTTTTACAATGCCAATGGTGGATCTTCGGGGACTCGAACCCCGGACCCACTGATTAAGAGTCAGTTGCTCTACCAACTGAGCTAAAGATCCACAATGTTAATTAAAACATATTTATTTTATCAAAACAGTTTTAATATGTCAATAGATTTTTTAAAAAAACTCACTTAATCTAGATTTCTTTATAATAAGAAAGATATCATTGTAGAAAAAATAATTTTTGATAACAATAAAGATTGTTTTTTATGATTATTTATAATTGTTATATCATTTGAAAATACTAAAATATTTGTTAATACCCTTTAATATTTGGTTAATATTTTGCATAAAATAGGCATATGAAAAAGATTGTATTTACGGGTGGCGGTACGCTAGGGCATGTTATGCCTAATTTATATCTTATTGATGAACTTAAAAGCGAATATGAGTGTTTTTATATAGGCTCTAATGGGGTAGAAAAAGAAAAGGTTAAAAAGTATGTGGCAAAGTATTATACAATACCTGCCGTCAAACTTGTACGCGGAAAGGTTTTAAAAAACTTAAAGTTGCCATTTGTTTTGATTTCTTCGATATTAAAAGCAAAAAAAATACTTAAAAAAATAAAACCAGACATTATATTCAGCAAAGGTGGATATGTGTCTTTGCCTGTATGTATCGCCGCTAGACTTTTAAAAATACCACTCATAGCACATGAAAGTGATTTTTCTTTTGGGTTGGCAAACAAAATTATATTAAAAATTTGCAACACTATGTGTGTAAATTTTAAAAATCTAGAGACCAAAAGCAAAAAGATTGTTTACACAGGGCCTATTTTTAGCAAGCAATTTTTAAGTGACAAAAAAAATGTATCAAAGTTGAAACTAGATGACAACAAAAAGACTATATTGATTGTTGGTGGTTCTTTGGGTAGTAAAAAAATTAATGATATGATATATCCTATTTTAAATGATTTGTTGCATGATTTTAATATTATACACATTGTAGGCAAAGGTAATTTAAAAGTAAAATCGTATGAAAATTATAATGTAATGGAAACAAGTGCAGATATGGTCAATTTATATAACCTTGCAGACTTTGTAATTGGCAGAAGTGGGGCCGGTGTAACTGCAGAAAGTTTTTATAAAAAACTGCCAATGATTTTGATACCTTTAGAAAATGGTAGTTCGCGTGGAGATCAACTTCAAAATGCAAATTATTATGTCAATCAGGGTGTTGCAAAAATAATAAGAGAAAAAGAATTAACACCCACATTATTTTTGAAGACTATAAATAATTTTAATTTGTATTTAAATAAATATCAAAATCAATATAAAAACATACAAATAATAAATGGCAAAGATAAAATATTAGAAATTATTAAAAATACTATAAAATAGTAAAAAAGCGAATTGTTTTCGCTTTTTTTTAATATTTTTTTAATTATTTTAATTTATTATAATAATTTTCTGCAATTTCAAATATTTTTTCGCATTCTTTTTTACTTGTGGTTTTTAATAATCGTTTTTTAGGTTTGCCCCAAACAGAAAAAATTGTTGGACCAAACCACTCAAGATAATTGCTGTTTTCAAACACGCCTTTTAACAAATGAAGTGTGGCTTTTTTTGTGTTAGGGAAAAATATTTTCATGCCTAGTTTTACTAACCAATTTATTGATTTATGATAATGATTTGTGATATTTGTCAGTGTTACACCAGGATGAACGATTGCAAGTTTGGCGTTTGTTTCTTTTTTAAAAAGTTCGTATAAAGCAAACATGAAAAAGCGTTTGCTATTGCCGTATACCTTGCTTGATTTTTTTCTTGTTTTAAACTCAATGTCATTTTCGTCAATCTTTGAATAATTATGTGCAATAGAACCAACAGCAATAACTTTTGCTTTGTTGTGTCGCATATGTGGCAACAATTCTTTAGTGATATAATAGGGAGCAACAAAGTTTACTTGGAATATATTATCAATTCCACTTGTAGTTGTTTTTCTTGATACATTGTATATGCCAGAGTTGTGTATCAAAAAATCAAAATTTGTTGTTTTTAATTTTTCAACTGTCAATTTTACATTGTCCATGTTTTCTAAATCTAAAGCAATATAATCTATTTTACAATTAGGGTAAAAGGATTTTATTTCTTTGATCAAATTTTCAGTTTTGTTTTGATTTCTACAAGCAAGCACCAAATTTGCATTAAGTCCAGCAAGATACAGGCATAATTGTTTGCCTAATCCGCCAGTAGCGCCAGTAATTACAGCTGTTTTATCACATAAATCATCACTATTTAATTCAATCCATTTTTTTATATTCATAAAATTATTTTATCATATATAAATATAAAAGTAAATTATATGTAATTAAAGCAAGAAAAAAAGCAGTTTCACTGCTTATAAATTTAAAAAGTTTTCTTTTTGAAGTGATTTTATTTGCATTACACAATTGTTTATATATTTTTCCGCTTCAATTTTAGGATAATGTCTACGCTTAGCAAGTTGTATTGCAAGTGACTTAAATAGGTCCGGATTAATTGTAACTAAGTATTGTTCTTTTAGTTTATTGAAGCATATTTTAAAAGACTCTAAAGATGGTGCTTGACAATATACTTTATTTAGACTGTCTTTAAATATAGGTTCTCCACAATCTAAAATTAGGGACTCTCCAAAATAATCAAATGATAATTCTGAAAAATTGTTTGCTAATTGTTTTGATTTCATTTTTACTCCTTAAGATGTACAATATTATAATTTAAATTTTAATTTTTGTCAATATCTAATCTGTATTAGATTGTTTTTTGCTTATCAACAAAATAAATTTTAGTATTAATTATCCCTTCAAAGAAAATAAAAAACACAACATTGCTGTTGTGTAAGTGGGGTGGCCAGAGGGACTCGAACCCACGACAACCAGAACCACAATCTGGCGCTCTACCAACTGAACTATGGCCACCATAATGTACACGACACCTATCAAGATAGATGCGTGCAGTAACCCTGCATTATAAGTAATGGGTTTATTGGGTGTACAATTTTGTTGATTACTTAAGGATTTGCTAAAAAGCAAAAGGAGGGAGAGCAGTAAATCAAACAAATTGCCTTTTATAAAATTTAATCTTACGCAAGTAAATCAAGCGTAAGACCAATACTTTGAGAAACATGTTCTCTGGCAGGGGTAGATAGATTCGAACTATCGCGTGCAAGAGTCAAAGTCTTGTGCCTTACCGCTTGGCGATACCCCTTGATAATAAGAAGATATTAGACTTAAATAAGTGGTGCGGATGAAGGGACTTGAACCCCCACGGTCACCCACTAGATCCTAAGTCTAGCGCGTCTGCCAATTTCGCCACATCCGCTTGTTGAAAACACGCTTAAATAATTCTTCAGAGATATCTTCTTTGGTGGCTCATCCGGGACTTGAACCCGGGACACCATGATTAAAAGTCATGTGCTCTACCAACTGAGCTAATGAACCATATGAGCAACCCGCCCTTTGTAATCGTTTTGTAACAAGTTTCAAAACTTCATTTTTGAGCGGTTGCTCATGTTTTATGAAGGACAACCTTTAAGAAGTTTTTCCTTCATTACTTCTTTTCCAAGAAGTGGATTATATAAAGTTTTGGTTAGCCTTATATCACTAACGACTTTTGTATTATACAATATAAAACATAAAAAAACAAGTGTTTTTATCAAAAAAATAAAAATTTTTTTAAAAACTTCTTTTTAATTTATCAAAATTACCTTGACAATCTAATAAAATTTATGTTATTATACACTCGTTGCATAAAAATATGGCTGTGCATATATTAAAATATATGTTTCCTCTCAACGAATGTTTAGAGTGAAATAAGTTATAAATTTACCATGAGAAATTGTTTGAAATGGGGAAGAATATAAGTACGGTATGTTGGGTAAATTGAATCTTCTTTTGGAAAAGAAGCAATGAAGGAAAAACTTCTTAAGGTTGTCCTTCATAGAATGATTTGATTTGCCTAAAAAAGAAATTTTGCGTAGCAAAATGATAAATGGACGGCAAAATTAAATCACGCGGGTGTAGCTCAATGGTAGAGCGCTAGCCTTCCAAGCTATCCTCCTTAACTTTTGTGACGTTCACGGATCGAAGGGGGTCGGAAGGCGTCCGTAAAGTTATTTGTAACTCATATTCTTTTTTTCTCACTCATATAATAGAGTGGGGATTTTTGCTTTTCGTGTATTATGATAAAGGAAAGAAAAACGGCAGACTACGATTTGTAGCCTGCCGCTGATCTTGTTAAGTCTGTGCGTACATAGTCCGTCGCAGGCTTTTGTTATATTGATATTTTCAAAAACTATTGATACCGACAAAAGCCAAAACCAATATGAATACAAGATAAATGACCGCGTGGAAAACCGCAGTTATATACTCGTATTTTAGCACCTTTTTTATACTGCTGTCGGTCATACCAATGCTTTTATATGTAGCAAGTGTTTCACGCCTAACCCGGTTATGAGCTTGAATGATATACATTGTTTGCAAGACTCCAAATGCCGTTAAGGCAAGGAAAGCTAAAGCTCCGAATATTGCTATTTTTTCTGCAAATATTCCTACAAGCGCAGTAGCATCAACACCATAATTTGGCGTATAATCTGTTACGCTTGTTTCCGATACAAGCACAAAGAAAATTACTGCTAAAACGGGATACAACACGCAAGAGATAAACATAAACGTAATTCTTCTATACGTGCTGCTATAATAAGCAACGCTCTTTTTGGCAATACGTTGTTCTACGGGCATGTGACGGAACGTGTACGAATTTCTATAATTGTGCATTTCGCCGGCTTCTTTTGTGTTGTGCGCTTTTACCGTTTCAATTACAGATTTCTTTCTCCGCACGCTCGGAATATAAGTAAACATCAGAACTAAAACGATACCGAGCGCAGAGAGCAAAGCAGGAATTAGCATTGAAACGGGTGAGTGTGTATAGTCGCTGACAAAAATGCGAGCAACCATACCCGTAAATATACTTGAAGGGAGCATTCCAAGAAAGCTACCTAATAAGATCGGTATTCCGTATAAAATAAGCGTTTCGGTAATAGAAATTGCTTTTCTTTGACCGCTTGTTGCGCCAATACTCGTAAGCGTTGCGAAAAAGTGTTTATTTTCTTCTGTTCGCAAACGCGCAAATATAAATAGTGAAACGAAGGAAAGAATTACAATAGCTATTGCTATAAAACTAATTCCCGATACAATTTCCTTAAAGAACGAGCTAAAAGACTCTATCGTTAATATATTTTCTCCACCTACGGCTTCAAGTCCGAAAGTCGGATTTGCGGCTCTGAATGCTTCAAGAGAAATGACGAAGCACACAAAGAAGGATATAGCAAACATAGAAACGAAGGCGGCAAAGGATTGAAACAAGCTTTTCTTAAAGCTTTTCATCATCTTTGCACAGGTGATATGGAACAAAGTTTTCATATCATCTTACCTCGTCGCTAATGACTTGTCCGTTTTTAAGCGATATGAGGCGCTTGGCTCTGTCGGCTACTACCTTGCTATGCGTAACAATAATTACGGTGATCTTCTTTTCTTCGTTTAACTTGCAAAGAAGTCCGAGTATATCCTCGCTGTTTTTCTCGTCAAGATTGCCGGTAGGCTCGTCTGCAAGAATAAGAGAAGGCTTTTGATAAAGCGCGCGTGCTATTGCTACTCTTTGTTGTTGACCGCCCGACAAAGCACTTGGAAAGTCACGTTCTCTGCCAAACAGTCCGACAGTTTTCAAAATCTCCGATAGCTCGTCCTCGTCAACCTTGCCACCGTCAAGCTCTACGGGAAGGGTGATATTATCCCTTATGTTAAGCTCCGGGATAAGATTGTAGAATTGATATACAACACCAATCTTACTACGTCGCATTTTGCACAGCTCGTCAGAAGAAAGCTTCGTCAGATCAATCCCATCAATAACAATCTCACCCTTGTCAGCCACGTCCATTCCACAAAGCTGATTTAAGAGCGTGGTTTTGCCGGAGCCTGACTCGCCTATAATAGCAACTAATTCTCCGTCTTTGAAAGTAAGATTGACACCGCCAAGCGCAACAATTTCCGTGCCAAACGAATCGTATTTTTTCGTAAGATTTGTTATTTTAATTCCCATCAGCGTTCTCCGAGTCAACAAAATATGTTAAATCTTTGATTGTTTTGATTTCGTCCTTTTTGAATAGAGAATTTCGGTAATTTATAAGCACGATTCCGCCAACCGATATTTCATCTACGTTAATTTCCTCGTCGCAGCAGTTTTCAAGATCACTCCTACCG
>JAFXKG010000007.1 GCA_017531805.1 Clostridia bacterium | reverse complement strand
CTTTTTCGGCGTTAATGAAATTTATGCTTAAAGTATAAATGATAATCAGCCAAAAAATCTACATGGTCCCATGGTCAAGAGGTTAAGACATCGCCCTTTCACGGCGGAATCAGGGGTTCGATTCCCCTTGGGACTACCAATGGCATTAATATACGAACCCCCTAATAGAAATGTTAAATATTTCTTTAGGAAGCACGTAACTTTAATGATAATTAATCACCCACAATATTAAGGGTGATTTTTTATTGCCTAATTAAAAAGAGTATATCTGATATACTCTTATTTTTTCTTTTTGAATATTTTACTAACTGAAGTTTGTTTAACAAATTTGCAGTTGTTCCCACAAAACCATCTTTCACTATGTTACTAACCGCATTAACAGAATCAATCCCTAATGTGTCATTTACTAAACCTATTGTTTTCTTGACTTTTTCTGCACATCTTTCAGATAATGTTTTTTGAGTCAGTAAATCATTGACAGCATTTACAAACTTTATTAGTTCACATTTAGAATTAAAACAAACTTCTTTTTCACACGATAATAAATAAACTTCTACAACATTTCCTTTAGTAACTAATTGTGGGATTCCTTTGTAAATCTTAATATCATTTACAGGATAAGAATCAACCACAACATCTTCTTTACTAAATAATTTCTTATGTGTTGTGATAAACACAATGTTCAGGTTGGTTAATACCAATTCAGTCATTCCCTTTTTGTCTTTAAGTGTTGTATTACCTTTATACAAAACCACTTCTTCTGCATTTAATTCATAATTTTTCATAATCTTCTCCTTTTTTTGAGTTGATAATATATCATCTCATCATAAAAGGAATTGTAAATCACACGAAAAAAGATGCTTTAATTTGCATCTTCTTCTTTCTTTTTCTTTTTGAATATGTGTTCTTTAATAACACCCCAATTCTTTTTTATGTCTTGCTTTGCTGTTTTAACTTTTTCTGCTTTTCTTTCTTTTGCTTCTGTTTTCAACTTTTTCTTATATTCTTTAGATTTCTCTTCAATAAACTGCTTTTTCTTTGCTTCAGTAGAATCATCTTCTTCAAATTTATTTGCTACTGCTTGTAAAGGTTTGTTGACAATCTTTAAAATATTTCCCTTTACATCACCTATTTCGCCCAACTTTCCTAATATACCTAAATCTTGTTCAAATGCCATTATCATATATTCGGTATATCTTTCAACGTATGCTCTTGCAAATTCAACTATAATTTGAGCAAAGATAGAAATTCCTGATAATGCTAGAAGTATTTTATTCAAATCTGATGCGCCAAATTTAACCATATCAATAATATTTAAAATAAGCATTGTTCCATTTGCAAAATATTTAAAGATTCTTAATGCTCTATTAAACTTCTTCGGTTTATCAAGTTTTTTAATATTAACAACTAAAAATGTTATGTATGTTATAATTGATATAATCAAGAGAATAGAATAAAGTATTAAAAATGGAATGTTCTTTATACTTTCATAAATTGAAAATCCATAAAAAACAAAAAATATACTTTGAACAATGATATTAGTCCAGAACACAACTCTTCTAACATCATTAACCATTTGATTAAATATTCCCCTAGTCCTTTGCATAATTGCCATAAACACATCTCCTTATCTATAATATTCAACATATTTCTACAACAACTTCCTTAAAATGTCAATTAATAAAAAACAACCCCTATTGGAGCTGTTTTAAAATCTATAGAATAATACTAACCATATTCCATGCGGATTTTTTAATTTGTTCCATATCTTTTTAAAGTAATCCATTTTTACTTTTGTAATATTATTTTGCATAATTTAATTTTAAAACAAAATCAAAATAAGCGAGTTTTTACTGCTCGCTTATTTACGCTTTTTAATTAATTGTTAATGATTTTTTCGCTCAATTCAAGTATTTCTTTAGAATATTTTGCTTTTCTTGATTTTAAAATTTTCTTATAAATCGGATATGTTAATGAAACCATAGCAATACCTAAAACTCCAATAACAATACCTACCGCCATAATGTTGCCAATCACTTTCATTGCTAAACACATACCTGTTCCAAGAACCAATGCTCCAACAACCCCAAAAGTATAAGCGAAAATATTGGCTGGTGTTTTTACCTTTCTGTCCAGCGCGCACAACTTATCAACATCATTACTCTTTTTTCTGAATATTCTGTGTGAATTTTTTGTGCAATAAACTTATCATTTTTATTCATAAATATCTCCTTTTATTAGTCAATCAATAATCCAACACTTGACCAATTAATAAAATTATAATACAATATGTATGCTGTTGCAACTTTTTAAAAAAATTTCAAACAACAAAAGCACCACATTTGTTGGATTAATAACAAAAGGACAAATATGAATATAAAAAACAACAATAGATACAAAGTAAATAGCGAAAAAATAGAAACTGCGTTTCTTTCTTTGTTATATAATAGAAAATATGAAGATATCTCAATCGGTGAAATATGTCAAAAAGCAGGTATAAATCGTAGTACTTTTTATGCTCATTATGATGATATTAATGACTTGATAATCACAATAGAAAGCAAATTTGCAAGTAGTATGTCTTCTATATTTAATTTTGGTTTAAGGCAAGAGCATGAGGCTTTTGTGGAAATGTTTACTTTTGTAAAAAACAACAAATATTTTTACAAAGCGTTTTTAAGCATACCTTATGCAACTTTGGCCGAAACTAATGTAAAAAATGAAATATTTGGAAACTTAAAAGACACACCTTATGTTGGCAAAAACTCTACTGATTTAGAGATATTTTACCGTGCAAGTTTTTTTGGCGCAGGGATAAAAGAAATTTGCAGATTGTGGTTACAACGAGATTGCAAAGAAACACCTGAACAAATGGCAAGGCTATTGTTAAAAGAATATTCTAATAGAGATTTAAAATAATCCAATTTAAAATTCTGACAAGCAATTTATTTTGATTGACAATTGAATTTTAGGTTTTTAAAATTAATATAAGGAGAAGTTATGTATTATTTTTCTTGCGACACTCATTTATCGGATAATCACACTTTGATAGTTGACCATAGACCATTTAAAAATACTAAAGCGTTTGATAAATTTATAATAAAAACATGGAACAAACAAGCAAAAAAAGGTGATACAATCTTTGTGATTGGAGACTTTGTTGATTGCGATGGCACAGGACATGAAGGATGGCGAAAATCTATTTTGTTAGTTAAAAAGTTTAAAGCTGATATTGTTCTAATTATGGGCAACAACGAAGATAGAATTGTTAAATACTTTTTTGACAACGATTTTGAAGCATTTAAATCCTATTGTTTAAGCATTGGTTATAAAGATGTACATAAAAATTTAGATTTAGAGTTTATGGGACAAAAATTTTATTTGACACATAAACCAATTAACTACAAACCAAATGTTATAAATTTGTTTGGTCACACACATCGTTCGGGCGGGTTATATAAACCATTTGGTTTCAATTTAGGTTGCGATATCAATCATTTTAGACTGTACAGTGAAGATGATATAAAACACTTGATAGAACTAAAAAAACAATTTTGGGACAAAGATAAATCTTTAAATATGACTGATTAAAAGTTTGCATTTTATTATGCAAATTTTTTGTTGCCTATTGCAAAATAAAAAAAATGTGTTATTATGTAAAAAATAAGGAGCACTTTTATGGTATTTGTTTTTGACCTTGACGACACAATTTGTGACACAGATGGATATAGCGAATTTTATATATCAACATTTTTTAAATTAAACAACATGCCTTACAAACAAATTGCAAATGATGCCAGATATGCAGAAATGAAGTTTGATTGGGATCACGAAACTGCTATAAATTGGTACAAAACCTATGGCGACGACATGATGGCAGAATTTCCTTGCAAAAAAAATGCCGTAAAGATTTTGAATATGCTCTACAATATGGGTCACACTATTGTCATTGCTACAGCCAGAGAATCAAACTGGCACGCAAATCCAGAAGAAGTAACAAAACAATGGCTTAAAGAAAACAATATCAAATATCACAAATTGTATGTAGGCAGAAATGACAAAGAGCAAATTTGTGAAGAAGTCAACGCAGATGTGTTTGTTGACGACGATATAAACATTACATCAAGAGTTGCACGACACAACAGCGACATACAAGTTTTTTTGGCAAATACAAATTATAACAGACATTTACCAACACCTGCTCAAGTTGTAAGAGTAAAAACCTTAAAACAAATGGTTGATCAAGTTTTGGATTGTTCGTTTGAAATATAAATAAAAAAGCACTATCAATGTGCTTTTTTTTAAAACAAATTGTGTAAATTTTGTTTGTCTTCAAAACTTATATAGATACACCTGCCATCGTATTTTTTATTGTATTCCCTAATCAAATTTATGCCATGTACATAATCCAACTTAAACAATAAAGCAGTAAAAGGCAAATCACTTTTTTGTAAAGTTGTGTTAAAACAAATTTTTATCCACTTGTCAGTTTTCATTTCTTTTAAAGTTTCGTCATGTATGCTTACACCAAAAGCAGGTTCGATACGAGAATTGGCAAACGCCTGAAAAAGTTTTGTTTTTAATTTTAAAAAATCTTTATTGTCTGCAAAAACTATTTGTTTTTGACCATTTTCAATCATTTCGATTTGTGAGATATATTCAAATGTATCTAAAATTGTATTTGTATTGTCGTTATAAATAATCATTTTTCACCCTAGATATTATAGACAACTTATTGCAGATTATCCAACATGGTGTCAAATTTATCTAGCATCGCTAAAGATTGTGCTGTCATTTTTTCGTTTTGAGCAAGGTTGTCCGCCCTGCCAACCATAATCAAATATCTCATTAAAGTTTTTCCGTCGCCAACTTGCGACAAATCTTTAATTTCTTGCTTGATTAAATCATAACTTAACACTTTCCAATAAGGATTACTTGTTTTTTGCTCTTTAATAAACATAAAAATATCATGTTTAAAAACTAGTTTTGCTACGATATCTATTTCTTGTTGGTTAAAATTTAAATTTGGTAATATCTTTCTTGCAATTCGCTCGCTTTTAATGTTGTGATTGAAAAAACTATCAATTAATTTGCCATCTTTTTCTCTAACTATGTGACAAGCAGGTTTACCAATGTCATGAAAAAGCATTGTATATGCTAAAATCCTTCTATCATTATTGTTTAAATGCTTTGTTTGTTTGTTGATTTCTTCCACAGAGTGCAAAATATGCCCTAGCACATTATACTTGTGCCAAGGGTTGTTTTGTTGTTGTCGTTCGCAATCGTTGATTTCTGGCAGATTACTGCTTGTCCAATCTTTAAAATCTTTGTTATTGTTGTACTGATTATAAAAACTTTCCACAACATTGTTTGATAATATAATTTCATCTAGAATATTAATTTGGCTCATGTTTATCCTTAATCTGAAATTTTGTTTCTATTGTTTTTAATATCCTTAAAAATTGAAACTAAACACACAATGTTAATTAACGCAACTATTAAATACGCAAACAATATCCAAGAACCTTTAAACATAATTGCAATTACGATTTCTATTAGCGCAGAAATTGCCAACAATAACATGGCTATTTTTAATAATCCTACTGCTTTAAGAAAGTTGTCTTGATTTCGTTTTATTTTTGCTAAACATATAATCGCTAAAACAAAATTTAAAACAGACAAAATAGCTAAAACAAAAAGCAGTGTTGGTAAAAAGTTTAACACAGTGCCAGAAATATCTCCTCCAAAACCTTTTGCCAGTCCACCCATAATTTGCATTAACAGCGTCAACAAACCAGATACTGGAGCAGTAATCAAACTTATAACAATATTTATACTTAATGCCATTGAACTTTTTTTCATTGTCCCCTCCTTTAATTATGTTATATTATTATAACACACAAAACAAAAAACTTTATAGCATTTTTAGGATATTTTTTTGTAATATTACACAATTATTTTGATGATATTTTTTTTGATTTATGATATAATTTAAATATACTAAGGAGATATTATGAACAAGTTTGATGTAATTATTGTTGGTGCTGGACCAAGTGGAATCTTTTGCGCTTACGAATTGACACAAAAAAATCGTGCAAAAAACATACTGCTTATAGAACAAGGCAAAAACATAAAACAAAGGGCTTGTCCTATTGAAAAAGCAAACAAATGTGTAAAATGCCAACCATACTGTAATATCACTTGTGGTTTTTCCGGCGCGGGCGCATTTTCTGACGGTAAATTGTTGTCTTATCATTTGTCTATGCATAACGACGGAGATGAAATGTATTTAGGTGGCAATGGCGGTAGTTATATCAAAAATTATTATTCAAATCGCGATATAAAAGATTTGCTTACATATACAGATAATGTTTACTTAAATTTTGGTGCAGAGCCACATTTGGAAGGCATTGAACACAGGGACGAAATTATAAAACTACAAACAAAAGCTAAAAAAGAAAAACTTAATTTAGTAGACATCCCTTTAAGACATTTGGGCACAGAAAAATCTCAAGAACTATATACAAAACTACAAGACTATTTAGAAAAAAATGGTATCAATATTATGTATGATACCACTGTAAAAGATATTGTTATAGAAAATGGCACTGCAATAGGTGTACAAGCTTACTCATCATACGATAAAGACGCACAAACAACCACATATTATGCAGATAAAATTGTTATGGCTGTTGGCAGAAAAGGTGCAAATTGGCTAAGCAACATTTGTGAAAAACACAATATAAAAACCGAAGTAGGTTCGGTGGATATTGGTGTTAGATACGAGTTGTCTGATGAAGTGATGGAAAAAGTAAACAAATTGTTATATGAAGGCAAATTTATTGCTCGTACATCTACTTATGGTGACAAGGTTAGAACTTTTTGCCAAAACCCAAGCGGATTTGTTTCTGCCGAAGTTTACAAAGATAGCTTAACACTTGTAAATGGTCATAGTTATAAGGATAAAAAAAGTAAAAATACTAATCTTGCAATACTTGTATCTCATCATTTTAATTATCCTTTTAACAAACCACTTGAATATGGCATAAATGTTGCAGAAAATGTAAACAAACTTGCCAATGGTGGTATCCTTGTTCAGCGTTTAGGCGATATTTATCGTGGTAGACGCACATGGCAAAAAGATTTGGATACAAACAAATTAGAGCCAACTTTAAAAAGTGCTGTTGCGGGTGACATTACATATGCTATTGGTTATCGCACCATGACAGATATTTTAGAGTTTATCAAAAGCGTAGATAAGGTTGTAGAGGGTTTTGCCAATCCAGAAAACTTGCTGTATGCGCCTGAAATAAAGTTTTATAGCAACACTGTGGTTGTTGACAAAAACTTTGAAACTAACATAAAAAATTTATATTCTATTGGCGACGGCGGTGGTTTGACAACCGGACTAATGATGGCAAGTGCCTCTGGTGTGCAAATGGCACGCAATTTAATACAATAATTATATCAATGCAACCTGTATTTTATAAATTAGACTAAATAATTTTATTATAAAAAAACTAGCGGCTGCTAGTTTTTTTTAGTCTGGACGGCACTCTAAAATGTATTCGTCACATTTTTGTTTAATATAATCATACTTGTAACTTAAATATCTTTTTGCTTTTTCAAAACAAGGTATTGCTCCACAAAAGTCTATAGAATTCATCCTTCTTATACCTTCGTTGTAACTATCTATACCAATTTCGTCACAAAGATCTTCACTTTTTTGTATATATTCTTTACATTGTTTTTTTAATTCTTTATCCCATGTTTCGTTGTATGCATCAACAAACAAATTGTATGCTTCTAAACAATCTCCGTCTTCATGAAATGACATTGCTCTGTTAAACAACTTACGAGCATGTTTTTCATTGTCTGGAATATCTTTTTGTTCCCTTTTTTCTTGCTTTGGCGCTTCCTTAATTTGTGGCTTTGGTGCGGTAGTCATTTTTTCAACAATTCTTTGCGGCTTGCCATTGATAAATTTGCCAGAAAATATAACACCAAATTGATTGCAAATTGTACCCATACCATGTCTTACACCTTCTGACCAATCTCCGTGATAAACTTCGCCGTTGTTGTATCTGTATGTCCCTTTACCATGTCTTTTGTTATCTTTCCAGAAACCTTGATAACTTTCTCCGTTTTTATAGATAATAAAACCGTCTCCGTTCTTTTTGCCGTTTACCCACTTGCCTTCGTACTTGGTTCCGTCCTTACATATCAAAATACCTTTACCGTGACGCTTGCCTTCCTTCCACATGCCTTTGTATACATTGCCATTTGCCCACACCATTTGACCATGACCGTGTTTTTTGCCATCAACAAAATAACCTTCATAAACTGTACCATCAATAGTTTTCATTATGCCATGTACTCTTTTATTATTTTCAAATCGTCCTTCAAAAGTAGATCCATCCGCCCAAGTAAATACGCCCTTGCCATGACGCTTACCTTCCTTCCATTGTCCTTTGTAACTGTCGCCATTTGACCAAAGGAATTCACCAAAAGAGTGAATAACACCGTCTTTAAAATACCCTTTGTACGCATTGCCATTTTTGTAGTGATAAATTCCATATCCGTTTGGCTTGTTGTTTTCTACTTCGCCATTATAAAAACCATCATCAAAAGTTAAAAGCATATGTTTCTCCTTTTTGGTATTCTAATACACATACACTAACTTGTCAATACCAATTTTAAAAGTTTAAACTATGTTTAAAACAAAAAAAACTAGGATAATAAATCCCAGTTTATTTATGGTGCAAGTGGAGGAACTCGAATCCCCAACCCTCAGTTCCGAAGACTGATGCTCTATCCAGTTGAGCTACACTCGCAAATAAGTGCACTTAACATCAAGCAAAAAGATATCTTGATGCTAAATGACTGATTATTTTGTATAATATTTAAAATCTTGCAAACTTAAATTTGGCTTTGGCGCAAGACTCATATCGGCAACGCCCTCACCATCACGATAAGCATAATATGCAGCACTGCCGATCATGGCAGCGTTGTCCGTGCAATATTCCATTGCTGGCACAAAGCAAAGTATGCCATTTTGATTTGCTTTTTTGTTTAGTTCTTCCCTAAGTCTACGGTTGGCACTTACGCCTCCAGCGACTACAACTTTGTTGTAACCACTATCCTTACATGCTTTTATTGTTTTTTCCACCAATTCATCAACAATCCAATTTTCAAAACTTGCGCAAATATCTTCTTTTGGTATTGGTTTGCCCGCCTGCTCTAGTTTGTGAACATAATTTATAACTGCAGTTTTCTTACCACTAAAACTAAAGTTATAACCCAGTGTGTCGTTTGGTTTTACAAATTGTATATTTGCGTTTCCACTTTCCGCAAGTTTGCTAACTTTTGGTCCACCCGGATATCCTAAACCAAGCACACGCGCAACTTTATCAAAGCACTCCCCAACTGCGTCGTCCAAAGTGTTGCCTATAACTATGTGATTGTTGTAATCTTCCACTTTGACAATTGCAGTGTGTCCACCACTGACAATCAAGCACACAAACGGTGGTTCCAACTTAGGATATGACAAATAGTTACCTGCGATATGTCCATAAATATGATTGACAGCAATAAGCGGTTTTTTTGTTACATAACTTAGGCCTTTTGCATAACTTACACCCACCAAAAGCGAGCCAATAAGCCCAGCACCATATGTTACCGCAACTGCATCGATATCGTTTAAAGTACAATTTGCTTTTTCTAATGCCAATTTTACAACATTGTCTATGGCAGTGACATGATTTCTGCTTGCCACTTCTGGCACTACACCACCAAAACGAGTGTGGATATCAATTTGACTGGAAACAATGTTTGAAAGACAAGTTCTGCCATCAACAACTATAGCACAACTTGTTTCGTCACAACTACTTTCTATTGCCAAAATTTTGAAACCTTTTTTCATGATAGTAATATTATACTATAAATAAATAATTTCTGCAAGGTATAATTTAATATTTTTAATTCTAATAATATTTGACAAAATTTAACCAAATATTTATAATAAAAATATAAGGAGACTTCTATGCATTTTAGCAAAATTGTTATAACCGGTGGCCCATGTGCAGGCAAAACCACAGGCTTAAGCTTTGTGGAAAGAGAACTGACAAAAATTGGCTACAAGGTTATTTTTTTAAACGAAACAGCAACAGAGATTATACTTAGTGGAGCAAGAAACGACGTCTTTAAAAACAACGAAGACTTTGAATTGTCAATAATAAAACTGCAACTTGAAAAAGAAAAATTTTACGAAGATATGTGCAAATCTCTACCATACGAAAAAGTAATTTTAATCTGCGACCGAGGTGTTATGGACTGCAAGGCTTACACTGAAGGTGAAGAATTTGCCAACATATTAAAAAAGTTAAATTTGGAAGAAATTCAACTAAGAGACAACTATGATGCAGTTTTCCATCTTGTTACTGCCGCAAAAGGAGCAGAAGAATTTTACACAAACGCAAACAATCAGGCAAGACGCGAAAATTTGCAACAAGCAATAATCGCTGACGACAAAACAATGAACTGTTGGATGGGTCATCCACACTTTAGAGCAATAGACAACTCTACAAACTTTGAAAATAAAATGAAACGATTGGTTAAAGAAATTTGCGTCAGCCTTGGCGAGCCTAACCCTTTGGAAATAGAAAGAAAATATTTGATACAAAAACCAAATATCGAACTGCTTGAAAATCTTAATAATTGCTCTAAGGTCGATATTATACAAACCTATTTAATTTCCGAACCAAACGAAGAAAAACGAGTGCGTCAACGCGGTTTAAATGGCAGTTATATATACACTTTAACAACCAAAACTCACATTTCAGACATAAAGAGAATTGAAACAGAAACGAGAATTTCTCAACGCGAATATCTAACTTTGTTAAACAACGCAGACACAAATGTGCATCAAATCAAAAAGACTCGATATTGTATTATGCACAACAACAAATACTTTGAAATAGATATATATCCTTTTGCAAAATCTACCGCAATATGCGAAATTGAACTTGCAGACGAAAACGAAAGTTTTGAAATCCCAGAGTTTATAAATATACTAAAAGAAGTTACCAATGACAAACGCTTTTCTAATTACGCTTTTTCTAAACAAATACCAGACGAAATGATTTCAAACACGCTATTAAGCAAAATAATCATCAATAAAGCAAAATAATAATTAAAAAAATACGAGAGATTATCTCGTATTTTTATTCTTCGCTTTTTGTGTGCGCGCGTTTTAAATATTCATTTATAAAAGGTGCTAAATCTCCGTCCATGACTGATTGCACATCACTTGTTTCGTAATCTGTGCGATGGTCTTTAACCATGGTGTATGGTTGGAAAACATAACTCCTGATTTGACTACCCCACTCTATGCGCTTTAAGTCACCTTTGATGTCGTTCATATTTTGGCGTTGTTTTTCTTCTTCAAGTGCTACAAGTTTTGATGTTAAAATCTTCATGGCATTTTCACGGTTTTGAAGTTGACTTCGTTCGTTTTGACAAGTAACAACAATGCCTGTAGGGATATGTGTTATACGCACAGCGGTTTCCACCTTGTTGACATTTTGTCCACCTGCTCCGCCACTGCGGTAAGTGTCTATGCGCAAATCTTCGTTGTTTACTTTTACTGTTGTTTCTTTGCTGATTGCCGGCACAACTTCTACTGACGCAAAACTTGTATGCCTACGCTTGTTGCTATCGAACGGACTGATACGCACCAATCTGTGCACTCCCATTTCGCTTTTTAATTTGCCGTATGCATATTCACCTTTTATCCAAATAACTGCAGTTTTAAGACCTGTTTCGTTGCCTTCAATTTTGTCTACAATGTCAAAATTAAAATCGTTTTTGCTGGCATACATTTTATACATTCTAGATAGCATTACCACCCAATCTTGCGCCTCGGTGCCACCTGCACCCGAGTGAATTGTGATGATTGCGTCGTTGTTGTCGTATTTTTCATCCAAAAGCGTACGAACATTTAATTCGTCCACTTTTTCGCGCAGTTCTAACATTTCAGACAAGGCCAGATTAAGCATTTCTATATCTGTTTCTTGCTCTAACTCTTTAACAGTTTTAATAAGTTCTGTTAGTTGCACTTGTATTGATTGCACAACAACAAACAAATCTTGCAAAGATTTAATTTCTTTGTTTGTCTGCATAGCATAATCTAAATTGTTCCAAAATGCCAAATCTTCACGCTCTTTCATAAGAGCATTAAGCCTTGCTTGATTTTCATTTAGATGTAAACAAGATTTGGTGAGTTCAAACTTTTCCACCAAAAGAGACAATTCTTCCCCAATATTTTCTATATTCATATTTAAATTATATCAAAAAAACATCATTTAATCAAACAATTTTTAAAATCAAAGTTGTTGCTTAAATGTTTTTGGTCTTTACAAATCGTGTTTTTTGTGTTATTCTTAAGTTAAAGGAGTATAAATGAATTTTTTAGATGTATGGGAACATCCAGAATTATTTAAAGATTTTGATTTTTCAGAATTGGACATTAAAATTAAACAAATTCAATCATTAAGAAAAGAAAATGACCTATATCACAAGGTCATTAAAGAATTAAATAACCGTATTGATATTGATTTCATTAAAGAATCTGAATTAATTGAAGGTGAAAAAAATTACGCACTTAGAAATATTGTTTACGATGAAAATTGTGAAGACCTTTATGAAACCGATATATTTAAAAAAGTTAAAAACGCAAAAATTGACGATTTCTTTTTTGGAAATTTTCGAACAATACTAAAAAACGGAAGACTGGAAATATATCGCAAGGACCCACAAACTGGAACCATTTATCAATATAAAAGTGGTATGCCTACACATTTAAAAGCGCTAAAAGATGCTTTGGACAGCGCAAGGAAAGAACAACTTTCAATTTCAAATGGTTCGAAAGTTGACATAAAGTCCTCATTTATTGAAAAACTACATGAAGAATTATTTAAACGTTTTATAGAAATTAATTTAAGGGTCAACAAAATTCCTGGTGGTCCACCAATTAAACCTGCAGGATATGGAGAATTTAGAGAAACTATTTATATCAACAACAACGAACATAAATATAATGTTGAAGTTGATGGGGCCGGTTGGACGCCAACAGACAGCAACGATGTGCGTAAAGAAATGGAAAAATTATTGAATTATTATAACAATTCAACACTTCACCCAATTCTTAAAGCCATAATATTCAAAGCTTGTTTTATTAGGATACATCCTTTCAGGGACGGCAATGGAAGGTTGTCAAGAATTTTATTAAATTATATGTTTGTTAGAGAAGGATATCCAACCATTAGAATTCGTGGAACACACAAAGAAGAATATTTTAATGCATTGGATACTGCTATTATTAATAACGATTATACTGCCTTAGTAGAAATGGTTAAAAACGAAATCAACCAACGTTGTGACCAATATTTATCTTTGTTTGACAAACTAGAATTGCAAGCAGATTTGGAAGATTTAAATAATATAGAATTATCTCGCTAAAGCGAGATTTTTTTAATCAAACTTATTTTTTTCAATAAACTTTAAAAATTCATTAATTTCATTTTTTAACTTTTTAAGCCTATCTTTGTTGTATAAATAAATTTCTTTGTTGATTTCCAACATTACACTTAATATATTTTTGTTTGGCTTTTTTAGAATACTATTAGGTATAATTGAACCATCATAAGGATAATTTGTTTTTACATTATATCCAAGTTTAGAAAAGTAATCTACTGCAAGTTTAGACAATTTATCCATTGTTCCATTAAAGCCAATACAAATATCTGGAAGATTATTTTTCTTCTTATCAAACATGATTATATCCTTAGAAAAAGAATGACAATCAATAATAATTACTTTGTTTTCGTCGTTAAGCATGTTTTGTACTTTAGCATCTAATTGATTATGATATGGGTAATAATAATTGTCTAAAATATATTGTTTATAATCTTCATTAACTTGTCTAAACTGCACTCCGTGATTAGTTTTATTGTAAACAACTCCCATACCAAATTTACTCATAGTCTCAACACTGTCATCAGCAAATTTTTCTACATCACAAAAAACTCTCGAAAACCCGAATTGTATTTTTTCATATTTGTTTGCACCAAACAATTTATTGGTATCTGTGTCCGTTATATCATTAATAAATTGATTAATTATTTCTTTCTTCACGCAAACATCTTTCCAAAAAAATTTTGGAACTTTAGTTGCAAAATGTGGAATATGCAATAAAATTTTATTCATACAAACATTTTATCAAACTTAAAATTAATAATCAAACTTTTAAATCATATATAAAAAACTTAACCACAATTAAACAATTGTAGAACTATATATAACTTAAAATAAAGTGTAACTGAATATTAAAAAATCCCGAACAAATCGAGATTTTTAATTAACACTATTAAGCGTATATATTAGTCACCGCTAAATGGTAACAATGCGATGTTTCTTGCGCGTTTGATAGCAACTGTCAATTCGCGTTGGTGACGCGCGCATGTGCCTGTTTGACGGCTAGGGATGATTTTACCTTTTTCTGTAACATACTTTTTCAATCTATTAGCATCTTTGTAATCGATTGTTTTGTTTTTATCTTCACAGAAAGCACAAACTTTTTTCTTGTTTTTGTGTTGTTTAAAGAACTTTTTCTTTTCCACTTTAACTTCAACTTTTTCTTCAGTTGCTGGAACTTGTTCTGCAATTTCTTCTGCCATGTTTTCCTCCTATATAAATTTTAAAATCGCATCATATTAAATGATGCCAGTCAACTTAAAATAGTAAGCCGACATCACGTTTTTTCAAAATGTTGATGGACAACTAAAATGGTAAGTTGACATCACATTTTTTCAAAATGTTGATGGACAACTAAAATGGTAAGTTGTCGTCATCAATTGGTTGAAGGTCGCTAACAGGAGCACCGCCACTAACTGGAGCGCCACCTTCTGCAGTACCGTCATTTTTTGATGATAAAAATTCTACTTCGTCTGCTACGATATCAACTGAAAAGCCTTTTGTGCCATCAGTTTTTTCGTAACTTCTTGTTTGAATTGAGCCAGAAACAGCAATTTTGTTGCCTTTCTTTAAAAATCTTGCGCAGTTATCTGCAGTGCCACGCCACGCAGTGATATTGAAGAAATCAACATCTCTTGCACCGTCTGCATTTGCAAATCTTCTGCTAACAGCAATTGACATCCTGCAAACTGAAATACCACTTGTTGTAGTAGAAAGTTCAGGGTCGCGTGTCAAATTACCAATCAAATAAACTTTATTCATAATTACTCCTATTGCAAGTGTGGACTATTTTGCCACAATGATATGTCTCATGATACCATTAGTGATTGAAAGCAAAGAACCTAAAGCATTTGGCACTTTTGCATCAGCACTAAAGTTAACCAATACGTAAAAACCTTCGCGCTTTTTGTCGATTTCGTATGCAAGTTTTTTGTTGCCAATACGTTCAACAGATTCAACCTTTCCACCATCTTTTTCAATCATGCCGTTTACAAGAGCGATTAAAGCTTCTTTATCTTCGTCAGTTGATTGACTTGGAATAATGTACATCATTTCGTAAGCGTTCATTTAAAACCTCCTTATGGACTTATAGACCTGAAACCAGGTAAGGACACACTGATATTATCTCGACTTAGCATCAGTGCGTTACGTTAAAAATACTTTTTAACTGCACATATATTAGCACACATCCAAATAAAAATCAAGTAGTATTTATAAATTTGATATATAATATTAAATAATTACTATTTAAAATCTTAATCAAAAAACGACCGAACAACTCGGTCGATTTTTTATAAACTTACATTTACTTCTGTATCTTTTGCTAGATATTTAGCAAAATAAGAAACCCATTGTTTAGTTAAATCAGTACGATTTTTATCTTCAAATAATGTGCAAGTGTTTTCAGTGAACTGCATAATTATGTTCTTGTTTGTTTCATAATCAATAAGCCTTAATTCAACCATTGTATCGCTTTTAAGCATTACTTCATATCCACATTCTCTAATATTAAAATTTGTTACTTTGCCTGCAAAATTTAATAAAATGCCACTAATTGTTAAATGTTTTTTCATTTTTACTCCTTCAAATTGTTAAAAATATATAGCACACATATCAAGATTTGTCAATACTATATTTTCACAATTCATTGTAATAAATTGACAATTCAAAATATTTTGTTTAATATATTAAACATATAGAGATGTCAGAGTGCTTTAACCCAAATCATTTTGATTTTCAGGGAACCCAGTCGAATCCGACCACTCTATTCTCTAAAACATTAAATGCAGAGATGTCAGAGTGGTCGAATGAGCACGATTGGAAATCGTGTGATGTGAAAGCATCCGCAGGTTCAAATCCTGTTCTCTGCGCCAACAAAAAAATATTTATTGCACCATATCGGTCACGAAGATATGAAAGAAACTGTTTTAACAAGGTTTGAATACGAGCAAAGATTAAATAGTTTAAGAGAATATATTAAACAAAGCTAAAATCATGCAACAAGTTTAGTTTTCAATATTTACAACACTACATTTTTGTGATATATTGGTTTTGTATTAAGGAGTATTTATGACAAAAACCGAACTATTTTTATCATTTTGGGAATATTATACAATTTGTTACGAAATTAGCACTATCAAATTTGCTTACACACATGGACATTTACAGTGCTCAGAAGAAGAAATGCGTGAAAAATATTCTAAACTTTTTAAAGATTGCACAAAATTATATTTAGAAATAGACAAAGAAATTGGCGAAATGGATTTTAATAACTTTTATTTGGCAAACAAAAAATATTTATATAGTTTGAGTGATTTGCTTTTAGACAAATTAAAAAATGCCGAAAAGTTATATCGCGAAAACCCTGAAAAAGCGTTAGACACAGTAGAAAACCTTTTAAAATTAACCAATTATGAGAATGTTTTTAACGCAGAATATAACAAATTGCAAAACACTTTCCCAACATTTAATAATTAAATAATATTTATTATTAGTTACAAATAAAAAAACTCCCTTTAGGGAGTTTTTTGTTGTTTTAATTTTATTTTAAAATTGCTTTAATTCTGCGTATACCAGAGCTACTGCTTTCTTCTTTTGTGATTTTAAATTCGCCTAAAACACTTGTGTTCTCTACATGTGGACCTGTGCAAATTTCTTTAGAAGCATCGCCAATAGTATAAACCGATACTATATCTGGATATCTTTCAACAAATTGATGTTCTGCACCGATTTCTACAGCTTTTTGTTTTGGCATCTCTTGTTTTTCTACTTTGATGCCTTGTTTGATCCAACCGTTTACAACATCTTCGATTTTTGCAATTTCTTCTGCAGTCAGTTTATGGTCGCAAGGGAAGTCAAAACGCAATCTCTCTGCAGTAATATTAGAGCCGGCTTGATGACAATCTGCGCCAATAACTAATTTTAAGGCCGCATTTAACAAGTGTGTTGCAGTGTGATATTTGGTTGTTTGTTCGTTTTCTTCACCTAAACCGCTTTTAAATTGACCTTTGTCCACCGCTTTTGATTTTGCTTGATGTTCTTCAAACGCAGATTTAAATCCCGCTTCGTCTACCCCTAATCCGCGTTCGCTTGCCATTTCTACAGTAAGTTCAAGTGGGAAACCAAATGTGTCGTACAATCTAAATGCAGATTTACCATTGATTTGAGTTTCTGGTTTAAAATCTGGATTGTTTGCCATAAATTGATTTTTGCGTTCAATGCCATTTACAACTTTGTCAAATTCTCTAAGTCCTTGTTCAAGAGCCTTGTTGAATTTGTCCATTTCTTTTTTGATTTCGCCTAAAATATATTCTTCTTTTTCAACCAATAAAGGATAAGAATCGTTATAAACCTTTTCAATAAATATTTTTGCAATGTTGTTAAGTTCGTTTAAATCTAGACCAATTTTCTTTGCGTGACGCACTGCGCGTCTAATCAATCTTCTTAAAATATAACCAGGTCCAACATTTGCAGGGACAATTCCATTTATATCACCAATAAGCATTACGCTTGTCCTTGTGTGGTCGGCAATAATACGCATAGATTTTGTTGTTTCTTTATCTTCGTTATATTTTATATTTAAAGTTTTTTCTAAGTAGTTTATAACTTCAATATACAAATCAGTTCTGTAAACATCGCCAGTATTGTTCAAGAAAACCAACAATCTTTCAAGTCCCCAACCAGTATCAACATTTTTTTGCTTTAGTGGAATATATTCGTTGTCTGACACTCTTTCGTATTGCATAAATACATCGTTGCCCACTTCAACAAATCTGCCACAACTACAACTTGGATTGCAGTTTGGTCCGCATGCGGGTTTATCTGTAATATAAAACATTTCACTATCTGGTCCACATGGTCCGCGCTCTAATTCCCACCAGTTGTCTTCTTTTGGTAGAAAATAAATGTTTTCTTTTTTGATGCCAGATTTTTCTCTAAATTTTGCAGTTTCTGTATCTTTTGGAACAAACTCATTGCCTTCAAAACAAGTTACAGCAATTCTTTCAGGTTCAAATTTAAAAACTTGTGTTAAAAGTTCGTAACTCCATTTTGTTCTTTCTTCCTTAAAATAATCTCCTAAACTCCAACTGCCCAACATTTCAAAAAATGTGCAGTGACTAGGATCTCCAATAGACTCAATATCATTTGTTCTTACACAGCCTTGAACATTGCACAATCTTGTACCTTTAGGGTGTTTTTGACCTAAAAGATAAGGCATAAGCGGTTGCATACCAGCGACATTAAACAATACGCCAGTTGTTCCGTCTCCAATCAAAGAAACAGCACCGATGTCTACATGTCCGCGCTCTTTATAAAAATTTATCCATTTATTTCTTAATTCTTTGCTTGTAATTTTCATATTTTCCCTTTTATAATGTCACTTAATATATCATTTTAAATTTAAATTAGTCAAGACATCTTGATGAATTTCATCAATAGATTTTAAATTTTTATCTACACAGTTAATTGTAATCCAATTAAACTTGTTGGCGACATATTTTGCTCTGCTATAAGCAGTTTTTAAATGAGTGTCGTCCAACTCGTGTATATCTTTGCTTTGTCCATTTTTAAGTTCCGCTCGTCCGCGCGCAAGTTGTATACTTGTTTCTACCGGAACATCAAGAAACAATATTTTATCTGGCTTTGGCAAGCCTAATTTGCCATATTCAAAATCGGCAAGCCACTCCAAAAAGGTGTCTAATTCATTGATATCTTTGATTTTTGTTGATTGATGTATCATATTACTAGGAACATATCTATCCAACAAAATATAGTCATAATCTTGCATGTTTAGTTTTTTCATGGTAATCAGTCTGTCGACAGCAAACAAAGCACTTGTTTGATATCCATCAAGACAATTTGCGTTGTTGCCAATCTCCCCACCTAAATACATTTTTACAGGTGCGCTTGACATGCTGTCATAATTGGGGAAACTTATCATTTTGCAGTTGTACCCATTGTTTACAAGATATTCATACAAAAGTTTTGTTTGAGTGTGCTTGCCACTTCCGTCTGTCCCTTCAATATCAATAATCATATTAACCTCTACATTATTATATCAAATATATAAAAATTAAGCAAACACTATTATAAATATTGTTTTCTTTATTGACAAATAAACAAAATAATTATATCATATTAGTATGAAAAAGTTTTGGAAATATTTTACATTGACATTATTGATGCTTGCTGGATTGGCATGTATTGCTCTTTTGTATTTGTTCTTTATACCAAATTCATCTTTATTCGGAATAACTTATATTGGTCATGGCACAAAAATCAACTCTGCACAATACGAGATTGCTGATGTGCAAAAAATTAAAGTGTCAAGCAATAGATATGATGTTGAAATTTTGGAATCTGCAAATGATAAAATTGGTGCAAATTTAACATCAAAAACATTTGGCTATTGTTTGGTAAAAAACAAAAATGTAAATATGGTTGCAACACTTAAAAATGGTGTTTTAACCATCGATGTCACAGAGCCTACTGGTTGGTTGCTAGATTCTGACTCTAAGTTAAAAATAATGATACCTGCATCTCACTCAGTAGATTTGGAGTTAATCAACAACAAAGCTATGACCAAAATCAATAGCAATATTTCTATAAACAATTTGACTTATACAACAAATCGCGGTGATTTCTCTTTTACAAGTGGCAAATTAAATGGTGACTTAGATTTAAATTTAGGTAACGCTAATTTTACAATAGGTAAGGACGCAATTCTATCTCAGCCTAGCGTCAATATCGAATTGGATAAAGGTAAATTTTCTGCATTGCATCATGATTTAAACAATGTTGTGATTACAAAAAGCACTGCAGGTGTAATAGAAGCAAAAAAATGTAACAGTTTGATGGGTAGTTTAGGTTCTGCCGGTGGCAAAATAGAAATTGACACTGTTAATGAAATAGATTTTGTTTCAAGTGATACAAATGTATATATTCATAATCTTGATGTGGAAAATGGTTCAGAAGATCGTCTTGCATATATTGAATTAACTCAAACAGGTAGAGTGCAAATTTTAAATCTTAATGGAGAAGCTGACATAATCACATCTAGCGGGTCTTTAATTGTCAACAAGTCTAGTGATGTTTTAACATTGACAACTATTTCCGCAGACATCACAGTAGCTGAAGCATACAAACTTGTAACAGCAACTTCTACTTATGGCAATATTACAGTTAATTTTGCCGCAGATGCTGAAAGTTATACCACTGACAACCTTTCAAGATCGGTTGAATTAACAACATCAAACGGCAAAATTTCGTCATCTGGTATTGAACACGCCTATGTCAACGCTTTAGGTACTGGCAGAGTTTATCTTAACTTTAACAATGTTTATGGTTCAAATAATGTATTTTCTAATAGGGGTGAAACTTATGTGTTTATAAGTCAAACCGCAACTTACTACTTAACAACTTCTTCTGATTCTGGCAAAGTGTATGTAAATTTTGCAGACTTAGAAGTAAACGGATATGAAACAAAATTTGAAACGACTACACCTGTAAATGGTTGTACGGAGCCTAACACAAATCTAATTGTCCGAACAGCATCAGGAGATTTGACAGTAATAGATAATATTTATTAAAAAGCATGCATTAGCATGTTTTTTTTCTATCCAAAATACAAGGTTATACCCGCACAAATAGAATCAACTATTCTTTTTTTATATTCTTCTGTATTAAGCAAAGCTTCTTCATCTGCATTTGATATAAACCCACACTCAACCAATACTGCAGTATAATAAGTGCAATTTAAAATAAAGTAATCTCCCACCTTGCCTAATTTATTTGGCGCATTGCAATAAGTGTTTAAAGATTTTTGTATAAGGTCTGCAATTTGCTTACTTGTTTCATCTCCTTCTCTATAATATGTGTTGGCCCCTTTTACAACCGAAGACCTAAAACTATTCATATGGATACTTACAACCAAATTTGGATTTGCTTTTTTAATAGTTTCTAACCTAGTATTCATATCGCTTAGTTTTTTATTTTTTGCTGTCTCAGCATATAACGCTTCGTCATTTTTGCGCGTCAAAACCACTTTATATCCACAATCCACAAGTTTGTCCTTTAATGCCAATGTGTATGCTAAATTAATATCCTTCTCAATTGTTCCGTTGACGCCAACACTGCCACCATCTCTTGCGCCATGTCCGGCATCTAAAACTATTGTTATTCCATTGGTTTTAGAAGAGTATAATAAGCTAAACGAATAATAAAAACTTGTTATTGCAATAAAAATTAACAATGTTATTACAACAAAAATATTCTTTTTTATATATCTTTTCATATCAATTATATGATTTTTTTTATTTATATATGAATTTATTTTATAGTGTTATATGCATAGTCATATACAATATATTGTAGAATTTTTTATAAATCCACATTAATTTTCGACTTTTCCACAGGTTATCCACAAGTTATCCACATAGTTATCCACAGCCTGTGGATAACTTTTCAATAGTAATTGTTTATTTTTGTTTAAACATTGTTGCGGTTTTGAGTGCAATTTAAATTAGAAATATGTTATAATGTATATATGGAAAAATATAACGATTTATCAGTGCTAAAATCAGCAAAGTCAATTTGTCTTATTGGTCATATAGACCCAGACACAGATGCTTTTGCAAGTATGGTAGTATTTAAAGATTTTATAAAAGACACCTTCAAAGTTAAGTCTATTGATATTTTTGCTGAGACCGAAAATATTACATCTTACTACAAACCTATAATAGACGATAACAAAATAAATTGTGGTAAGTCTAAGTATGACATTGCTATAATGATGGATTGTCCTAACACTGAAAGACTTGGCAAATATAAAACTCTATTTACACAAAGCAAAACAAAAATCGTCATAGATCATCACGCAACAAATTTGTTTGAAGGGGATATCAATATTGTTGAACCATGCAGTGCAACCTGTGAAATAGTTTATCAAATCTTAAAAGAGTTTGATTACAAATTAAACAAAAAACAATTTGGTAAAATCTATGCTGGTATTGTCACAGATACAGGGAACTTTTTTGTTGGTACAATAACTAAAGAGACTTTTAAAATTTGTAGTGAAATTTTGCCAAATATAAATTATAACAAAATCATAAATCATTTTTGTAATACAGTATCCTTGAAAAACCAAAAACTATATGCAATTGCAATAAAAAATCTAAAAACTTTTAATAATGATAAAATTTTAATTACACATGTATCAAATAAAGATATGAAAAAATTAAAAACAAGTTTTGAAGATTTCTTTGGCATTAGCAACAGATTAAACTCAATAAACAACTCTTGCTTGGTTTGTTTTATATACCCTAAAGAAAATGAGTTCTATGTAAGTTTGCGTGCAAAGCAAGGATATGATGTATCTGCTATTGCAAAAAAATATGGTGGTGGTGGACATATTGGTGCAGCAGCATATATGTCAAAAGATAAAATTAAGAAAATTGAAAAACAAATTTTAAATGAATTTTATAAAGAAATCTCAAAGAATATAAACATTATTACAACAAATCCTTTTGAAAACTAATAAAAATAGACGCATTTTAGCGTCTATTTTTATTATCTAACGACGCAAAACTGCGTCATAAATTCTATCAAGATCGTCTTGTGAGTAATAATCTATGTATATTCTACCTTTTTTATCGTTACCAATCACTGTTACTTTTGTTCCAAGTTTTCTTTGTAACTCTCCTATAAATTCTTGTAATTCGTCACTTGGTAACTTACTAACTTTCTTTTGTTTTTTGTTTCCTAAAATCAAATTTACTTCTTTTTCTAGATCACGAACTGTAAGTTTATCTTTTGCAATTTTCTTTGCTAATATAACTTGTGTAGCATAATCTGTAATTGCTACTAATATTTTTGCATGACCAAAAGATACTTTACCTTTTTCAACTAAATCTAAAACCTCTGGATATAATGATAATATTCTTATAGAGTTTGCAATTGCAGAACGAGATTTACCTATCCTTTCTGCAACTTTTTCTTGTGTTAACTCATATTCATCCATAAGTCTTTTAATTCCTTTTGCAATTTCTACAGGATTTAAATCTTCTCTTTGTAAGTTTTCAATAATTGCAATTTCTGCCACTTGTTTTTCTGTATATTTCTTAACAATACAATCAACTTCTCTTAATCCGCAAATTTTACATGCTCTAAATCTTCTTTCACCAGCAATAATCATATAGCCATCAGCAGTTTCATTTACAATAATTGGTTGAATTAGACCATGAAGTTTGATACTTTCTGCCAATTCATTTAAACTTTCTTTATCAAAATCTTTTCTTGGTTGATTAGGGTTTGCATAAATTTTGCTTATATCAATCTTTTCTGCTTCACCCCTTCTTATATCTAAGTTGCCTACACTTTGATGTTTTTTCGTTTCTACAACTTCCTCATCATAAACTTTTAAAAGACTATCTAGTCCTCTTCCTAATCCTGGTTTCATCTTTACCTCCAACTGTTCCACGTGGAACATTTCTATTAGTATTTTATCAAAAATTTATCACGCATGTCAAGAATTTAACATAAAAAGATAAATTTAAAATATAATTAATATAATTAACTTTTTATTGATATTGTTGTAAGTTATATTTTTATATATTAAATATTTGTAAATGTTACAATGTTCCACGTGGAACATTTTTAAATTTATGTTGTGTTGTTGTATTTAATATTGAACTTAAAAATTTTTACAACTGTTATGATAAAGATATTTTTAAATTTAAAAACCAACAAACAAAAAAATTCGGTGGTGTCGTTAGAAAATTTATATTGCCGTTAATCTATAACAGCAATCAACAATAAGTAAAGAATTAAAATAACACAATGAAAAGTATTAAACTTTATGGTTTTCTTTTTTTAACAAAGGAAAGTACTCTCTTGAAATATCATACAGACTATAATTTGAAATAAAAAAAGTAGTAACAAATTGTCACTACTTAATGTTAAATTATTGTTTTGATAAGAATTCTTCCGCTAATGATTTGTAAGCAAAAGCCCCTTTACTTTTGTTGTCATATAATAAGATTGGTTTGCCGTGACTAGGACTTTCTGCAAGTCTAACATTTCTTGGAATATAGGTATTGTATACTTTTGTTCCAAAATACTTTTTGATTTCTTCAGAAACCTGAGAAACTAAATTGCTACGATTGTCTTTCATTGTTAATAAAACACCCTCAATTTCAATATCTGGATTAAGATGTTTTTTGATAAGTCTAACAGTATTCATTAATTGTCCAAGACCAACCAAAGCAAAATATTCACATTGAATTGGTATTATGATTGTGTTAGTAGCAGTTAATGCATTGACGGTGAGCAATCCAAGCGAAGGAGGACAGTCGATAAATATAAAATCGTATGCGTCTTCAATTTCTTTAAGCGCTTCTTTTAAAACTTTTTCTCTATTTTCTACATACACTAAATCTACTTCTGCACCCGACAGGTCAACATTTGAAGGAACTACATCTAAGTTTTTTTGCACAGACGGATAAGATGCTTGTTTGATTGTAGCTTCTCCAATTAGAACTTCATATACAGAAGCTTGTCCTTTTTCAATTTCCACACCAAAACTTGAGCAAGCATTTCCTTGTGGATCCATATCTATTAATAATACCTTTTTGCCAGAATTTGCAACATAAGAGGCTAGGTTTACACAAGTAGTTGTTTTACCAACTCCACCTTTTTGATTTGTAACAGAAATAATTTTTCCCATAATATCTCCTGGAAATATTTTATATCATTTAAAAAAAATTTGCAATCGTTTATTAATAAAAAAATATATATAAATCAATAAAAATGGTTGAAATTTATCGCAATTTAACAATTTTTAATAAATTTTACTATATTTAATAAAAAATTTGACTATTTTTCAATATTATTATATCTTATTTATTAGAGGAGAAAAAATGACAGAATTAATACATAATGTTTTTGCTAGCATTTTTGGAAACAATGTTGCTCTTGCTACTATATTGATTTCAATGATCCCGATAATTGAAATTAGAGGAGCAATTCCTTTTGCCACAAACTCTGGGTTTTGGCTTAATAATAGCTTAAGCAATTGGGCAGCTTTTGGTTGGGGTTTGCTAGGCAGTTCTGCAATAGTTCCTATTATTGCTTTATTATTCTTTCCTGTTATGAAGTGGTTAAAAAGAACGCGTCTATTTGGCAAACTTGCAAATGGGATAGAAAACAGAATCAAAGGAAAGGCTGCAAATATCGAAGGATCAGAAGAAAAAAGCAAAAGATTTTCTAAACCGTACTGGAAAAAGATTTTGGCGGTGCTCATCTTTGTAGCAGTTCCATTGCCATTGACAGGTGTTTGGACAGGCACTTGCATTGCAGTGTTTATTGGATTAGATTACATTTCAACTTGTATTACCGTAATACTTGGTAATGTCATTGCAGGTTTTTTGATTACATTGATTTTAGAGCTTTTTCCATGGTTAAACGATTGGTTGTTTTATATATTTATCGTCTTGATTATTATTGTTGTTGCATACGAATTGATACGCCATTTTATTAACAAAAAGAAAAATACTGAACAAAAACAATAATTTTTAGATAAACTCTTGCAAAAACTATTTTGTTGTGCTATAATTACAAGGCTTGGAAATTAAGCCTTTATACGCGTTCATAGCTCAGCTGGATAGAGCGTTGGTCTACGGAACCAAAGGTCTGGGGTTCGAATCCCTATGGACGCACCAAAAAACTGCAGGTTAGAACCTGCTTTTTTTAAAAATCTTCACATTGATATTTGATCAATATTTATTAAGTTGTAAGTTTTTGTTTACTTAAACATTGACTTTTAACTATCTATATGCTAGACTAAAATTACTTAATACGAATTGGTGAAGGAGCAAGCAATGTCAAGAAACAGTTGGGCATCAGAATATCAAAATCGTACAACCCGTATTGACGGCAATGGTTTGTTTTCTATTGAAAAAGACATGGAAAATTCTAAGGGTTTGTACTTGAACGGACAGTATTTATGTGACCTTATGGGACATGAGTGGAAATTTTTTAACAAGGGTGTTTTACTTTCTATAAGAGAAGACTTAAGAGATTTTGAGGAAAGTAGATCTTTTATTTTTTATAACAACGAGGGTGTTAAAATTTTAGACATCCATAATCGCAGAAAAGATATAAACAAGTCTACAAATAAAGTAGAATATTTACGACCAAATATATGCATTAACGTGGAAGTTTTTGAAGATTATTTATCTATTGAACAAACTTGTTTAACAACAAATGTAAAGCAGGGTTATACAGTCGATATCGCAACAGGTAAAAAATTTGAAAACGACTTAGATACCGATCAACTGTCAATAGAATTTTAAGAGGAGCAGGTTATGACATTTGAAGAAATGGAAGAATTAAAAAAGCAGGTAAGGCAAGATTGTATATCTTTTGAGGATCAATGCAAAAAAACCATCAAATTTATAAAAGAGAACAATGCAAAAACAATGCCTAAAGGAGACAAAAAACATGTTGCCAGGAAAAAATAAAACACTCAGAACTTATATTGCCATTGACTCGTGTGTTTTGAATATATTTGTTGAAATTGAAAGACTGTGTCAAAAGTTTGATTGTGACCCTTTAGAAATCCCAGAAAGGAAAATTGATTCTAATATATTTGAACCTTGCTCTACTAAAAACTTTAACAAAAAAGATATTGCTAAGTTTTATTTAAATTTATACTCAATGGTTAAAAAAGATACAGTTAGACTTTTTGTTAGCCCGGCAGTTTTATCGGAAACTGATGACCCCAGAAACAAAGAGCGTATTGATTTTTTAAATTTTATTAAAAATATGTGTTACATGCCACACATTGAAGAAGGTGAAGAAGTTGAAACATTGTATGGTTATGAAGAAGTTGTAAAACTAGCAAATATATACACTACTCCTTACAAATATGTTGATAAATACTCACGCGAAACAAAAACTTCTTTGCCTCCAATGAGAACAAAATTGTCATTATATAACCAAAAATATATCCCTGAAAACGATGCTTTTATTATGGCTTATGCGACAATTTACGGATGCTCTTTGCTTACAGAAAATGTTACAGACTTTATATATATTAATGATGGCGACAATATAGGGCGCAGAGCAAAGTGCATTAAGCATCTTAACATTGAAAATGGTTATTATCTTGAAATTGACACTAATGGATACAAGACTGCTTGTGTGCCAATATCTTCTTCTTTGTTCATACAAAAGGTACTGGAAGATCATCCAAAATTTAATGTTGATTTAATTAATTTCTCTAAGGCTGTTTCTGAGTATTTTGTCAAGATGCCAGATTTTTACTTTGCGACTGGCGACGATTTTATGCAAAAAACAGGATTTAAGATTGAAGATGATGAAGAATTTTCTTTAGATCCTGGTATGGAATTTTAACACCCTAATGGGTGTTTTTTTATTTAAGCAACAATGTCACTATTGTCTCAAGTCGATATATTTTTTAATTTTCTCTTGCGCAATGTTTTTTATCATGATATAATAATATTATGAATACAATTGTAGCAATGGCAACGCCGGCAGGTAACAGTGGTGTTGCTGTAATTAGAATTAGTGGCGAAAATGCCAAACAAATCTTACAAAGTTTGATACAAGAAAATTTGGATTTTGAACCAAGAAAAATGTATCTTAAAAATATTTATTTAAAAGATTTTTCAGATAGGTGTTTGGTGGTTTTTTTTCGTGCTCCGTTTAGTTTTACTGGTGAAGATGTTGTAGAAATACAATCGCATGGCGGGTATTTTTTGGCGCAAAAAATTATTGACGAAATAATTTCAAATGGTGCAAGACTTGCAGATCGTGGAGAGTTTAGCAAGCGAGCATTTATCAATGGTAAACTATCTTTGGATCAAGCAGAAGGTATAATTGATCTTATCAACGCAGAAAGCGAAATGCAGGCAAAATCTGGCAGTACGCTAATGCAAGGCAAGTTAAAAGATATGATTTCTTCTATTCAAGATGAACTAACAGAAATATTGGCAGAAATCGAAGCAAAACTAGACTATCCAGAGTATGAATACACTGACAAAGAATCATCAAATGTAAAAGATAGAATGTTCAAAATTAAACAACAGTTAAATAACCTTGTTGCAGAAAGCAAAAATGGACTTTTAATAAAAAATGGTGTTAAAATAGCAATTATTGGTGCGCCAAATGTGGGTAAATCTAGCTTGTTAAACGCGCTTACAAAAAGTGATAAGGCAATAGTTACAAACATTGCAGGAACAACACGCGATGTTATAGAGGCTGAGTATGAGTATAAAGGTATTATTTTTAGACTTCTTGATACTGCTGGCATACATGAAAGTGATGATGTTGTTGAAAAAATTGGTATAGACCGTTCTTTTAAAGCAATAGACGACTGTGATATCGTTTTAAAAATTTCTGACCAAGATAATATTTGCGATATTGAAACAAACAAACCACATATCAATGTGTTTAATAAAAGTGATTTATTAACCAAAAAAACTGATGATAAGTATTTTTACATAAGCGCTGTAACTGGTCAAAATATAGACGAATTAAAACAAAAAATATTTGACATGACGATAACTGGTGATATAAAACAAAATAAGATATATTTAACCAATACGCGCCACATTGAATGTGTTAAAAACGCCCTTTCATTTATTGATAAAGCAATCCAACTTTTTGATTTTACAACTATGGATATCATATCAAGCGAAATTAAAAATGCTTGGCTTGCACTTGGTGAAATCAGTGGTGTTGTAAGTGGGGAAGAAATCATAGACAAAATCTTTAAAAAATTCTGTTTAGGTAAATAAACTTGAATATTAGGAGCAAGGATGGATACACATAATTTACATTTAAATTCTGGTCCTTTTGAAATGATAAAATCAGGTCAAAAGAGCATAGAAATGCGCTTGTTTGATGAAAAGCGTCAACTTATTAAGGTTGGTGATTATATCATTTTTGACAACCGCACAACAAACGAAACACTTAAAACCAAAGTGGTTGCTTTGCACAAATTTCCTTCGTTCAAGCAACTTTATGATAGATTTGACAAAACTGTTTTGGGTTATAAAACAAATGAGCATGCAGACTGCAAGGATATGGAACAATATTATACTAAAGAAGAACAAAACAAATATGGTGTTGTAGGTATTGAGATAAATCTTATAAAATAAATTTAAAAATATTGTAATTTTAAAATTTTATGATATAATTAAACCGTTATGATAAATGTGATAGATAATTATGATGCAATAGTTATTGGAAGTGGGCACGCGGGCAGTGAGGCGTGTCTTGCTCTTTCTCGTCTTGGCAAAAAAACTTTGCTTACAACTCTTAACCTTGATAGTATTGCCTTCCTTGCTTGCAATCCGTCGATTGGTGGTACTGCAAAAGGTCAACTTGCTGGTGAAATTGATGCCCTTGGTGGAGAAATGGGCGTAAATGCAGACAAAGCTCTTTTACAATTGCGTATGCTTAATTCAAGCAAAGGCCCTGCAGTGCAATCTTTGCGTGCTCAAGTAGATAAAGTTGTTTATCACACTGAAATGAAACATACGATTGAAAGACAAAAAAACTTAGATGTATTACAATGTGAAGTGTCCGAAATATTGGTAGAAAACAACAAGGTTGTTGGCGTTAAAACCAGCATGGGAGAAACCTTTGGTTGTAAGTCAGTTGTCGTTGCCACTGGTGTATATTTAAACAGTCGTATTATTATTGGAGAATTTACAAAAAATACTGGTCCTAATGGATACGAACCTAGTACAATGCTAACAAAATCTTTGATGGATTTAGGCATTGAAATTAGGCGTTTTAAAACAGGAACACCTGCCCGTGTAGATGGTAAATCTATAGATTATTCTAAATTTGAAGTTCAACCTGGTGAAGAATTAAATACAAGTTTTTCTTACCTTAGTGACAAGGTTGAAAACAAAAGTGTTTGCTACTTAGGCTATACTTCTACCGCTATGCATGATTGTATAAGAGAAAACATTTCTCGCGCACCACTTTATTCTGGAAATATTAAGGGTATTGGACCAAGATATTGTCCAAGTATTGAAGATAAGATTATGCGTTTTTCTGATAAAGAGCGTCATCAACTTTTCTTAGAACCAGAAAGTGCATCAAGTGATGAAGTGTATGTCCAAGGTATTTCTAGCAGTATGCCAAGCGATGTACAACGCAAAATGTATCACCTTATCCCTGGTTTTGAAAATGTAAAAATTATGCGTTTTGCTTACGCTATTGAATATGATTGTATAAATGCAACCGAACTTAAAAACAATTTAGAAAGTAAGCATATTAATGGTCTTTTCTTTGCTGGACAAATAAATGGTACAAGCGGTTATGAAGAGGCGGCTGCACAGGGCCTAATGGCTGGCATTAATGCTGAAAGATATATCGACAACAAAACCCCTTTTGTATTAGGACGCGATCAGGCATATATAGGTGTTTTGATTGACGATTTGGTTACAAAAGATATAATAGAACCTTATAGGATGATGACAAGTAGGGCAGAATTTAGACTAACATTGCGTCAAGATAACTGCGATATTCGTTTAACAGAATTAGGTAGACAAATCGGCTTGGTGGATGACAAAAGATACCAAATATTTACTGACAAAATAGAAACTATTAAACAAGTTTATAAACAACTTGATACTATGTGTAATCCTAAAAAACTTGCACCTATGTTTAACGATAAAAACGAAAACATACCAAACAATGGATTAACACTTAAAGACACTATAAAGCGTAATAATATAACCATATTTGATGTTAAACATTATTTTAATTTGTTTGAAAATGTGCCTGACAGTGTTTTAGAATATATTAACACAGAAATCAAGTACGAAGGCTACATAAAACGAGAAGAAGAATATATTGTTAAAATAAAAAAGACAGAAAATATTGCACTGCCAGACATTGATTATCAAACAATATCAGGCTTGCGTATCGAGGCAAGACAAAAACTTAACAAATTTAAACCTGCAACAATAGGCGCTGCAGGACGCATAGATGGTGTTAGCCCAAGTGATATTAATGTTTTGTTGGTTTACCTTAAAATGAAAGGATATATTTAAGAGAACAATTTTGTTCTCTTTTTTTATAAAAAATTGACAAAATATTATAAATATTCTATAATTAATGTATGCAATTGCTACATTTTCAAAATTTAATTGAAAAAAATAGAGAAAAGTTTGATATTTATTATCAAGAGCTTGTTTCTTACAACGATAAAGTAAATTTGACAGCAATCACAGATAAATACGACGTCTTTACAAAACATTTTTTAGACAGTATTTTATCCATTGATGCAATCCCTGACAATGCAAATATTGTAGATGTTGGCGCAGGTGCAGGGTTCCCAAGTTTGCCTATAAAAATAGTTCGTCCTGATGTAAATATTACAATGGTTGACAGTCTTAATAAACGAGTAACTTTTTTAAATTATATTTGCGAAAAACTAAATGTAAAATCAAACAATGTCCACTCAAGAGCAGAAGAATTTGCAAAGACAAAGCGTGAATTTTTTGATGTGGCAGTTGCGCGTGCAGTTGCTAAAATGAACACATTGCTAGAATATCTACTACCGCTTGTAAAAGTTGGCGGTATTGTAATTGCATACAAAGGTGCAAACATAGCTGAAGAGTTTGTTGATTGTGATAAAGCGTTAGAAACTCTAGGTGGAAAAGTATTAAAGTCACTTAGATTTGATTTACCTAATGGATATGGAGAAAGAAATATTGTAATAATAGAGAAAATTAAACAAACACCAGCAAAATATCCGCGTGCAAAAAATCTGCCAAAAATAGATCCGATAAAATAATAAAACAAGATGTCTTATTGATGTCTTTTTTTTATTATATATTTAATAATATAATTATCTGTATTATATATCCTTATATAAACGCGTGTATGTGCGTGCGTGTATACGCGTACGCGCGCGTGCGCGCGAGAGATATAAATACAATATAAAAATTTTAAATTTTAAAATTTTTGATACTTAATTTTATATTTTTAAGTTAAAAACTTTTAATTTGGTATTATTTTTAAAATTTTATATAACGAAGTAGCAGGTTTTTTTGTAATAATTGACAAAAATAATATTTAGTAATATAATACAAACAATGAAAATATCTAGTTTAGAACTTAATAACTTTAGAAACTACACCAATACAAAAACAAAATTTGAAGATGGAGTAAATTTTATTGTAGGTGCAAATGCTCAGGGTAAAACTAATTTACTTGAAAGTATTTATATTATGAGTGTTGGCAAAAGCCCAAAAAACAGCAAAGATAAACAAATTATAAAATTTGGTGCAGACAAAGCAAAAGTATCCTGTGATTTTAAAACTATTGCAGGCAACAAAAATATACAAATCTATTTTGATAAAAGTGATAAGAAAGCAATTAAAATAAACAACCTTAATATCCTTAAGCTTACAGAACTTGTTGGTATACTTTCTGTTGTGTATTTTAGCCCTGACGAATTAAAACTTATTAAAGAAGTTCCAGAAGATAGACGAAGTTTTTTAGATGTATCAATCAGCCAGTTTGATAAACCATATCTTTACAATCTTTTAAAATACAATCGCATACTTAAAATGCGTAATCAAATTTTAAAAAACTTTGATAGTGTAGAAAGTAAAAAAGAACAACTTAAACTTTTTACACCCCAACTGATTGATACTGCAGAAAAAATTATTGAAAAACGTTTAATTTTTATAGAAAATTTAAAAAATATTGCAAAAGATATCCATAAAACGATAACTTTAACAGAAAATTTAGAAATTTCTTATAGTTACAATAAAAAAGAAAACCTAAGTATAAAACAAGATTTAGAAAAAGAGTTTGAAAAAATAATAGATAAAGAACTAGAACTTGGTTACACTTGCATAGGTCCACACAGAGATGATATTATATTTAAAGTTAATGACCTTGATTGTAAACATTATGCAAGTCAAGGCCAACAACGAACAGTAGCGCTTGTCGTTAAACTATCATTGATGGAAGTTATAAAAAATGAAATTGGAGAATATCCTATACTCTTGCTTGACGATGTACTTAGTGAATTGGATGAAAACCGTCAATCTAGATTGTTAGATTTGTGTGTTAAATATCAAACATTAATTTCTTGCACTGCAATACCAACCTTAGACAAACCATACAATCAAATAAAGGTAGAAAACGGAAAAGTTATATAATTCAGTATTGACAAAACTTAATCTATATAAAAAAGTTTTAATGGAGAAGATTTATGAATTTAGTAAATTAAATCTTAAAGTCTGCTTTATGCAGATTTTTTTATCTTTGTATATAAAAAACAATATTTATTCCAAATTACAACTAAAGTGTTATTTTTTTTGTTGAATTTTACAAAATTTTATTTATTTTTGTTGAATTTGTAAAAATATTTTTAAATTTTATTTTAAAATCTTTTTATGTATTGCAATAATGAATTGTGAATTATGTGGATAACTTTTTGTTTGGTTATTGACTTATTTTATTATTTATTATATAATACTGGTATATTAAAGGGAGAAAAGCTATGTTTTTACTTGATCAATGGAAAAAAGTTTTAAACAAACTTGAAAACGAAGTTACTGCTGTAACATTTGATTTATGGATAAATACTTTAACACCAATTCAGTATGCAAACGACGAGTTGATTCTTATGGCTCCAAGTATTACAGCTAAAAATCAAGTAAATCAACCAGGCATATTTGAAAAAATAACAAAATGTGTCCGTCAAGAATTTACTCCATATACATATGTCCGCGTTACTGAAAATCAAGAATACGAAGCAAGCATCAGAAAACAAGATGCAGAATTAGAGCGTATTATGAAAGAGTCTCCTACATTGAAATCTAAATTTAACAAAAAATATACATTTGAAAACTTTGTAGTTGGTAAATCTAACCAAGTGGTATGTGCAGCAATGCAAAGTGTTGCAGAACATCCAAGTTTTAAATTTAACCCTTTGTTTATCTATGGTGGTGTTGGTCTTGGTAAAACTCACTTGTTGCACGCGGTAGGTAATTACCTTAACGAACATCAACCTGATTTAAATGTCCTTTATGTTACTTGTGAAAAATTTACAAACGATTATGTAGAATCAATCAGAAACGGAAAAGATAAATCTAACCTTGATTTTAGAGACAAATATCGTAATGTTGATGTTTTAATGATTGACGATATTCAATTTATTAGCAACAAAATGGGTATACAAGAAGAATTCTTTCATACCTTTAACGATTTATACCAAAACAACAAGCAAATTATTATTGCTAGTGACCGCTCACCTAAAGACATGAGTGCTTTGGAAGAAAGATTGCGCTCTAGATTTAGTAGTGGTCTAATTCAAGATATTCAAGAGCCAGATTATGAAACAAAAGTTGCCATTATAAGAAAAAAATGTAGTCAAGAAGGTTATCTTGTTGACGAAGATGTTGTAGATTTTATTGCAGAAAAAACTGGCACCAATATCCGTGAGATGGAAGGTATATTGTCAAAAGTGGTTTTCTATGCAAGTTTACTTGGCAAATCTCATGCAAGCATGGATGATGCACATGAAGCTCTTAAAGATTATGGCGAAACTGAAAGAACAGATTTAAATGCTGATAAAATTGTAAACACTGTGTGTGATTTCTTTAAAGTTACAAAAGAAGAACTTATCGGTAAAAAGAAAAATAAAGAGATTGTAGAACCTAGACAACTTTGTATATACTTGATTAACGATATGCTTAATATCCCATTGACAGCAATCGGTACAATATTTGGCGGTAGAGACCATACAACTATTATGCACGCAAGAGATAAGATTTCTAATCAAGTTAAAGTTAACTCACATGTTAAAACTTTAGTTAACGATATTAAGTCTCAATTGTTGAAATACTAAAAAGCGGATATAACTATTCGCTTTTTTTATTTTCTTAACCCTATCAAAACTAAAAGAGATACATTAATTGTCCAAAATCTACAGGTAAAACATGGTTGTCCACATATATTTTGTAGTTATACACACATCTATCAACATGGTTATAAACCTAAAATGTGGACAAGTTTTGTTGTTATTATGTCGAATATTAGTACTTTAGTACTAAATATGGCGTTTTTTACAAGTTATCCACAATTCTACACCCCCTAATAATAAAATCACTATCAAAAAAATAAATAAAATTTATAAAAACAAGTGCGTATGGGTACACACGCGTATATATCTATTTTTTAGGTATTTATTTGATATAATAGTTGTCAAAAAATCGACAAATAAGTACTATTTTATTTGACATGTTAAAGCATTTTTGGTAATATAGTGATGTATCATAACTTTGATTTAGGGGACAAAGTGAAAAAGGAGAAAATAAATGAAATTTAGATGTGATGGGCTTGAACTTAGTGATGCTATAAGTACGGTATCTAAAGCAATCAGTGGCAAAACAACATCTCAAATACTTGAAGGTATTAAATTGGTGTGTGCTGATGATAAGTTAATATTATCTGCTACAGATCTTGAAATGAGCATTGAAAAAACTATTAGAGCCGAAGTAGAAACTACAGGTGAAACAGTTGTCCCTGGCAGATTGTTTGGTGAATATATCAAAAAACTTACAAACCAACAAATTGAATGTGAATTAAACGAAAAAAATCAATTGCGTATTGCTTATACTGATAGTGAAGGTGTTTTGCAATGTATGGAAATAAGTGAATTTCCTCAAATTAAAGAGTTAGAAAAAGAAAGTTACTTTGAAATTTCTAAAGAAAATTTTAAATCTTTGATTAACAATGTATTTTATGCAGTAGCTCAAGATGACAGCAGACCAATACTTAAAGGTGTTTTAATTGAAACAACTGGCAATTCTATCAGAGCAGTTGCTGTAGATGGTTGTAGATTAAGTATTGCAAACAAAGAATTAGTTGTATCAACAGCTGATTTCAAAATTATTGTTCCTGGTAAAAATATTTACGAAATTGTAAAAATGATGGATAACGAAGGTTTTATTAAAGTTTATATTCACTCTAACAACATTATGGTAGACCTTGGTGACACAATTGTGATAAACCGCTTGATCGATGGTCAATTTATTAACTATCGACAAATTTTGCCAAAAGACTATTCAACTGTTGTAACTGTAAACAAAGAACAACTTGAAGATGCAATTGACAGAGCAAGTGTTTTGTCAAGGATTGATAAAAACAATCTTGTAAAATTTGACATTAAAGAAAAGAATTTGATGCTTACTTCTAACAGTGAGATTGGTAACACAAAAGAAAATATTACTGTAGGTGTAAAGGGTAATGATTTAAATATTTCTTTTAACTCAAAATATTTTAGTGATTGTTTGCGTGTTATTGACAACCCTTATGTTAAGATTAACTTTAATAGTCAAATTCAACCATGCGTTATCACTCCATGTGAAGGTGAAGATTTTACTTTCCTAATCTTGCCAGTTAAATCTCGCTAATATAATAATATATATTTAATAATATATATAATATTTAAATAAAAAAATAATATAAATTAATAATAAAAATAAATAAAAAATTAAAATTATAAAAACAGGCAATTTTGCTTGTTTTTTTTGATTTTTAAAATATGCTATAAAATAGGTGTTTTTGCAAACTTATTATCAAATTAAATTAATAAATAAAATTAATAATATATATTATCAAAATTAATAATTAATAATATATTAAATATTTTATCAAATAAAAAAAATAATAATTTAATTAATATTTTATCAGATTTAAAAAAATATATTATAGGCAGAAATAAGTTATCCACAGAAAAAATTAAATTTGTGGATAACTTTTTAAATTTGTGGATAAAAAATGACATTTTTGTTTGCTTTAAAATTTTGCGAGTGATAAAATTAGGGCATGATGAGTTACTTCACAAAAGATATCGTACAAAAGGCATTGTTCTTCGCGTCGCTTATGCATAAGGGACAATTTATTTGCCGTCCACCTAAAGATGTCCCATACACAACTCATTTGTTTGGTGTAGCTTTAAATGCACTAAATTTTACTTTTTTGTGAAGATGTTGACAGAACTTATCTTTTAACACTGGCACTTTTGCATGATAGTTTGGAAGATACAACCACTACATATCAAGATTTGAAAAAAGAGTTTGGAGTAAAAGTTGCTGATGGAGTATTGGCATTATCTAGAAATGAAGATATACAAACCGACCAACAAATCAAAGACTGTATTGCAAAGATAAAAATGCAACCTAAAGAAGTTGCTATTGTAAAAATGGCTGACAGGATGTTTAATATCAGAGAAAGATACTCTGCTTGGACTAAAGAAAAACAAGATTTTTATAAATCAGAGGCTCAGTATATTTGTGATGAGTTAGGATATGCTTCACAAAACATGAAAGATGCTTTGCAACAAGCAATTAATTTATACTAAAGAGGGTTAGATATGTTGATTGATAAAATTCGTAAATTGGCAAAAGATAACAAAGTTATGGTGTTTTGTGATATGGATGGAGTGATAGCAGAATACGATACTACAAAAAAACATGATATTAGAAATAATGTGCCAAATACTTATTTTAATAGCAGACCTTTAAACCATACTATATCTCAACTGAAAAAAATTAAAAAAATAAAAAATGTTGAAATAGGCATTTTAAGTGCTTGTTATTTTAACGAGCAAAAGCAAGAAAAATTACAATGGTTAAAATTGCATGCAAATATTTTTGAAGATAAAAACATAAACATTGTTGTGTATGAAAATGAGACCTTTACACAAAAGACAAAAGACTTGCTTAAAGTAAATAAAATTTTGGAAATTGTTAAAAATAAAAATGTTGTACCAATACTAATTGAAGATAATCACAACATTATTGAAGCCACAAACAAAGTTATAAAAAACTGTGCTGTACATGTAAGCAAATTGATTGATTAAAAAAGCCTATAAAATAGTGGTTTTTAACTTGTTTGGTTATCCACATTTTTATGCGAAATTGTGGATAATTTAATATAGTATTTGCTTGTCTTTTAGATATGAATATTATTAAAAATATAAAAAATGGAGAGTTGTCAGAGTGGTCGAATGTGTCGCTCTCGAAAAGCGATGAAGTGAAAGCTTCCGGCGGTTCAAATCCGCCACTCTCCGCCATTTGATATTATTATCATAATTTATTTTTATGTATTTATACAACAAGTAAGTGATAATAGTTTGAAAGATATTTACCAATGAAAAAAGCGGTTATAAAAAACCGCTTTTTTGTTTTAAAGTGTTGTGATTTCTTTTATATAGTCCCATACTGTCAATTCGTCAACTGTATCTTTTGATAGTATGTTGATTGTATCTACAATAACTCCGTCAACAACAACTTGAACATTGCCGACAATTTGATTTTCTTTAGCACTTATCAGCATGTTTGGAAGGTTGTATATTAAAGAATAATTTACATCTTGATTTTTGTTGTGTGCAAAAGTAAAATTTCTTTCTGCTTTTAAACTTATTTGTCTGTTATGTCCTTTAATTTTAATAAATCTATTGTTTAAGTCTGCATCACTAAAAAGTGTTGTGCTTGTATAGTTAGAAAATCCGTAATTTAGCAAATCGCTTGCTAACTTAAACCTGTCTTTGCTGTTGTCTGCACCTAAAACAACAGATATAAGTGAAGTATCATTGCGTTTTGCACCAACTGCTAAACAATATTTTGCTTGATTGGTTGACCCTGTCTTACCACCAATGCAACCTTCGTAAAATCTTGACAGGCGATTTGTGTTTGTCATTTGCGTGGTTCTTCCGCTTGGATGTTTAAAATCTTCCATCCAAATTGAAGAATAATTGTGGTAAGTATCGTAATTTAATACATTAGAAAGTATAATTGCTTGGTCGTATGCACTTGAATATCCATCTGGTGTTGGCAAACCTGTACAGTTAGAGTAGTTTGTATTTTTTAAATCTAATTCCTGAGCGCGTTCGTTCATCATACGCACAAAATTGTTTTCGCTACCTGCAATATACTCAGCAATAGCAACACTGCTGTCATTTGCACTTGCAACAATTACAGATTTAAGCAATTCGGATAACTCATATTGCACATTGGCATCCAAAAATATTTGACTACCGCCCATACTATTGGCATTTTCGCTTACAACAACCTTGTCGCTTAAAGAGATGTTACCGCATTGGACATTTTCTAGCGTTAATAATATTGTCATAAGTTTTGTTACACTTGCAATAGGAACTCTGTCGTGAGCATTGTTTTCATACAATATCTTTTTTGTATTCATATCTATCAAAACGCTAGATTTGCAACTTTCTGATGATTCAAATGTAGCATACGAAGCAGATAAGTTGGTTGGTAATATAAATATTCCACATGTAAGTATTAGCAGTAAAACGATACAAATTTTCTTTTTCATAATTCACCTCATAGATATTGTTTGATTAAATTTTAATTTTATGTATCTTATAAATCAATATTGACAAAAGTTTAAATCTAAGGTATATTATTGTTAGGATAAATTTATGGAAACACTAAAAGAAATATTAAACAAACCAGTAGAAGAAATGATGCCAGATGAATATTTATATCTATATGATGTAATACAAGTGGCCGACCAACATAAAAAAGCAAAAATAAAAACATTTTTTAATGTTTGTGGTGGATTGATAACTTTAGCTTTAGCTTTGACGGCTGGCGAACTTTTAAGAGGTATGACAAAAGTTATAACTGTATTTTTAACCGTTTGTGGATGTTTTGGCTGGGCACATTTAGCAAAACAATCTTCAAACGAACCTGATTATGCTAAAGTTGGTCTTACAAAAAAGGATGTTAATGATCTTATAAACAAAAATGTAATGGCACTTATTATTGAACATGTTGCTGATTATGACGCTGCCATGTATAACATGTTTTTAAGTTGTAATCCAGACAAAGCAAATGATATGACTGCGTTTGAAGAGTTTGTATTTGACCAATGTTTTGAACAAGACAAAGAACAAAATAACACACAAGATGAAGACAATGATTTAAATTTAGGATTGTAAAAAAGAAGCATTATGCTTCTTTTTTGTTACCAACCATTTTCGTCAAAATACTCGCGTTCTTCCCACTTTGAGTAATCGTAAGCAATTTTAAGAGCAATAAGTTTAGGGATATTTGTGGTTTTAAACTTTTTAAAAACTTGATTTATCCTTAAAGATGCTTTTAAAATTTTTTAAATGGGCAACTGATAATTATTTTAAATGTCTCCCATGTTTTGTTTTTTGTGTAAGGTATAATGTAGTCTATCCTTCCATTAACTTGACCTGCCTTGATAACACCTTGTGTTATGCTGTCAGTAGTTTCGCCCCAGTTGTCTCCCATTACAAAATATTCGTTTGCATTGACAATTATATATTTTTCGTAATTTATTGAAATAACATTGTTTTGAAAATTAGGATTATCCAAAAACTCTAAATATTGTTGATAGTAATAGTTTGTGCCAGCAATATCTGGATAATGTGGAGAACTGTCAGATTTTTCATACACAGCAACTTCTTGTCCGTTTACCAATAGAGAATAAGTTAAAACATTTTCCTTTATTTGAATTAAGTCGCCTTCAACCCCTACAATGCGTTTTACTATTGAACCACGCGTTTCCCAAGGGACGGTTGCCATAATCAAATCTCCACGGCCGTAAGTTGATTTTATGTTTACAAACACCTTGTCGCCTGCTATCGTTGGAGATGATATACCTTGGTTTAGGGTTGGCTGCATAGAGTAACCATACACATCGGTAGGTTTATATTTTGAGTTAAAATAAAGCAAAACCGATAAAAAGTATATTAAAAACAACAATACTAGCGAGATAAAAATGTCAAAAATCCGCTTAAATACTATTCTTTTTTGCATGTTTATATTATAACACAAAATTATAAAAAACAAAAGGGAAAGCGCAATAAAATTAATTTACATTTTTTAAAATTTGTTATATAATCTCAATATAGGAGTACAACATGGAAAACATTACACCTTCTAACTTTATTGAACAAGCAATAATAGAAGATATTAAAGAAAAGAAATTAAAGAAAATTGTAACCCGTTTCCCACCAGAACCAAACGGATATACACATATTGGACATGCAAAAGCTATCTGCATAGACTTTTTGACAGCAGAAAAGTTTAATGGATACACAAATTTGCGAATGGATGATACAAATCCTAGCAAAGAAAGTGAGCATTATGTTAAAGCTTTGATGGAAGATATCAAATGGTTAGGTTTTAAATGGAAAAAACTTTATTACGCAAGTGACTACTATCCGTTTATATACGATTGCGCCATTGATTTAATCAAACAAGGCAAGGCTTTTGTATGTGATATGACAGCAGACGAAATAAGTGCAAATCGTGGTACGCTTACAGACCCAGGTAAAGAAAGTCCTTACCGCAACAGAAGTGTGGAAGAAAACTTAAAATTGTTTGAAGATATGCGTGCGGGTAAATTTAAGGACGGAGAAAAAACTTTGCGTGCAAAAATTGATATGGCACACCCTAACATAAATATGCGTGACCCTGTTATTTATCGTATTATGCATATTTCACATTTTAGACAAGGCAACAAGTGGTGTATTTATCCAATGTATGACTTTGCTCATCCATTAAGTGATGCGTACGAAGGTGTTACACACTCACTTTGTTCGCTAGAATTTGAAGATCATCGTCCGCTTTACAACTGGTTTATTGATAATTGTACTTTAATTACAGGTGTTAAACCTCGCCAAATCGAATTTGCTCGTCTAAACATAGACGGAACTGTTATCAGTAAAAGATATTTCCACGAACTTATTGAAAAAGGTTATGTAGACGGTTGGGACGACCCAAGATTGCCAACACTTGCGTCATTTAAGCGCAAGGGATACACTCCAACTTCAATAAGAGAGTTTTGCACTCGTATAGGCGTAGCAAAATCTAACAGTCTTGTGCAACCACATATTTTGGAAGCTTGTATACGAGAAGAATTAAACAGAGATGCTATGCGTGTTGTTGCTGTTATTGATCCACTCAAAATTAACATAACAAACTATGATAAAGTAGAAGATGTTATGATTTCTAACAATCCAACAATAGAAAACAGCAAAAAACACCCTGTTAAGTTCAGCAAGGAGTTATATATTGAAAAAGAAGACTTTATGTTGGAACCAACACCAAAGTTTTTCCGTCTAACACCAAATGGATATGTGCGTTTGATGGGTGCATATGTTATCCGTTGTGACGAAGTTGTTATGGGCGAAAATGGTGAAATTGACCACTTGAATTGTTCTATAATACCTGACGCAAAAGAGCAAGGCATAAAACCAAAAGGTACAATCCACTGGTTAAGCAGAAATCACTCAGAAAAAATTGTTACACGCAAATTCTTTAACCTTTTAAAAGAAGGTGAAGTGTACGAAAAAGGTATGCTCGATAGGATAGTAAACCCTAACTCTATGGTAGAAAAAGTATCTTACATTGAACCATTTGCAACAAAACAAAAAGGCAACATGCAATTTGTGCGTATGGGTTATTATATTGAAGATTGCAAACTATCTAAACCAGGCAACAGAGTGTATTTAGAGACAGTATCATTAAAAGACAGCAAATAGGAGAAAATCATGAATTTTACACTCAACTTAGAAAAAGCAATTTTAAAGTATAATATTACAAAAGATGAAAACGACATGTTTGACGGGACTTTATATGTCTCACACATCTCAGACCCTTTTAAAATATCACATTTTGATTTGCGACATTTGATAATTGCATTAGGAGTGCGAACAGACTATACATCTGACACTTTTATGGATACTTTGTCAGAATTTATTTATACAAACAAAGGTCTTGTAATTACTTCTCATCATGGTGTACCTTTATTTAGTATTAGCATTGATGAACAAGTTTTAAAAACAACTGACATAAATCAACTTTTTGAAATGTCATTAAAAGATGTAACACAAGAGACTATTTTATAGTCTTTTTTGTTTGCAATGCAGATTTTGCAACAAAAACATGGATTAAGACATTTTTCGTTAAATGTATTTATTGACAAATCTGATGTTTTTTGCTATTATGTTTGCACTTAGGATGCAATCCATAGGCCTTTATGCCATATTCCGAAGGGGGTTTCCCCTGACAGCAAACCAAAGTAAATTTAATAAAAGGAGATATATATGAAGCAAACTTACCAACCAAAGAAAAGACAACGCAGTAAGGTTCACGGTTTTAGAGCAAGAATGAAAACTTTATCAGGTAGAAAAGTTCTTAAAAACCGTAGAAACAAAGGAAAAAAAGAATTAACTAAATAGAGGTTTATATGCTTAATAAAATAAACCGATTAAAAAAAAGAAAGGAATTCAACTTCATTTACAAAAAAGGTAGTGTAGCACACTCTTTAAATTTTACAATACATTATGTCCGTGCTTTAAAACAACAACCGCAAATTGGTATTTCTGTATCAAAACAAGTTGGCAACAGCGTAGTTCGTAGCAGGGTTAAAAGGATAATCAGTGAGGCATGCAGATTGAATATAGAAAAATTTGCAATCAAAAACTATGTGATAACTGCAAAACCTAGCATTGTAAATTTAAAATCAAATGAAGTTGGAACAGAAATTTTGCGAGTGTTAAAGAAAAACAATTTACTAAAAGAGAGTGAAAATGTTTAAGTTTTATTATATTGTAACTTATCCAATCACTTTGTTATTTTTATTTTGTATTTTTTTGTATCGCAAAGTGTTGCGTTTTGGACATGGCAAAAGTTGTCATTATACACCAACTTGCAGTCATTACGCATGGGATAGTATTGTCGAATTTGGCTGGCTTTTTGGCGGTTTTTTGGCATTAAAACGCATTTTAAGATGCACACCTAACCACAAAGCGGGCGTAGACTATCCAAAACTAAATTTATTAGGAAATTATAAATGGAAATGTTAAACAGTGTTAGCATGCTTTTAGGCGCTGATCTTTGGCATATCATCATCAACTGGATGGCAAAAGGTATTGTAAACTATGGTTGGACTATTATTGTCTTTACCATCGTTTTAAAACTTATACTTATTCCTATTGATGTCTATCAAAGAAACTCAAGTCAAAAGCAAACAAAATTTATGGCAATCATGCAACCAGAATTAAATGAGTTGCAAAAAAAGTATGCAAACGATAAGGAAAAATTAAATCAAGAAACAAGCAAACTATACAAAAAACATAATGTAAACATGGGTGGCATGTGCTTATCTATGTTGTTGCCTTTGATTATAACCTTAGTTGTATTCTTTACATTGTTCTCAAGTCTTAGAAATTATGGCGACCAAAAATTATATTCTTCGTTTAAATCTTTGGACAACGCTTATACAGTTGCTTTGGATAACAGAGAAATTGATACATTGTCCGATCTTGAAAAGGAAGAAATCCGTGTAGAGATTAGAGAAGAATATGAAAATCTTAAAAAGCAAAACAGTTGGCTCTGGATTAAAAATGTTTGGAAGGCAGACTCTAAAACTAGTCAATTTGTTGAATATGATGCTTATGTAAATTATTATGGTCAAGGAAGCATGGATGTAAACAAATATAATTTTATTGTTTCGTCAATCGAAGGTGAAAAACAAGCACAAAATGGTTACTATATTTTGGTGATTTTAGCTGTTCTTATATCTTTTGCAACACAATTAGTTAGTTCAAAACTTATGACCCCTAAAGGTCAAAAACTTAACACAATGAACAAAGTAATGATGTGCGTAATACCACTTTCTATGCTTTTGTTTGTATTTACATCAAACGCAGTGTTTGCGCTTTATATTATCGTTAACTCTTTGATGAGCGCAATCATCTCTACCATCATTACGCTTATCATAAATCATAAAAACAAAGGCAAAACTGACGAAGAAATTGTGATGAAAAACAAACATGTAGAGGTTGTTGAATACAGCCGTAACTACAAAAAATAGGAAGGAGATTTATATGCAATTAGAAGCAACAGGAAAAAGCGTAGAAATCGCAATTCAAAATGGTCTTTTGGAATGCGGTATGAAGCGAGAAGAAGTTGAAATTAAAGTTATTGATTCCGGCGGTTTGTTTAAAAAAGCCAAAGTGTTGTTGACTTGGGGCGAAGAAAAACCAACCGAATTTGAAGAAGAAATTGCAGAGCAACCAGTTGAAGAAGTTGAACAACCAACAGAAGAAACTGAAGTTGCAGAAGTTGTAGAAGAAGTTGCAGAAAAGAAAAAAAGACTTTTTGACACAACAAGATTAGAAGCAAGAGGTAAAGAATTTTTGTCAGGACTTGCACACATGTTGGACGAAAATGCAACAGTTGATGCAGTTGCAGGCGAAAATGAAGTTTCTTTTTCAATTAAAGGTGAAAATCTTGGCAAATTAATTGGTTTCCACGGAGAAAATATTCAAGCTTTGCAAATGTTGTTAAGCGGTTTAAAAACCCGTGGAGAAGGTGCAATCAGATTGTATCTAGATGTTGACGGCTACAAGGCAAGCAGAAATCAAACTATTATGGACCTTGCAAACAAAACTGCAGACCAAGCAATAAAAATAGAACGCAACATCCACTTAGACCCAATGAACGCGTACGAAAGACGAATAATTCACACAACACTTCAAGAGCGTGAAGATGTTACTACAGAATCTACTGGCGAAGGCGAAAAACGTCACGTTGTTGTAAAACCAATATTTAAAAGATAGATAATAGAACTGATTTATTCAGTTCTTTTTTCTTTATAAGATTGACAATTTAATTTGTTGTTGTTATACTAAACATCATAAGATATTTTTAAGGAGAATTAAATGGAAAACACAAATTTAAGTGAATTTGACATTAAAGTAGAAAAAATCAAAAAGTTGGAATCAATGGGAGAAAAGGCCTACAAGGCAAAATTTAACAAAACTCATGAAATTCACGACTTAGAAAAATACGAACTTGGCACAAAAGTAAGCGTTGCAGGACGCATGACTTTTAAGCGTACTTTTGGCAAACTTATTTTTGCACGCCTTTATGCTATCGGTGATAATTTCGAAATTGATTTTAACAATCCATTAAGGACAAGTGTACAAATCAGTTTATCTTTAAACATCGTTGGAGAAGAAGCATTGGCAAAGTTTAAAGAATTTTGTGATATTGGTGACTTTGTTGGTGTAAATGGTGAATTGGTACGCACTCAAACAGGTGAACTTACCGTACAAGTAGAATCTTTTGAGTTGCTATCTAAAGCGTTGCGTGGGTTGCCAGAAAAATTCCATGGACTTGTAGATATTGACGCAAGATATCGCCAAAGATATTTGGATATCGTTTCAAATGAAAGTTCTAGAAAAGTATTTATTGCAAGAAGCAGAGCGGTATCTTTTGTAAGAAGATATCTAGAAGATAACGGATTTATAGAAGTGGAAACTCCTATTTTGCAAACAGCTGTAAGTGGTGCAAGCGCAAAACCTTTCTTTACTCATCACAATGCCCTTGCGCTTGATTGTAATTTGAGAATTGCTACTGAAACATGGTTAAAAATGGCTGTTGCTGGTGGTTTTGACAAAGTGTTTGAACTTGGTAAAGACTTCCGTAACGAAGGCATGGACCCAACTCACTTGCAAGAATTTACTCAAGTAGAGTGGTACGCATCTTATTGGGACTTTGAAGACAATGTTAAATTCTTTAAAAAGTTTATTAAAGAGTTGATGATGTACACAATCGGTACAACAAAAATCACCGTTGCAGGAAACGAAATTGATTTTGGTGACGAAAACTGGGAAAGAATAAACTACATCGAAAAAATGAAAGAGTTGTTAGGTTTTGATTTCTTAAGCATTGATGACTATAAAGTTTTGCAAGAAAAAATTGCAGAAAGTGGCAAACTTACACGCGACGAATTGGAAGGATACAATTCTTGCAGAGCAATTATAGACTATGCTTACAAAAAACTTATTAGAAGAAACATTGTAGGACCTACTATCCTTTACAACTATCCTGCGTTCTTAAAAACTTTGGCAAGAAGAAACGACAACGACAATCGTGTTACAGATGTTTTCCAAGTTGTTGTTAATGGTGCAGAAATTTTAAATGCATACAGCGAATTGGTAGACCCTATCGAACAAAGAAAAGCACTTGTTGCTCAACTTAAAGACAAAGAAATGGGCGACGACGAAACAATGGACGTTGATGAAGATTTCTTGCTTGCTATGGAACACGGCATGCCACCAATGTCAGGTTTAGGTTTTGGTATAGACAGATTTATTATGATGATATTTGATTTGCCAAATATCCGTGATACTATTTTGTTCCCTATGACTAAACCATTGGATGCTGACAAAGAAGATTAATAAAAAGAGAGCAATCGCTCTCTTTTTTTAACGCTTGATAACTATTTTTTCGCCACCTGTCATAATCAGTGGTAAGTCTTTGTTTGTTTTTAACAACTCATCTGGCGAAATTTTTATACGCTTGCATAAATCCCACATTGTTTCGTTTGGTTTTGCTAAAAATATTTGATAATCATACATGCCAAAATTTGTTGCTTTGCCCATGGTTACATTGTCAATCATTTCGCAACTGGATTTAAGATAAATTTTTGACAAGATTTCGATGCAAAATTCCATTTCTATTATTGTTCCGCGTTTTGCTTTTACTCTGCAATCTTCCACATGTATGTCTGCGCGTACACAATCAAATTTTTCTAGGTTTGTTTTGCCACTAACAACAAAAGGTAATTCTACTTGACGATGTTTGTAATCTTTGTTTTCGTCTAAATAGTTTATATGGGCAGTGATAATGCCTTCAAAATTCATTTTGTCGTCTTTAATGTAGTAGTTGGTAATTTCTGGCAAAATGTTCATGCATGATAATATTTCTTCAATGGCAGTTTCGTCATTGTTAAGTGTAATTTCTCCGTTTACTTTATCGTTAATTGCTTCTTGCAAAACTTGATTTACATAATCGCGGTTGGTTTTGTTTAGTTCTAATTCGCAATCAGTGCAAAAAGCGTCATCAACAACTTCAACAGACATATTTTTTACACACACACCACATACTTTTATATTGTTTACAATAGTTACAACAGAATTGCCATCTTCAATTTCGGTAGTGATACTTTCTTTAGAACGGTCAAGCATAAAACTAAGGTCAGGGATGCAATCATCATCAAGTCCGCTTACAGAGCATTGTGTTTTAATGTTAAACACATCTTGCAATTCTTTAATGGTGTTGGCGTCTCCGTCTTGTGTTTCGTAAATTAATTTAGAATATAACTTTCCTTCCAACAAAACCCCGTCGCTATCAACAGAACTGCTTGTTGGTGCAAAGTATGCGTCGTGGCACAAAATTTTAGATATTGTATCTTTTGTTTCAAAGTTACAAGTATAGTCAAAAGAAGAATTTACGATATTTGAGATTGAGTTAGTTTGTATTTCGTTTTTCTTTGTTATCATGTTTGCAAACATGTTTTGGTCGTTCTTTAGTCCAATATTTAAATACATAACTGGCGCAAAGACTATGTCGCAACTTATTTTTAATGTTCCGTCGCTTGATAGAATATTGTTTACGATATTGTGATTAGAAATATTAATATAACTGTCAGGCGTGATAGAACTATCAACAAAACTTTCGCTTATCGATTGACTGTCTGATATAGTGTTGCTTATGCCGTCCGTGTCGATGTAAATAACTTTTAAACCAACCTTGCCAGTCAAGATTGCTTTGCCACTGCCACACTCTACTTTGTCGTCATAAAGATATGTGTATACACCAAGAATAGTTTTGATATTTACATTACCATCAATAGGCACACTTAATGTTGTGCCAAAATGTATTTTGCCTAAATTTTTTGTGTATGTAATTTTTACGCTTGCGCTTGTCTCACCCATTGTGACCTCCTGTCTTTAAATAATGTATAATCATACATCAAAAATTATGATTAAAATTTGCAAATAGCAACTTTTTTAAAATCGCAAAAAAGATTAAAAATCAAACTGATTAAGACAAGATTGTAAATTTTATTAAAATAAAATCTTGTTTTTTATCTCAAAACTTACAAAATCTTTATTCATGAAAATCATTTTCGACAAAAACATTTTTAATCTGCAACAAATTGCTAAAAATAAGCAATTTTTTAATATTTTCTTTTAGCGATTTTGTAGCATTTTTTGTTATTATATACACGTACTCAACAAACAAAAAATAAAGGGGGAAATTATGAAAAAAATTTCTATTATACTTGCAGATGAAGATCAAAATTTTTTAAACTCTATGGTAAAGAGTTTTACTGACGATAAATATGAAATATTGGCAACAACCACTAATGGCGAAGAACTTATTTCTTTGATTAAAACATTAAATCCAGACGTGGCAATTATGGATATTGTCCTTTCAAAGTGTGACGGATTTAAAGTTATGGAAAATTTGGGTAACGATATCAATACAAAAATCGTTATACAATCATCATTATCTATAGATGGTTTTATCAACAAGGCAATATCTTTGGGTGCTAAGTATTATTGCATCAAGCCATTTGACATCCAAACTTTGATGGACAGAATTGATGATATACTTAGCCCAGAAAAAGCGCAAAGCAAAGTGTCTTACTCTAAATCATCAAATCAAATAGAAGAAAAAATCACAAACATATTTATAACTGTAGGTATACCTGCGCATATCAAGGGTTATCAATTTTTGCGTGAAGCAATCAAACTTGCTATTGCCAATCCAGAAATCATAAACTCTATTACAAAAAAACTTTATCCAACTATTGCAGAAAAATATGATACAAGTGCATCAAAGGTAGAGCGAGCAATAAGACATGCAATAGAAGTGGCATGGAATAGAGGTAAAATTGAAAACATCAACAATCTTTTTGGTATCAAAGTTTACTCATCAAACGAAAAGCCAACCAATGGTGAGTTTATTGCACTTGTTGCAGACAAAATGCTTATAGAAGGAGCATAACAATTATCTTAATAAATTTCAAAAAGGGCTAAAGGTCCTTTTCTTTTTTTGATTGATGCATATTTGCTTTGCGTTAAGCGTATTACTATCATGTTTAATGTTAAAACCCGATTTAAAACTATAGATAAAATTTTATACTCATTAAAAGGAAATATTAAATAAAAATCTTCATCAACAACTTTTTAAAATTTCTTTTTAAAAATAGTAGACAAATATTTTTATTCTCATTATAATGTACTAAGTATAGTGAAAGGAGATTTTATGGCAAAGGCTACAAAACCAGTTTGGATGTTATGTCCGCGTTGTGAATTGAATTACATTAAAAAGGCAGATCAATACTGCAATGTCTGCAAAAAGGAAATGAAGTTGATACAATCATCAGAAGATGATATCGACGACCTAGAACTTTGTCCTATTTGCAAAATCAACTTTGTTCAAAGTGACGAAGAAATTTGTGATAGTTGCCGTCAAGAATTGGGTGTAACTATGTCAGAAGACGAAGAAAATAAAGAGATTTCTGATTGGCACAAATATATTTCTGATGACGACGAAGAAGATGACGAAGACGAAGATATCGTACATGATACCTATGATGACGACATTGAAGACACTGCCGGCATTGACGAAGAAGATTTCAGTTTTGGAGATTCTTTAGATAAAGATATTGACGAAGATGAAGACGATGATGACGATTTAGGTCTTGACATGATCGACGACGATTTTGATGATGATGACGATGATGATGACGATG
>JAFXKG010000006.1 GCA_017531805.1 Clostridia bacterium | reverse complement strand
TATCTTAAAGAATTAAGGATAATTTATTTTAACCATAGTAATATATAATATAGTAATATACAATAAATGTTACTGCAGTGTTTACTGTTGCTTATTAATTTAAATAAAAACCATATAAGTAGAAATCTACTATGTTGAGTATTTTAAGTAAATATCTACTAATATTATTTATATGAAAGAAGATACAATTTCAATACGTCTAAAAGATTTAAGATTAGAAAACAACCTATCTCAGCAAAAGTTAGCAAAACTGATTGGCGTAACTCAAAAAGCTATTGATTTTTGGGAAAAAGGAATAAACGAACCAAAAGCAAGCTATATTATTAAGCTTGCGAAATATTTTCAAGTATCAACTGATTACTTGTTAGGGGTTGAAGATTAAAAAAACAGCATATTTCTATGCTGTTTCTTTTTTTGTTTTTGTTTTAAATTTTGTTATAAGTGGTTTAGATTTTCTGTTTATAAAATCTGCAGTGATTGTAATTTTTTCTATATCATCTTCAAAATGGCAAGAATACATTACATCAAGCATGCGCTCTTCTAAAATGGTACGCAAACCACGTGCGCCAGTTTTAAGTTCGATTGCTTTGCGTGCAACCGCTGTAATTGCATTTGCATCAAATTTTAAATCTATTCCATCCATTTTAAACATTTGGATATATTGTTTTGTAATTGCATTTTTTGGTTCGGTCAAAATCTTTTGCAAAGCAGTTTCATCCAAACTGTCTAAAGTTGCAACTATTGGCAACCTACCTACAAATTCTGGTATCATGCCATACTTAATTAAATCTTGTGGTTGAATATCTTCAAACTTGTTAAGAGATGAGTTTTCTTCATGATTTTTTACATCTGCACCAAAACCAAGCGTTGTTGCACCTGTGCGTTCGCTTATAATTTTATCTAATCCTACAAACGCGCCACCACATATGAACAATATATTTGTTGTATCAATTTTGATATTTTCTTGTTGTGGGTGCTTTCTGCCACCTTGTGGAGGAACTGAAGCTATTGTCCCTTCAAGGATTTTTAATAATGCTTGTTGCACACCTTCGCCACTAACATCGCGTGTGATAGAAACATTTTGTGTTTTGCGTGCAATTTTATCGATTTCGTCTATATAAATAATACCGCGTTGAGCTTTTTCAATATCATAATCTGCATTTTGAATAAGCTTTAACAAAATATTTTCGACATCATCGCCAACATATCCAGCTTCTGTTAATGCTGTTGCATCGCTTGAAGCAAACGGCACCTTTAAAGTTTTAGCCAAAGTTTTGGCAAGCAGTGTCTTACCGCTACCAGTAGGTCCAACCAAAAGGACATTAGATTTTTCTAGTTCTACTTCTTCTTGATTATTTTCCTTTTTGACCATATTATAGTTGATGCGTTTGTAATGATTGTATACTGAGACTGCTAAAATCTTTTTAACTTCATCTTGACCAACAATAAACTCGTCCAATTTTTGTTTGATATCTTGCGGTTTTGGCAAATCAATAAAACTGTTTTTGTCATTGTTTTTTGTTTTGCCATTAAAATCCATAATATCCCTACAAATATTTAAACAATCTTTGCAAATAAAGCAGTCGCCTTCTGGATTGCTTATAATCTCTGTAAGTTCGCGTGCAGGACGACCGCAAAATGAGCAAATTGTATCAATTTCTTTCATTTTATAAATATTCCCCCTTTTTAATTTGAAAATGCAGACAACATAGGTCTGCATCTAATTTATCTTTTTGTGAATATTTTGTCTACAAGACCGTATTTTAAAGCTGATTTTGCATCTAAGAAATTATCTCTGTCTGTATCTTTAGCGATAGTTGCAATATCTTTGCCAGTATTGTCAGCCAAAATTTTGTTTAAAGTTTCTCTTGTTTTTTCAATATGTTTAGCATGAAGCAAAATATCACTTGCTTGACCTTGTGTGCCACCTAAAGGCTGATGAATCATTACTTCGCTGTGCGGAAGACAAATTCTTTTACCCTTTGTGCCACTGCTTAGGATAACAGCAGCCATACTTGCAGCCATACCAATACAAATTGTAGAAACATCACATTTAATATATTTAATTGTATCATATATCGCCATGCCTGCAGTTACACTACCACCTGGACTGTTTATATACATAAATATATCCTTATCTGGATTTTTACCTTCTAGGAAAATAAGTTGAGCAACAATTGTGTTTGCCATTTGATCGTTGATTTCACCTGTTAAGAAAATAATTCTATCTTCCAATAATCTTGAATAGATATCATAACTTCTTTCCACATTGCCGACTTGGTCTATAACCATTGGTATCATAAAACCCTCCTAAAATGTTTATTTATATTAATAAAACTTTAATATTTAGAAATATATTTATTTAAAATTATTTAACTGTATTGTTTGCACGCAAGCATGTAATTAACTTCTTCATAAGTAATTCATTTGCAATTCGGTTTACATAATGCAAACTTCGTATGCGCATGATTAACTCTCATTGCCTTTAATTTTAGTTTATTGTATTATTTTCACGCAAGAATGCTATTAGCTTTTTCATTAACAACTCGTTGGCAATTCGGTTTACCATATCATTATTTACTTGTTTTTTAAATTCTTCCAAAGATTTACCAGTGTTTTTTGCCATTTCTTCGAATTTTTCGTCGATATCTTTTTCTGTAATGTCAAGATTTTCTGATTTAATCAATTTTTCAAGCACAAGTCTTGCTTTTACATTACGAGCAGAATTGTTTTTAACTTCTTGCTCTAATTCTTCCATAGTTTTGCCAACATATTTAGCATAATCTTCCAAAGTTATGCCTTGATATTGCATTTGAGCGCGCATACCGTTCATTTGACGTTTAGTTTCTTCTTCCACCATTGTTGCAGGTGCTGTAAACTCTGTATCATCAATCACTTTGTCAAGCATGTCATTTTCTACTTCTAAATCAGCACGATCATTAGCTTCTTTAACTAATCTATCCTTGATGCTGTTTTTATATTCGTCAACTGTTTCAAATTCTGTTGAATTCGACACGAATTCTTCATTAAGTTCTGGCATAATGCGTTCACGAATATTTTTAATTTCCACTTTAAATGTTGCAGGTTTGCCTGCCAAACTTGCTTCGTGATATTCTGCAGGGAAAGTTACAACAACATCTTTTTTGTCGCCGATGTTAAGACCAACTAATTGTTCTTCAAATGTATCGATGAAAGTGTGGCTGCCAATTTTTAATTGATAGTTTTCTGCTTTGCCACCATCAAATTGTTTGTCATCTACATAGCCATCAAAGTCTAAAGTAACAAAGTCATCATTTTTAACTGGAGCGTTTGTTTCTACAAGACGAGATGCTCTAAGCAATTCTCTTTCAATCGCTTCTTTAATTTGTTCTTCTGTAACTTCTGCTTTTTGACGAGTAAATGTTAAACCTTTGTATTGAGCCAATTCAAATTCTGGCACGCAAGTGATTGTCATAACCATTTCTACACCATTTTCATCAATTTTGTTGATATCAAGTTTTGGTGCGTCAACCGGTTTAACTTCTTCATGTTCTGCTAAAATAGTTGTGTATGATTTATAGTAGATTTCATCAAGAGCCTCGTTAAAGAAAGCACCTTGTCCATAAGTTTTTTCTATAATAGCACGCGGAGCATGTCCTTTGCGGAAACCTGCAATGTTATATTTTCCTTTATTTTTTTCGTACGCAGAATTTAAAGCTTGTTCCCATTCTGCTTTGTCTACAGAGATAGTTGCTTCAAAAACGCCATTTTCTTTTTTAATTAAATCGTATTTCATGTTTTCTCCTTTAATTTTCTTTAACGCGGATAATAATAGCACATATTTTTAATTAAATCAATAAAAATTTCCAAATTTTAGTCAACAAGTTTTTACTCAAAACAGAAAAAAGAAAGACACAAAAGCCAAAAGTACCGCAAAAACATTAAAAGATATGGTTGTTGACTTTTTTTGTTTCCTTAGTTTAGACATCTCTGAATAAACAGCATTAAGAACTTCTTGCTCTGGTTGTTCTTGCTCAATTTCTTTTTGTGTAGCTTGCAAAACTTTGTTTATTTTGTCCGTTTGCATTTTTGCAAAAAACGGTAAAGTACAAGCAATCAACAAAAAACCAAAAAACAGACAATATCTGTTTTTATTGCCTAAAATTATAATTAACAAACCTATAAATAAACTCACCAATAATAAGGTGAGTTTTAAATTAAATTTATTTTTCATGACTATGCTTTAAAGATTGTTGCAGTATTTAAGATAGTAAAAACAACAATAAGAATCACAAAGATAACATAGGCTATCATCCAACCCTTGCTTTTTTTGCCTTTTGCAAAAGAAAAAGCATAAATAGCAGTGATTGTGTATGCAATAATTTGAGCGATAAGGTTAAGAGCATTTAATACATTTGGATTGATGAGCCATCCTAACAATTTGCCCAAAATTAATGCTAAAGCTATGAAAGCGATTGAAATATATGCCAAAAAATTTACAACTTGCTTACCTTTCATATTTATTTCCTCCAATAATATTATATCACATATTTTTATTTTACACAAATATTTTACCAAAAATTACATGTTTAAGATATTTTATTGATTATATCTATAAAATATTCTGGCAAATCTAGACTAAACTCCATTTGTTTGCTTGTAGTTGGATGAACAAACATTATCTTGTATGCAAACAAAAGTTGTCCTGGTGTTTTTAAAAACTTTTCCTCTCCACCATATAGTTTGTCGCCAACAATTGGATGATTTATAGATTTCAAGTGTGCCCTAATTTGATGTGTTCGTCCTGTTGTTAATTTACAATTTAGCAATGTATAGTGATCAAAAACCTTGTCTATTGTAAAAATAGTTTTGCTATATTTGCCATTTTGTTCACCAACCAGTGCCATTTGCTCTCTGTTTTTTGGATTTCTACCAAGGTATCCTTCAATAACAAAATCTTGTTTTAATCTGCCTTTTATTAGTGCTTTGTACTCTCTGTTTAAAGTTTTATCTTTAAGTTGAGCACTAAGAATTTTGTGCGCATTATCGGTTTTTGCAACAATCATCAAACCGCTTGTGTCCTTATCTATACGATGAACAATACCTGGCCTTGCAACACCATTGATTGTAGATAAATTTTTGATATGATACATTAAAGCATTTACAAGTGTGTGTGACTTTGTTGTGTTGCACGGATGTACAACCAACCCAACCTGTTTGTTGATAACAAGCAAATCATCATCTTCGTACACAATATCAAGTGGTATGTTTTCTGGTGTCAGGTCTAATGTTTCTACCTGCTTTTCTTCATACTCTACAACATCGCCTTGTTTGAGTTTGTATCCCGCCTTTTCCACCTTGCCATTTACAAATATCAAATTTTCGTCGTTCATGGTTTTTATAAAACTGCGTGAAAAATTTGTGTTTTCTACCAAAAACACATCAAGTCTTATATTGTTTTTATCACATATCAATTTATTTTTCATTTTTCTCCGACATAAACAACAAAAATATTGCCATCATAACTGCACCAATACACAAAAATGTATCGGCAATATTAAACACAGGGAATGTAGGCCAAAAATCAAGGAAGATAAAATCTCTTACATAACCAAGAGCTACACGATCAAACAAATTACCAAACGCACCACCTATTATAAAGCCAAAAGACAAACAATAAAAGGTTGATTTTTTCTTTATAAAATAATTGAATATAAACAAAGCTGCAATCATAACCAAACTTACAACAACAAGACCAGCTGTTTTGCCACTAAACAACCCCCAAGCAGCACCTGTGTTGCCACCATTTGTTGCAACGGATATTACATTTGGTATTAGATTAAAATATTCCACATCAAATAAAAAATGTTTGGTGGTAAGGTCAACCACCAAAACAAGTATAATTGTAAGACAAATTTTGATAAAATTTTTCATTTTCTACTCTGGTTTTAAAATTTTATGACCTTCTGGTGTTAGAAGGAACAAATCACCATACCAACGGTGAATACTGCCATCAATGGCATACAACGCCCCTGACAAAAAATCTAAAATGCGTTCACTATCGACACTAGAAATACCTTCTAAATTGACAGCAACCGATTGGCCTTGTTTTAAATAATCAACAACCTTTTGAATTTCTTTTTGTGTTTTTGGCTCTACCATAATAATATTAGACTCCGCTTGCACACCAAAATTGTTAAAAGTTGTCGCACCGCCGATGGTGCTAGGATTGTTTGTTTCACCTGCAACTTTTTCATGCAGATTAAAATTTGCGTATTTATCTTCTTGTGCTTGTGTTTTGCCTGATTTTTTATCTTTTTTGGTTTTCTTTTCTGTATCTTCAAAACCTAAGCCATGCATCATCCAATCAAAAAATCCCATATAATCCCCTATTCACTAAAAATTTGTTTTCTTAACATTTCATATTCTTCATCACTAGCAAGTTGAAACTCTTTTACAACACGATCGTAAATATCAAGAACTTTTTGGTTTGTTGTTTTTGCTTTTGCTTTTTCCAACATCTTTTCCGCCACCTTGATAGCACCTTGCCTGTTTTGTCTTATATCAATAGATACAATTTGTTCTATTATGTCCATACATTTATTTTCAAACTCTTGCAACGCTTTTTCGTCCATTATATACCTCTTTTATTATTTTAGTGTGCAATTTTAGATTTGTCAACAATTTATGAAACGCAAAAATAACTTTCTTAAGCAAATATATTAGTTATGAAATACAAAAAGCCAACTATATTGACAATAAATTCGTAGTGATAAGATTGAAAACAAAAAAACATGCTGAGAAACTCAACATGCTTTTTTGTTAATCTTTAACCTGATTTACTATCAAGCAAAGCAACTTGCTTTTAAGATGCCTTTTTGTAAACAATAGTTAAGGTATATGTTTTGGTTACATCACCTTTAGCAATTTCTACACTATAGGTTTTTGTTTCACTTTCTACACCTTCCGGTAATTCATATTTTAATACACTGTCATCAAGTGTAACTTCAGCACCATTTAATGTTACTTTAACTGCTGCACTTGTTAGTGCATTACTACATTGAATAGACTTTCCGTCTGCGCTCATTGTATAATTTACAACAATATTTTCATTTAAATCAAAGTTGCCTACTCCAGCATTGTTGCATTTTACAATAAATTCTTCACCAAAGGCTTGGCCAGCATAGTCAATTAATGAAATTGTACCATCATTTGAACCAATTACAAAACATGTTGCAGTCAAATTGTAAATACTATTTGCATAATCTTTTGAGTATATCACTTTATATAGTTTATACTCTCTATCATCTATAGTGATTGTTGATTCTACACTTTCAGTAGCAGTAATACCTTCTGTTTTAATCAAATTTCTAAGATTGTTATTGATTTCGTCTGCATCACTATTATCTATAATACCAATGATAGATTTTCCAACAATATTTGTATCTAACTTAGATGCAGGGAAGATATCTAACAATGCTTCAGTGCTTGTAACTTTTGTCTCTATAGCATTGTTTGTAGTAAATTTAAAATTACTTATTATATAACTATCACCAAACTTGAAGTTTGCAATTAAACTGTTGTTAAACAATTTTTGTTCGTCACCATTTGGCTTAGATAAATCTATACCAACTTCTCCATCTCCCATATCGATATAATCAAATGTTGCTTTTTCATCTAAATCACCTATCATGTTGCCATCAACATCTTCTAATACAATCTTAGATGAAGGATCATTTAAATACATTATAAATTTATCCAAATCACCATTAAAGGTTGCAAAATTGCCAAGATTGTTTGTAGTAACTGTCTCAATTGTATATTCTATTTCATCATAGGTTAGTGTATGAGTGTTTGCTGACTTTTCTTCTGTAAACGTTTTGCCGTTTATCTTTTTAACCCATGTAGTACCATCAAGAACAGGAATTGCAATCAATTCTGTACCATCATCTGCGATATATGTTTCACTTAACTTAAATATTGGCATTTTATTGTCAGTTAAATCGTCAACATTTTGCGCAGTCTTAGAACATTCAATCATCAGACCATTGTAAACCTTATATGACACATAGCAAATATAATTAGGTTGATTAAAATAGTTTATTGTAATTTTATAAACAATCAAAGAGTATAACCTGTTGTCTGCAGTAGATTGTTTTATGTTAAGTGGAATATTTGTTTTTAGTCTTGTATAGTTCTCACCACTAAATCCAAATGATTTACCGCTTTCTGCAGTAACAATATCTGACGCATTTTTAAATACTGCTTTAGCATCCACAATATTTGTATATTGGTCTACAATTACATACTCAACATTTGCAGTTGTTGCAATTGGGGTATTGCTAATTTCGCGTCTGTTGTCTACAAGCAATAAGTTATAACTTACATCAGTGAATTTTTGTGCACCAATCAGGTCTATTTGAGAGCCGGCGCAATATCCACCATCATTGTTTGTCATGATTTTGTTATCAGAAGCAGTTTGATCTATATAACTAAACGATTGATAACCTGTTACTTTTAAAACTAAGGATGTTACATATTCACCATTTGCACCAGTATCTACCTTTATATTTAAATAGATATATCCACTAAAGTCTTTTGAGAATTTTAAATTTAAACCTTCAACACCAATACCCGTATCAGTTAAAGTGTTATTCTTTAAGTCTGTAACTTTTGCAATCTCTAAACTTACATTTGTCAAAAGTTTACCGCTGTTGCCAGTGTAATTTGTAAATTCTAAATCAAATACTCTTATACTGAATCCTTTATATGTACTTGCAACTTCTTTTGCAGTAACATATTTTGAATCAAGTATTGCAGGGAACTTATCACCATCAGAAATATCTGCATAAACTAAACTTACATCAACTGGCAACGAACTATATTCACCTTCAACCAATCCATTGTTAATAACAACTTTAAAGCTACGATTAACAATCAAATTGTATTTGATAACATCAACAACATAATCTCCATTTTTAATTTCAAACTCAATAGAAATTGTAACAGCATTAGGTATTTGTTTTGTGATTAACACACCATCACTATATGAATAATAACTATTGTTTTCAAATTCTGCCAAATCTAATGATATAGTTGTGTTATCAGATTTTGTGATAGTTGCAGACTTAATAAAGTATTTTAACTTGTCTACAGCTTTTTTGTCTTCACCATCTTGATATTTGTAAACAATTTGATCACCAAGACTTATTGGAGTTCTGCCAGCAGTAACTGTACCGCCATCTATTACATTAGAAGCACTTAAATTTTCTGGTTTGATATAGTTATACACAAGGACTTCGTAGCCTTGTTCTATCAATCCAGAATCACCGTAAATATCAAATGTAATCTTGTAATCTACAAAATCAATACCATTAATACTTACAAATACTTCGTTTTTATTGTCTATTCCTATATTTATCGTTCCACCATCAACACTAATATTATATAATGTTGGAATATCGTTATAAGTTTCTACACGAACAGTTAAATCAACTATCTTATCGTTTATCCTTAAGTTTGAAATTGCAAATGTTTTAATGTCATCATCATAAGTTTGTCCTATTGATTGCTTTTCCAACTTGCTTTCATTTACCAAAATTGAAACATATTTTGTAATATTATCACCAGCTTGTTTAGTGCCATGTATTGTGTTGTCGCTAGTTATATATACCAAACTTTCTGTTTGTGGCAACACATTAAATATATACACCAACTCTACACCTGTAATATTTGACAAAATCAATTTACCTTCTGCTTTGCTAGATACATTTTGTATTGTTAATTTATTGTCTACTAAGTCTATATAACCATCTTTTGCAAAAGATATTGCATTTGGATTATTTTCAATATTAAAGCCCATTGCATCAAAGTCAAAGTTAGATATGACAGGATCGTTTGATGTATTCAACAATTGAATACGATTGCTATTATAAATTACATTTCCTTTAATATCTTTTATGTCTTTTAATGTAATTTCACTAAATAAAGTATTATAAATATTTTCAGAGTAAGTTGTGCCACTTACAACATTTTCCTTTGTAGCATTTGGAGTCATATAAGATGCTTTTAAACCATTGTAAGTTTTTGCTAATTTAACTTTTAAAAGTGGTTGCTCAACAAATGTTGGTAACACTCTTATGCCTTTTACTTCGTCATCGTCGTTTAGGATCAAATAAATTTTATTATTGCCACTGGTATAAGCAATATTTTTATCTGATGATAGACTATCGTTATGTTCATATGTATGTTCATTAAATGTTAAATTGTCTGCAGTCCAAACAAAAGTGTTTGTATCTATTATATAGGTATAAGTTACTACACCTTCTGGTTCTGTTTTAACAGCAACAACATCGTTAAACTCTTGAACTCCAGCACTTATTACAAGATTTAAATTTACAATATAATCAGATTTTGCCATATGTACAAAATTTATTGTTTCTTCTTCTGCATTATATATCTGACCTACAAAATATTTACCATCATCTGCTGTACTTCCGCTGTAGTTTACACTAATTTGCAAATTTGGTGCAGTGTATACTTTTAAATCACCAACTTGATACAAATTATAGTTTGATTCTGTTTGTTTTGTTGTAGATACATAGCTACCGGCTTGTTGGTTGTATGCATTTGCTATTGCAACACTATCAACCGCAACCTCTGATACAGGAACATAAATACCAGCTTTAACATTAAATTTGTTGATTAAAGTTGGAGTATCTTCTACATCCAAATATTTTATTGTTGTTTGTAATGGTTGTTGACTTGTTGTTTGTGTAAATTCAAGATACAACACATTTGATATTTTTACAATTTTAATGTTTTCAGAAATTTCAAAACCAGTTTCTGTGATATCAGTGTAAGCATCAGGATCAAGAGATGTATCATAAACTTGTTTTGTTGACAAATTGATTTTAACTGAATTAATTTCAATTTCTTTAGCATAATCTTCAACAAGATTTGCTAAAGCATATTTGTTTTCAAAGTAATCAAAGATTGCACCTGTTACTTTTGCATCACCAACAGTGATTTCCTCAGCTGTTTGATCGCCAATATTTAATTCAACTTTTTGCAACACAAAATGTACATGCAAGATATAGCCACCAAAATCATATTTAACAACAAATGTTGTTTCTGTGTTGACATATTTGTCAAATTCTACCGTAGTAGCATCTACATCCGCAATAGTTGTATCCCAAGGGTGTGTAATAATACTAAGTTCAGGTGAACCACCAAAAGGATTTTCAAATTTTGCTACATTTGTAGGCACTTTATAAACATATTCACCTGTGTTATAGTTGCCTACTTTATGACCAAAATTTTCGTTTGTAGCGATTGTGCCTTCATTTGATTGTGGTCTTACATAAACTGTTAATTGACCAATAGGGAATTGTCTTGCAGAATTGATATCATTATATACAAACATAACTTTTAAAGTGTAATAGTTTGAAACATTGTTTAATGTTATATTATTAAGTTTTTGATATTTCTTTACACCTAAATCAGCATTGCCAACTTTGATATTGTCTTTAGTTGCCCCTTCTTCTGTTATAATTCCTACACCCGCAATAGATTCAACATCTAAAAGATATGCTTCTATTTTTGAAATATCAAAGTTAGAGCCTGCATAAGTTATGCCATAACTAGACAAATTGATATCGTTTGTCGCGTCAAAACCTACAGTTTTATTGTTAAACATCGCAGTGTTTGTACCAACATTTAAACCATCTGCTGTTTGTGTTGTTTCCAATTCTTTTACAGTACTTGCAGAAACACCACTAAAATGTTGATTAGATATATTGGCACCAGCTTTATTAAACACTCTTACATAATAGTATGCAACGCTTCCACTGTAACTTGTGATTTTAAATTTGATTATACCAACATTAGAAGCGCCAAAGCTATCCATATTGCCAAAAGTAACTTGACCAGTTGCGTTGTTTATTTGTATTTTGCCAGAAGCAACATAAGTTTTTACATTGCTAAAATCTTCGCAACTATAAACTTGGATAGAAGCAATGCTGTCTGAACCTGTACTATATTTATTGATTATATCTATCCTTTTTACACCATTTGATAAATCATCAAAGTCGATTGTATCTCCTGTAACAACTGGTTCGTAGTAAGAATTATCATTTATAGTGTCAATTTCTTGACTTATAATAGTGTTAGATCTTACTTTTACAAAATTAGAGTTATCCACAGTGAAGTTATCTAAATATGGATAATTTACATTTATTACTTGTCTATTATTTATAGTTAAATTATAAGTTGTTTCGTAATTTGTAGCATTACCGTCTGCGTAAGTAATAGTTATAGGAATTACAACTGTAAACGAATTTCCTTCAATTTCTCTTACATTGACAATGCACATATTATCCACATTTACTTGAACATCAAAATATGCTGCATCAATATTGCCAATGCTGATATTTGAAATTTGTTCATTTAGATGATAATCTTGACCAAATATCCTTTTAATCAAATCTACATCTGTTTCACCAGACCATACTGAAGCATTGTTTTCAACTGGCAAATAAGGATTTATTGTAACAACAATCTCTCCAACAATGCCTGAAGTAGCAGTGAAAATCAATTTAGTAGTACATGGATCAGAAAGATGTTCACCAATTGTAAATAGTGTACCATTTTTGCTTATATTGCGAATGTCATTTGAAGTAATAGAACTAAACACCACCGATGTATCTTCTATGGTAATTCTTTTTCCATTTGCATCAGTTTGTATCAAACCATTGTCTGTGCTATAAACAAATACTTTTGGCAAAGCAACTTCTTCAAGTACAGAAATATTTGTTTTGTTTAAACCTTCTGCATCAGTCAACTTAATTTCACAATATTTATTGTATATTAAAACATCTATATCTTCAATTAATGGATATCCATTTATTTTAATAGATAAAGTTTCTTGTACACTATCGCCAATCTTTTCGATTTTGCTTATATTTCCAGTTCCGTTTGAAGGTATTATAGAATCTGCTTCCTTACCAGATTCAACTGTCCAACCAGTATAATCGGTGGTTGATGTATAATAAGCAACATTTTCTTCTGTTATTATTGGATATGCACCAACAGTAGCACTACCATATGTAATCCCTGCAGTTTTGTAAGAATATGCATCAACTAAATTTGCAAATTTAAATTCAGTTTCTGAAACCAAAGTTATATCTTGTTTAACAGTTGCAACAACATTTGGCACAACCTTAACAGCCCAATCTTCCCCTAAAGAGCCAAAAGTTATTACATAGTCACCTGTAGATGTAGGCGTCCAAGTCTTTCCACAAGAGCCTACACCAGTAATACTTATTTCAGGGTTACTTCCTTTGTATATAAACAATGCATTATTAGTATCATATAATTGCACGGTTGTATTTTGATACAAATATATAATGTTTGATTTATTATAATCACCCCAAACATTAATATTAAAGTTAACAGATTCTGATGGAGAGAAGGTAAGAGTAAAGGTTTTTTCTCCATTGGTGATTGTTTCAAGTGTAACATCAATGGTCAATTGAGATGTTGCGTATTCTGTTGTTCTTTGAATTTTTGATATACCACCATCATTTTCTATTGTCAATATATCTTTACCGCCATCAGAATCTTCAACTGCCGATCCTGTAAATCCAAAATTGCCATATAAATTTTTAACTACAATATTTTTAATATTGATTTTGTTATTAATATTTGTTCCATCATAAGAATAATCAATTCCATTACCTTCAGTTATATCAAAATAATTGTTAACTTCTTCAGCAACGTCAGTTGTAGGTACTGCAAAAGTAAATTTATTATCAATTTCAACAACAAGATTTATGTATCCTGTCACACCATTTGCCGTAACTGCCAACACACAACTATCTTCGCCATGTACTTTAATATCGTTACCATCCAAACTAGTAATGCCAGTACCACCATTTATACGGTAAGACAAAGCACCTGTTGCGTAGTCTGGATTAAGAGTAAATCCATTGCCTTCTGCAATTTTTTCAGTGTTAAGAGTTAATCCACCTTCAATTTTTGTATCGTTTATATACCAATCATAGATATAGTCAGAACCACCCCAACCAACAATCACTTTTAATGTATTTACTATGTTTTCATCAATAGAATTTAATTGATAATCTTTATCACCATATTTATACAAAATACGGTCTGGGCTGTTGCTCAAAATTTTGATAGTTTCAAAATTAAAGGTTGCTCCGCAATAAGTAAAGGACAATCTTACCAAAGCATTTGATTGTGCAACAACTTGATAAGATATTTCCCATACATTTCCATTTAAAGCCACATCGGTTATCTTAAAGTTTGTGTTTGACGAACTAAACAAATTTATTGCATTGTTGCCATTTGTTGTATAGATATTGCTTAATATAGCAGTAATCTCACCGGTAATATCTTGCTCATTGGCATCTTTTTGTTTTACGGATAGTTTAATTACGCCTGTTTGACCTACAACATAACTATGATAAGCACCATCTTTTGCACCTTTATCATTGGTATTGTCATAATCAACATCAAATAAATTGTTTGCAACAAGTGTAGACATATCGTATTGTATTGCAATATTGATTGGAACACCAACAAAAGATTGTTTTACAACAGTGTTTAGATTTCCATCTAGCATATCTTCTATTATATCAGACGCTGTTTTATCATGTGCGCCTTTAAGTTGAACGGTATATAAGACAGTCTCCTTGTTTGTGGCACCTGTTTTTGCCTTAACTTGATTTACAAAATTTTCGCCATCAAAATAACCAACCAAAACATAATCACCAGCATAATCACCACTTTCAATGTTATACACATAATCAGGATGCACTAGGATATCGTAATCATCAATGGATAGTTGCTTAGGAGTAATTAGTGCAAGAGCTTTGTATGTCACTGCATTTGTGTTAATTTTTACAATATCATCAATATTTTTTGGCGGTGTTGTTTCTGCATAAGGATGATCGTTGTCATAGCCAATTGTAAGGATGTGATTTCTTCCATTTTCAAATGTCAATTCTTGAGTTGTCAATTCAACAACACCGATAGATGACCCAACTGCTTCAAAGAATTTTACACCAGTATTGTTTACAACAATTACACCTAAAGTCAAATATTGATTTGCTACATTTTCAAATTCTTGAAGCGGAGTAACTTTCCATGACTTATTTGCTCCATTAGTTCCTTGAATATACTCAGCTGTATATCCTGACCATTTTGTAAATTTTTGTTGAGCGTCTTCCACGCACACATAAAAATCTAAATATGTGCCAGTTGGCAAGCGTCTTGCTGCCCAACCAGAACCTGTGTTTTGCATAACCAAAACACCATTTTCACAAATGTATTGCGTATTTTGAGTTCCCCTAGTGATTGTATTGATTATGTACATAGGGTTTGTATCTGTACCTATATTAATTGGATTGCTGTCGGCAATAAATTTAAAGTCAGAATATTCCCATATTCCATTATTTTGATACACAATACCAGAAATTGAATCTATTGAAACTGTTTGTCCATCTCCGTAGATATTACCTGAAGTTTGCAATACTTCATTAAAATCTACAAAATCTGCCTCGTTATATCTGACTATCGTTTCGTCATTATTTGGTTGATATGTAAATCCTAAATTTATTTTGTTGTCACTTTCTTCACCCACAACTCCATTAAGAGTTATTACGTTGTTATCGCTATACAAATACAAAGGCACGCCCATAGAATCTAATTCAATATCACTGACATTTGTGTTTATTACATCAATTACCACTTTTGTATGCGTCATATTTTCCCAACGATACAAATTTGACGGCGATGTATCTTGATTTTCTAGTTCGTAAATTTCTTGGTCTGCATAAGTTGCAAATACACCTATCCTAAATTCAAATTTACCCGCATCTGATGATTGAAAATAAAATTTACCTTTTTCATTGTCATATTTTATGAAATCTTTTAAAACATCACCAACATAAGAGACATCGTCAACTTTTAACAAATCGCTAACCACGCCTTGCTTGTAATAATAAATTTCAACATCTTTAGGGTTAAGAGTGCTGATAGGGTTAAGTGCAATTTCCGGATCGGAAATAAAATCAAAATATATTTTTTCGTTTATAGATGCATTAAATGTTTGAGAGGCAGGGGCATTATCTGTTTTTGCCAAATAACCACCCTTGTCTTTAAATTTAATTGTTTCAACTGCTCTATCAATTTTGAGTGTCAAATTGCTTGCACCTAAAGTTTGAACCATACCCTTTTCATCTCTGGCTTGAAGTTCTACTAAACCAAAATTTTCGTTTTGATAAAATTCTTCCGCCGATAATGATTGGTTGATCTTATAATAAACTTTGTTGTTACAATCAACCCTGTATTGACCATTTGAATCTTTTAGTATTGGATCGCCATTTGCATTGCAAAGTGTAATATAACTACCACCCTTTACAAAACGCACATAGCATGCTGTACGGTTTACTTGATGCTCTCCACTTGCATATCCAAACAAGTCAAACGAATACAGTTTCTCACCATCTACAATGCCGACATAGTCATTTGTGTTGACAACAATTTGAGTGTTATCACCAAAAGACAAAGCCTCTGGATATACGATTGGTGTCTTAAATTTACCCATAAGAGCCAACACACCAAAAACGGCTCCGACAAACAAAGATACGGAACCTACAACAATACCAATAATTTTAAAAACTTTTTTAACCATTTTCCCCTACCTAAATGATTTCATTTGTTTTGATTTGATAATTTTATTATCTACAAAATATTACAAAATAATTATATAATTTAATTTTCTTTGTGTCAATCAAAAATATTGGCAATTATTTTTAATTAATTGTTTGAAAATTATTATTTGAAATTATTTTAAAAAATTAAATAAAGCAAAAAAATATTAAAAAATACCAAAAATTATTAATTTTTCGGTATTTTTAATTAATTTTTATAAATTTTTAAATATTTTTATAAAATTTTCTACACTAATATCTTCTGGACGAGTGTTTGCATTATAACCAAACTGTTGCAACACATTTACAACTTTGTCTTTATCGTATAAAGATTTAAGGTTGTTAACTAAAGTTTTGCGTCTCATAGAAAACGATAAATGAACAAAATCTTTAAAACTTTTAAAGTCTGAAATTTGATATTTGTTGTGCGGTACAAGCTTACACAATGCGCTGTCAACTTTTGGCGGTGGAATAAAGCACTCCTTCCTTACTATACGAGGAATTGATACTTCAAAAATTGACTGCAAAATTATACTTGTTGTTCCATAATCTTTTGTGCCATGCGGTGACGCAAATCGTTCTGCAACTTCTTTTTGCACAAGCACCATTATTGATTTAAACTTTTCTAACTTTTGCACCAATCTAAAAACTATTGGTGTGGTTATGTAATATGGTATATTTGCAACAACCCTTGCTTTACCTTCAAACAAGTTGTCAATTTCTGCATCCATAAAATCTTGAAAATAAAATTCTATGTTTGGACATTCTTTTTTTCTTGATTCTAAAATGGGTATCAACGACTTATCAATTTCAAATGATATAACCTTTTTTGCCTTCATCGCCAATGCCTTAGTAAGAGTTCCCGCACCTGCTCCAATTTCAAGCACTAAATCATTACTTTCAACATCTCCATCACTAACAATCGCGTTTAACAGATTTGTGTCAAACAAAAAGTTTTGACCTAAACTTTTTTTAAAATTTATGTCGTTTTTGCTAAAATTTTCATCATTTTGCATGTTTTTATTGTTGTTTTTTAAATTTTTATTAAATTTTTCCATAATTTGTTATGTACCTTTTTGTAAAAACATGTTGACACTTTCAACATGTTTTGTTAAAATAATTATATCATACAAAAGAAAAAATGTACATAGATTTACAAAAGAAACACAAAAGAAAAAAGTGAGGTAACCCTCACCTTTTTTATTATCAGATTACTATTTGTTATTTCTATAACCTGTAGCAATACCATTATTCTTACTTCACTTTAAATATGTAAATTAGTCTGAACGCGCATCAATCTATAATTTTGGTTCAATATCTAACTCTTTGTAGCCTTGTCTTTTAAGTAAAAATCTAAAATCTTAATAATGTTTGCTTGTTAACTTTACAAAAAACAAAAATTTAATTAGTCAATTCTTCATATTCTTCTTTAATCTCTTTAGAAAACTTTTTTATTTTGTTGTTTTTTACAACTTGATAATATTTTTTTAAATTTTTCATCATATTCGTCACCATAAATTTCAGTTAAAAACCTGCGCAAATATTTTGTTAAACTCCTGTTTGAATTATGATTCATTTTATATAGTTTATCTTCATGTTTTAAGATGTCTTTCCCAAAATAACTTGGATACAATTCAACTGTAAATGGGGTTATTTCAAGCAAATACCCAACTGGTAAAAATTTACCTTTTTTATTTGCTTTTAACCTTAACATTACTTTGGTATAGTAAAAACCATCCTCAAGATAGGTAGAAAAGTTTACTCTCTCAGCATTATCAAAATCAATTTCGATATTTAAAAGACCATAACTTCCTGTCATTTCGCAAATTGCTTCAAGTATTTCATGTCTCCATTTGTCCGTTAAGAACCGTTCTGTTGGAATATTTTCAATATCAATCCTATCTAACATATTTACCTCTTAAGTGAATATTATCACACAACTTTAAAGTTGTCAATAGCATAACAATTAATCGCGTGTACTGTTTTTGTATAATTAAAAACTTTAAAATTGTTGACAAATTTTGATAAATAGTTTATTATTTAATTAGAGAAACGTTATATAAGTTTGAGGAGTATGCTAAAGTGCGTTTTGTAGAGAGTGGTCATCATGGGCTGAAAGTGACCTAAAACAGTGTTGGCAGAAGGTAGCAAACAAGTTCAAGTGAAGAAGTATAGTAGACCACTTGCGTTATGAAAAATACGTCAGTTTTAAAATGAAGTAAAAAGATAAGGTGGTACCGCGAACATTCGCCCTTATATTTAATAAGTATAAGGGTTTTTATATAAAAATTTATTTACCCTTATATTCAAAACTGAATGTAAGGGTTTTTTATATTCAAAAACATTAAAAGGAGATAGTATGTTAGATAATAAATACAACATTAATGAAAAAGAAGCCAAATGGCAAAATTTTTGGCAAGAAAAAGGTATTTATAAGTTTGACAAAAACTCAAACAAACCAACCTATTCAATCGACACCCCACCACCAACAGTAAGTGGTGAACTTCACTTAGGTCATATTTCCGGTTTTACACAGGCTGATATGATGGCAAGGTTTAGAAGAATGCAGGGTTTCAATATGTATTACCCTCTTGGCTTTGACAACAACGGACTGCCTACAGAACTTTTGGTTGAAAAAAAGAAAAATATTCGTGCACACACTCTTCCAAGAGAAGAATTTACAAAAATCGCTTTAGACTTGGTTTCAACTTACAACCAAAACTATCGTGATATGATGGTTAAAGCGGGTATGAGTTGCGATTTAAGTTTAGGATACAACACCATAGATGATAAAAGTCAAAAAACAAGTCAAAAATCTTTCATAGATTTAGCGCGTCGTGGCATTGCATATCGTGAAGATAAACCAGGTCCTTGGTGTTGCAAATGTAGAACAAGCGTTGCTGCAGCTGAACTTGAAGATAAAGAATTGGATAGTATTTTCAACTATTTAAATTTCCGCTTAGCTGATGGCAGTGGCACAATTCCTATCGCTACCACAAGACCAGAGTTTTTGCCCGCATGTGTTGGCATTTTTGTAAATCCTGAAGACGACAGATACAAACATTTAATTGGTAAAAAAGTTAAAGTTCCACTTTTTGAAGAAAACGAAGTAGAAGTAAGAGCTGATGCCAAAGTTGGTATAGATAAAGGTACAGGAATTGTAATGTGTTGTACTTTTGGAGACCAAACCGATGCTGAATGGTGGAAAGAATATCATCTAGAATTAAAACGAGCTATTGATGATGGTGGAAAAATGACTGAAATCGCAGGCAAATATGCCGGCATGAAATCTATCGAAGCAAGAAAAGCAATTATTGAAGACTTAAAAGATCAAGGATATTTATACAAACAAGATCCTATCACCCACGCCGTTAAAGTTCATGAACGATGCGATGAACCAATTGAATTTTTAAGTAAAAAACAATGGTTTATTCAAACATCAACACCAGAACTTAAACAAAAATGGATAGATTTAGGCAACGAACTCGTTTGGCACCCAGAAAGCATGAAAGCAAGATACATTGCTTGGGTAAGCATCTTAAATCAAGACTGGTCAATTTCAAGACAACGCTATTTTGGTGTTCCATTCCCTGTTTGGTATTGTAATAATTGTGGAAAAGTTAAATTGGCCGAAATCAACGAACTACCTGTCAACCCATTAACAACAAATCCAACTTCACATTGTGATTGTGGTTGCAATGAATTTACTGCTGAACAAGATGTTATGGACACTTGGGCAACAAGTTCAGTTACCCCGCAAATCAACACAAATTGGGCAGAAGACGAGCAAGAAAGTAACGCAAAAATGCCAATGAGTATGCGTTTTTGTGGCAGAGATATTATCACTACATGGGATTTGCGTACTATTATCAAATCTTATTATCATCAAGGTTGCTTGCCATGGAAAGAGTTACTTGTTAACGGTTGGGTTATGGCTGATAAAGGAGTTAAATTCTCTAAATCAAAATCAAATTCAAAAGTTAGTTTGACAGACGCCATCCGTGACTATGGCGCAGATGTAATTAGATATTGGTGTGCAAATGGCGCTTATGGTCGTGATGTTATGTTTAGCGATACTGGACTTAAAGACGGTTATAAACTTTTAAATAAGGTTTGGAACGCATCTAAATTTGTGCTTTCTTTCCTTTACGATTACACACCAGAAAAACCAGAAAATATCCTTCCAATGGATAAACATATAATGCACAAATTTAATGAGTGTTTTGAAAAGACTTATAAATTCTATGAAAAAGTAGAAATGGGTTACGCTAAAGATGAAATTGAAAAATTCTTCTGGTACTTCTGCGATAACTATATTGAAATTGCAAAAAACAGATTGTATAAACCTGAAGTGTATGGAGAACAAGCAAAAAAATCTGCTCAATGGGCATGCTATAATGTGCTTCTACATGCATTGCAATTATTATCTATTACTATGCCTCATATCACTGAAGAAATTTATCAAGAATATTTTAAACAATTTGAAAAAATTGAAAGTATACATTTGTGTGAATTGAATAAAATTAGCGTTGAAGCAGAACAAAACATTTTAGCAAATGGCGACATTGTTGTTGATATTGTTGGTCGTGTAAGACAATTTAAAAGTTTAAATCAACTAAGCATGAAAACAGAAATTGAAGACATTGAAATTTTTTGCAACGAAATTGAATTTGTTAAATCATGTGAAGCAGATATTAAAGCAGTTGCAAGTGTTAAAAATATCAAATACACAACTGGAGAATTTGATGTCAAAATTGGCAAGGTTGTTGAACAATAATTTATTTACAATATAAAAAATGTGCAAAAATTTATTGCACATTTTTTATTTATTTTTAAAAGGGGAAATTATTATTTTTTTAATTATTTTTTTAAAAAAATATTAAAATTTTTTATTTTTTCTGATAATTTAATTAAAATTATTGAAAAATTGATAAATTTATGTTGAATTTATTTAATTTTTTTATTTTTCACCAACGCCTATCATTGCCTTGTTTTGAACAATAACACATTCGGTTGTAAGCAGAGTTGATGCAACACTGCTTGCAGTTTCGAGTGCTGCACGAGTAACTTTGAAAGGATCTATAATACCCTGCTCGAACATATCGCAATATGTGTTGTTAAGTGCATCATAACCATAGTTTGTGTTTTGATTTTTTTCAATTTCTCTAACCACTACACCATCGTCTACACCTGCATTTTTTGCAATTTGTCTGATTGGTGCCTCTAATGCTTTCAATATAATTTGAGCACCAATTTTTTCATCACCTTGTAAATTTTCAATAAGTTTTTCAAGTTGTGGTTTCGCCTTAAGCAGTGCCACACCACCACCTAAAATAATTCCTTCATCAATGGCAGACATTGTTGCATTAAGGGCATCTTCCATGCGGAGTTTTTTCTCTCTCATTTCCAACTCACTTACTGCACCAACTTTTATAACAGCTATCCCACCATTTAGGTTGGAAATTCTATCTTGAAGAGCTTGTCTATCAAAATCTCTTTTTTCTGTTTTTAGTTTTTCTTTCAGTTGCTCTACGCGCTCTTTAATTTTATCCTTGTTGCCTTTTGCACCAATAATTGTTGTTTTATCTTTGTCTGCTTTTACTTTTTCGCATCTACCAAGATCTTCTAATGTAACATCTTTGAAGTTGTTGTAAATATCACCAGATAAAAACTTACCGCCAACAGCAAGTGCAATATCGTCCAAAACTTTTTTGCGTCTATCGCCAAAGAAAGGTGTTCGTACCGCCAAGCAATTAAAAATTTTGCGCATATTGTTGATAACGATTGTTGTCAATGCATCGCCTTCAATTTCTTCTGCAATAATAAACAAACAACCACCAGCCGCTGCCACCTTTTCAATAATTGGCAAAATTTCGGTTATGCTTGATATTTTTTTGTCTGTAATTAATATGTATGGATTTTCAAGTTCTGCAATCAACTTATTTTGATCTGCACACATGTATGGACTTACATATCCTCTGTTTATCCTAAATCCTTCTACCACATTTAAAGATGTTAAAACATTGTTGCCGTCTTCAATTGTGATTACGCCATCCAAACCAACTTCTTCAAAGGCTTTGGCGATGATTGCGCCTGTATCAGGACTGCCAGAAGAAATACTTGCAACTTGACAAATAGAATTATTGTCTTGAACAGGCCTGCTTGTTTTTCTGATAGTTTCAATAACTTGAGCGACTGCTCTTTTGATACCAGACCTTAACAAAATTGGATTTGCACCTGTTGTAAAACTTTTTAATCCTTCTGTAAAAATTTTTTCTGCAAGCACTGTGGCTGTTGTAGTTCCGTCTCCTGCTACATCGTTTGTTTTTGTGCAAGCACCTTTTAATACACTTGCACCCATATTTTCTATTTCGTCTGCAAGGACAACTTCTTTTGCAATTGTCACACCGTCGTTTGTAACAAGTGGCTCGCTAAACACATGGTCTACAACAACATTTCTGCCTTTAGGACCAAGAGTTACTTTTACAGCATTTGCAAGAGTTTCTACACCTTTTAAAAGTTTCATCCTTGCTTCTTCACCATTGACTATAATTTTTTCAATCATTTACTACTCCTATAATATCAATTTGACGCAAAATAACATGAGTTTCATTATCAATTTTGATTTCGTTGCCTATATATTTGTTAAATACAACCTTGTCACCAACTTTAACTTTCATATCAGTTTGTTCACCTTCAAAAGTTGTACCATCACCTACAGCAACAACCACGCCAATTTGCGGGCGGTCTTGCGATGTTTCTGGCAAAATAATGCCAGATTTTGATAATGTTTGGTCTTGTTCTGGCTTGATAATTACTCTATCAAATAATGGTTTAATATTCATCTTACCTCCTGCCTGCATTATATATTTAAATGTCATAAATTTATCCAAAACCTGTCAATTTTTTAAAAAAATGTTAAAAATTACTGATTTTTTTAGTTTTTTGCATAAAATATATATGCAATTTTACAATTTTGATTATAACCAACAAACAAAAAGAAAAACCAAAACAAATCATTTGTTTAAATTTTTAATACTGTCTGTTTTTGTTATATTATTGATTATCGCGATTATTAAAATATTTTATAAAAAACAAAAATTAACCTACTTTTATTTTGTAGAGATTGGCCTATTTCAAAACTACACCGATGCTTACAAATGCGCTTTAGATATACAACAAAAAAATGCTGGCGGATATATTTATTACGATGGACATTTTCATGTTATTGCAAATTATTATTTAGATATAGATAGCGCGGAAAAAGTTGTGTCTAACATTATAACTGAATATACTAATTGCAAAATACTTACACTTAAAACAAAAGATTTTAAACATATAAGCAGTTTGTCTGACACGCAAAATCAAACAGTTGAAAATATCAATAATCAAATCAAAATTATAATTGAAACTTTATATACTTTAATGATAAATTATGATACTGCTTGCACAACTGAAAAAAGCATCAAACTGCAAGTTTTAAATTTACATAGTGATTTATCTAAAATTTTTGATGAATATTGTTTAAATTTTACCAACAACAAATATGAAATATGCAAAACATACTTTTTAAATATATTGAACTCTTTACAGAACATATATAACACAGAAAATTTATCTCAATCTTTAAAATATGAACTTATTAACATAACCTTAAATTATGTGTATCACTTAAACACTATTTGTTAGATTTTGTTTTTTTGTTTTCTTTAACCAGTTGTACTATTTGCCAAATACCAAGTCCTATCAAAAACAATGCAAACATTTTTTTAAGAACAATATTGTTTATATGGTTTGCAACAAGCGCACCTATCAAACTGAAAAGGCTACCAATAGCTGCCAAAAGCCAAGTTTCCTTCCATGCTACAAGATGATTTTTCATATGTATAAATAGCGCAACCACAGACATTGGCAAAAAAGATATAAGGTTGATACCTTGTGCCTGCAATTGCTGATAAGATAAAAAGATTGTCAGTATTGGTATTGTAAGAGTGCCTCCACCCATACCCATGCCAGCAACAATGCCACCAAGTACTCCGGCAACAATTTCCCAAAATATCATAATACACCTACCATATCAACATCCCTATTCCGCCTAAAAGCATAAAAAATATAAAAATACCATGCACAATCTTGTTGTTAAGTTTATTTAAAACTTTTGCACCAACCACACCACCTGCAACAATGCCTAATAACACAGGCCAGCCTGTTTTGAAATCAACAGAGTTATAACATAAATAAACTATTGCACTTACTATACTTATTGGCAAGATAACAAACAATGCAGTTGCCTGCGCTTTTTTTTGTTCCAATCCAAAAAGATTTGTTAAAAGCGGAACAACAACCATACCACCACCGCCACCAAAAAAGCCATTGATTATACCAATTAAGGCTCCAAACAAAACCACATGCAATTTTTTTACTTTTTTCATGATTTTATTGTGTGCTATTGGCATGATTTTATTTGCCTTTTTTTAAAGTTTATATTATAATAAATTAGTTTAAAGCAATAATTAATACGAGGTTACAATGAAAACAAACACAAAAATCAAAAATTTATTATGTTATGTAGTGGCATTTTTACTTGCCATTGTTGCCAATTTTGGCTTGATATCTTTTAAAAAGAACAAAAATGTTGTTTTTGCTACAGTTGTTAGTGAAGCAGACTCTGAACCACTAACTCTTGCAAACAACAACTTTAGTTTAAATCCAAAATCAACCTATCCTTTTGAGCCTAAAGAATATACTATATCCAACAGTGACTCAAATGTTGATTCTGGCGTAATTAATGTAGAAGATGAAAAATATGCAAAAAGATTTAGCAATCTTGATAGAGGAACTTTATACGACAATTATGTTTTGATGATTGATAGTTCTAAAAAACCAACTGATTTAGGTTACACTACTTCAGGCAACATTTCTCTTGATGCTGGTGGCACTTATCTTATATCTGTTGATGTTTACACTGCTGAAGGTGGTATCGCCAACCTAGTGTTGTCTGACGGAGAAGAAGAATTTTCAACTTTTACAAATATAGTATCTAATAATCGTTGGACTTCTTATTATTTCTTCATTAAAAACGACAATGTTGATAGCGAAAACTTAAAACTCGGTATGTATTTAAAATCTCAAGGTGTTGCAATGTTTGACAACATCAATACCCTAAAGATTAACGAAAATGAATTTAATCGTCTTACTACTGAAGAATTGACTTCAACCGAATATAAAGTAATCAACAACAGAAAAAATGTATTGCAAGATTATACAAGCATTAAATTAAAAGATGTGTTTAGTGACTCAAACGGTGCCAGTTCAATTAAATATGATTTGGCTCATACTGACGGATATCACTCAAACGCTTTGAAGATTACAAATACTCAACCTTCATTTATCAATTTTGAAAGCACAGAGTTTGCTTACACTGAAGTTGATGCAAATGACCCACATATTACTAATGTCGTAAAATCAGAATATTTAACTTTAGAACAAAATGGTGTATACAATATCACTGTCAATGCAAAAGCTGAAGATCTTAACGGAAAAGCTACAATAGGTCTTGTTCAAATTGTTGACGAAGACGAAACTGCAGTTGAAAAAACTTTAACAATATCTGCAAGTACAACTTCTAAAGACAGCATTACAAATGGTTTTAAACAATATTCATTTTATGTTACAACAAGTCCAGAAGAAAGTGCTAGTTTTAAATTAGTTGCATCTTTAGGCTCTGATTCAGAAAAGGCTACTGGTTCACTTTATATAAGTTCGGTAGAAATTTCAAGAATCACTACAAGCGCTTATTCCGCAGCAAGCGCAGGCGCTGAAGTAGAAAAAATTGACTTTTCTACAGACTACAAGCTTACAGGCAGTTCAACTGCTTTAGATAACGGAAAGTTTGATATAATTTCTGCTAACGATCAAAACAAACAATATCCTGCAAGTGCAAATGGTTGGAGTGTTGAAACTGGTGAACACACTCAACATTATGGTATTGTAAATACTTCTAGCACCGAATTTGCTAAGTTATCTGGATTTAAAAATCTTACAAATCCTATGGATACTAGAAATGGTGGCACAAAAATCAACAACAACATCCTTATGATGCACAACACTCAAGCTGACGTGTTAAGTTATAAGAGCACAAGCAAAAATTTATCTGCAAAATCTATCCATAAGTTTGAAACATCTATCAATACACAAAACTCACCTGTAACTCTTTCTCTTGTAGCAACTGTTGAAGGTAAAGAAATCGTTTTATCTTCTAAAACTGTGGATACAAATGGAGACTGGGCACAAGTTGAAATGTATATAAAAGCTGGTTACGCAGCATTAGATGTATCATTAAAAATCATTCTTGACAGCTCTTCTTGGGCGTATGCATATGTAGACAATGCAAGATTTGACTATTACAGCCAACCTACAGAAGAACAATTCAACGCAATATCTGCAACTGACTCTAATTTGGTTTCTAAAGTTGATTTAACAAACATACTTCTTACAAAAGACAATAATGACTTTGCTACTCCAATGTTGTTTGAATCAACTGGCGACAATGTAACATTTGGCGTTGTTGATGTTGAATATGGTCCTTACAAAGAAATCGAAACATTTACAGCTATTGGAGAATCTCATGTAATTGGCATAAGTGCAATGAACGATTCGTATTCTAAAGTTAATTCAATTTTAGGATACAAATTAGCAAAAAATAGTTATTATAAAGTTAGTGTATCTGTTTACACTCAATACCTACAAATCATAAATGGTAACGGCACTAGTTTTGGTGCAGGCATCAAATTATCTAGCTTTGACGAAACATTTACAAACATACAATCAAACAACACTTGGACAACATACAATTTCTATGTTTGTCCAGACAATGATACAACAACTTATCTTGAATTATTACTAGGCAGTGAAGATTGTAAAGTTTCTGGTGATGCCTTCTTTGGTAAAATCTCATTTACAGAAATAAATGAAGATACTTTCAACAAAGCAACAGCAAATGAATATTCTAAAATTTTAAAAACAACTGCAGTTGCTACTCCTGAAGAAACACCTGTAGAAACACCAACAGAAACAACAAACTTTAAAGACATCAACTGGTGGTATGTTATCTCTGGCTCTATGTTTACGCTTGCTATTATCATAACAATCGTAGGCGTTATGGTTAGAAGAATTAAATGGAAAAAGCCAGTTAAGAAGACAAAAAATTCTTATGACAGAAACCGCACAGTTTCTAAACAAGTTTATACAAGAAAAGCAACAACAGTTAGAGAAGAAAAATTGCGTGAATTAAACAAAGATTTAGAAACATTGCATGCAGAACGCATTAAATATGAAGAAGAATATAAGCAAGATTTAACAAAATTAAGAGAAATGAAAATCAAACGCGCAAATCCTGCTGATATCAAAAAACTTGAAAAAGAAATGCGTAAATCTCAAAAAATGTCTTCTAGTATTGGTGTAAACATCAATGCTATAGAAGCAGAAATTAAATATGTAAATACTGATGCATATTTCAATAGTTTGATGAAAAAATTGGCAAATCAACCAAGCCAAAATTCTCAACAAGAAGAATAATTTAAAAAGACGCTTTAAGCGTCTTTTTTGATATCCAACATATAAAAAATACATGGTTTTATTTGAAAATTTTTAATTGCTGTCCTATAAATAGTTTTGTATCTTTTAAATCGTTTTGTTGTATCAATTTGTCTTTTTCTATGTTGAATTTATCGCAAATTTTATCTAATGTTTCTGTCGGTTTAACAATGTATGAAATATAGTCATTTGTTTTTATTTTAATCAGTTCTCCACAATATAAATCAATTTCCGGATTGTTTCTTACGATATTTTGTTTGCAGGTGTTATATTTTTGATAAATTTTGTTTAAAGTATCACCCTGTTTTACGCGGATGTAAAAAGATTTTGCCATTTTTATTTCCATATTTCTTATTATGCAACAAAACAAATTTGTTTCACATTTTTCATATTTTTTCGACTTAAATTATATATTACATAAGGACAAGTATGAAATCTATTTTTAAAGCAGTTGCAATAGTTACAGTTTTTTCAGTTTTGACAAGAGCGTTGGGTTTTTGTTTTAGGATATTTATATCACGCAAACTTGGCGCAGAAGGTTTAGGTCTTTATCAAATGGCAAGTTCAATACTTGGTATTTTTATGACTTTAATTTCAAGTGGTATACCACTTACTACCGCAAAACTTGTGTCTAAATACGAATCAAACAACCAAATACATAAGCGTAACAAGGTTGTAGCATCTGCATTTGTTGTCGGATTGGTGGTTGCTTTTTCTTGCTCGCTTATAGTAATAACTCTTAAACATATGTGGAATTTTGTTTTAACAGACAATCGTGCTGTTGAAATATTGATAATTATGGTGCCTTCTATAATATTTAGTGCAATTTACGCAGTGTTTAGAGGCGCACTTTGGGGACAAAATGATTATTTTAATTGTGGTTTAACTGAATTGGTTGAACAAATTATACGATTTGCTTTGACCTTTATAATGCTTTATAGTGTTACAGACTGTTTTGTGGCAACAAAAAACTCCGCAATAGCCTTTAATATAACTTGTTTAGTTTCTGCAATTTTAGCAGTTGTAATTTACTTTAAAAAAGGTCGATTATCATTTAAAAAAGGTGAGTATAAAAATGTGATTAATAGTGCCTTACCTGTAACTGGTGTTAGAGTTGCAAATTCTATGGTCCAACCGCTTACTACATTAATTATCCCTACTATGTTGGTTGTGTCTGGCTATAGCAAAAGTCAGGCGGTTGCAAGTTTGGGTATTGTTATGGGCATGACTTTCCCTATGTTATTTGTACCTATGACAGTCATTGGTAGTATAAGTATGGTTTTGATACCTTCAATAAGTTCTATGATGAGCAAAAATGATTACGATACTATAAACCAAAACATTACAAAATCTTTGCAAGTATCAATATTTATTAGTATGATGTTTGTGCCACTGTATCTTTCTGTAGGAGATTTAATTGGTATAGTGCTATACGACAATGTTATGGCAGGTATGTTGTTGCAAATTTCTGCAGTGTGCGTGTTGCCAATAACTTTGTGTAATTTGTCAGGTAGCATTTTAAACGCACTTAACATGGAAACAAAGTCCTTTATAAATTACCTGTTAGGTTCAGCAGTTTTGCTTGCTTCTCTTGTTGTGTTTACCCCTTTGGTTGGCATAAATTCTGTTGTGATTTCTTTCTTCCTTTCTATGACAATTATAACTTTGCTAAACATCAGAAAAATAAAGCAAACTGTACCACACTTTAATTATAATTTAGTCGGTCTTACTATGCGTTATACTTTAGTTACAATTCCTGCAAGTCTGCTTGGACATTTTGTCTCAAACATAATGCTTTATATTTTCAATAATTTCTTTGCTGGTTTAATTGGCGGAACTATCAGCATAGTTGCAACATTAATTATGATTAAAATATTTAATTTATATGATATTAGTGAATTTTTAAATATTATAAAAAAGAAAAAGAAAAATATATAAAAATTGCAAATAAATGCAATTTTTTTATTTATTTTAAATATTTTTTAATTTTAAATGAAATTTAATAAATGAATAATAATTTTGTTAATGTACATAATTATTATATGTTTATAGTATTTTTAAGAGTTTTTATTATTTATATTACAGTCCTTGTATTTTTAAGATTAATGGGCAAACGCCAAATTGGAGAAATGCAACCATATGAAGTTGTTATTACACTAATCATTGCAGATTTGGCAACTTTGCCTATGAGTGACACAAACATACCACTTTTAAACGGAATATTGCCACTAGCGATACTTGTAATTATTCATTATTTTATTACACTACTTACAAGAAAAAACATTAAAATAAGGCAGTTGATGAGTGGCAAACCTGTTGTTGTGATTGGTCCTGAAGGAATCGTATACAAGGCCCTTAAAGACCTTAACATGAACCTTGATGATATAATGGAAATGATAAGGCAAGCCGGATATTACGCTTTTGATCAAATCCATTATGCCATTATTGAGACAAACGGTAAAATGAGCATTATACCAAAAAGTTCCAATGCACCTGCAACTGCAGAAGATGTAAACGCAAACAATCCAGAAGTCCAACTTCCACACATTGTTGTTTCTGACGGCAAGCTAATAAAACAACAATTAAAAAATTTAAAGTTGGATAATAAAAAATTTAATAAAATATTAAATTATTTAAAAATAAACACAATAAAAGATTTAATTATATTGTCTATTGATAAAAATGGAAAAATTTATTATCAATTAAAAGGTGAAAATTTTCAACTGATAGAAAATATTAACACAGAGGTAAAACTATGAAAACATGGATTCCTATTTTGATTTTACTTTTGGCTGTGACTGGACTTTGCATCTGGGACAGCGTACATACAATTAAAGTTTTTAATCGCATGGAGAGTGAAAGCGAATATATTTATGATGCCCTTTTAAACCGACCAATCACTGACGAAGAAATTCAATCACGCATAATCAATCTTAACGATTATTGGACAGAAAAAATGGATACATTAAGTGTATCCATTTCTAGAAAAGACATGCAACCTGTCTCTGATTATTTACAATATTTATATGCTTCAATCATAAACGAAAGTCAAGACGATGCAGTAACATATTCTAGATTATTACATTACAATCTTGAAGGTTTAAGAGAAGTGATAGGCATTGATATGTTAAATTTACTTTAACATCTTTTTTAAATACATCCCTGTATAACTGCCTTTTACTTTACATACTTCTTCTGGTGTGCCTGTGGCAATTATCTTTCCGCCACCTTCGCCACCTTCTGGACCCATATCAATGATATAGTCAGCAGTTTTGACGATGTCTAAATTATGTTCAATAACTACAACCGTATTGCCATTACCAACAAGTCTTTGTAAAATATCAACAAGTTTTTTAACATCATATAAATGCAAACCAGTTGTTGGCTCGTCAAGCACATATATAGTGTTGCCAGTATCACGACGAGTAAGTTCTGTTGCCAGTTTTAATCTTTGAGCTTCTCCACCAGAAAGCGTTGTTGCGCTTTGCCCTAATTTTATATAACCTAAACCAACATCAACCAAAGTTTGCAACTTACTTTTAATTTGTGGGATTGCTTCAAAAAAGTCATATGCTTCGTCAATGGTCATTTCCAAAACATCATAAATAGATTTACCCTTATATTTTACATCTAAAACATCTCTTGAATATCGTTTGCCGTTACATACTTCACAAGGCACATAAACATCTGCCATAAAGTACATCCTAAGTCTTTTTACACCGTCTCCAGCACAGGCTTCACATCTGCCACCTGATACATTAAAACTAAACTTGCCTAAATCAAAGCCTTTTTCTTTCGCTGTCGGCGTTGATGCAAACAATTCTCTTATTTTTGTGAACAATCCTGAATATGTTGCGGGATTGCTACGCGGTGTTCTGCCAATTGGTGCTTGGTCTATTTGAATAACTTTATCTATATCTTCAACACCTAAAATATGGTCATGATTGCGTTCTTGGTCTCTACGATTTAAGGTATTAAATATGGCACGATAGAAAATATCATTAACCAAAGTTGATTTACCACTACCACTTACGCCTGTAACGCAAGTTAAAACGCCTTTTGGTATTGCTACATCTAAGTTTTCAATATTATGCTCTTTACAACCCAACAATCGTATATATCCTTTGTTGATTTCTCTGCGTTTTGTTGGCACTTCTATTTTAAGTTCTCCCGACAAAAATTTGCCAGTGATTGATTTAGGGCATGCTTCAAGGTCTTTTACACTGCCTTGAGCTACAATTTCACCACCATGTACGCCAGCCCTTGGACCAATATCCACAATATAATCTGCCTGGCGTATTGTATCTTCATCATGCTCTACCACAATAAGTGTATTGCCTAAATCTCTTAAATTTTTAAGAGTTTCAATAAGTTTATCATTATCCCTTTGGTGCAAACCAATGCTTGGCTCGTCAAGGATATATAAAACACCACTTAAACCACTGCCTATTTGAGTGGCAAGTCGTATGCGTTGAGACTCTCCACCTGACAAAGTGCCAGCGCGTCTAGACAATGTTAAATATGTCAAACCAACATTGATTAAAAATGACAATCTTGAAGTAATCTCTTTTATGATACTTTCTGCAATCATTTTGTCAGTTTTAGATAGTTTTAATTCACTTATAAAAGTATATAATTTGATTATAGACATATCGCATACTTCTGCGATGTTTTTTTCTGCAATTTTTATAGACAAAGCACTTGGATTAAGCCTTTTACCCATACAATCTGGACACATATCTTCGCTCATAAGTTTGTAAATTTCTTCTTTTACATACTCGCTTTGTGACTCTTGAAAACGACGCAACAAATCTGGAATTATACCCATAAATAGCATATCTTTTTGCACACAATATTGATGAAGATTTGGTGCTATCATTTCTTTATCACCCGTTTCGCCATTAATCAAGGCATTTCTGCCTTCTTTTGATATTTGGCAATACGGTGTATCAACAGTAAAGCCGTATTTTTTGCCAAGTTTTATAAGTGCTTTTTTTGTGATACCAGTAGAGTCTATGTTAAAGCCCATAACTGACAATGCACCTTCGTTTATAGATAATTGGTCATTTTTAACGATTGCACTTTCACCAATTTTTATAACATAACCTAAACCTCCACATTTATGACATGCACCAGATTGACTGTTAAAACTAAACAATGCTGGCTCGATGTCAGGTATAGATATGCCACAATCTACACAGCTGTATTTAACACTATATAGTTTGTTTTCGTCCTTTGTATTGATTATCACCAAACCGTCTGACATCTCTAAACATTTGTTTATAGACTCGCTCAGTCTTGAAACAACGCCTTCTTTTTTAATAAGCCTATCTACCACAACATAAATATCGTGACGCTTATTTTTATCCAAACTTATTGCATCATCAAGAGAATAAACTTCGCCATTTACCATAACACGCACAAATCCGTCTTTTCTTAATGCATCAAAAGTTTTTTCGTGTGTACCTTTTTGTCCTCTTATGATTGGTGCCATGATTAGCATTTTAGTTCCGTCTTCCGCTTCCATAACTCTATCCACTATTTGATCTAAGGTTTGTATAGTGATAGGTTTGCCACATTTTGGACAATATGGTTTTCCTATACGAGCAAACAACAACCTAATATAATCATAAATTTCTGTAATGGTACCAACTGTCGACCTTGGATTGTTGTTTGTACTTTTTTGATCTATAGAAATTGCAGGACTAAGTCCATCAATATACTCTACATCAGGTTTTGTCATTTGACCTAAAAATTGTCTTGCATAACTAGACAAACTTTCCATATACCTTCGTTGTCCTTCTGCAAAAATCGTATCAAAAGCAAGTGTTGATTTGCCACATCCACTTACACCAGAAAAAACTACCAACTTGTTTTTTGGTATTGTAAGATTGATATTTTTAAGGTTGTTTTCCTTTGCACCTTTTATTACAATATTTTCTAACATACTTTATCCTTTATTTTTGCCAAAATTTTTAGCAAGAAAACAATTTAATCTCAAAAATATTATTGTTCACCTATTATTGTATCAGATAATTATTATAATTTCAAGTAGTCAAAGTAAAAATTTATAACATAAAAAAGTGCACCACTAAGGTACACTTTAAAAATTGATTAATCTTTTTTAGGTATGGTTATAACCAAAACCAATGCAGCAACGCCAACACCAATTGTAGTCCACAATCCAATTTGGTTGTTGTATTCACCTAAACGGTAAATAGAGCTGATTGATAATTTAACATCATCTTCGTTGTCAAAAGTGTCGTCCAAACTCAAAACAACTTCATTACCTTTAAGTTTATAGTTGTATGTAGCGCTTAAATCACCAATTGTCCATGTTGCTTTTTTCTTAAAATTAAACTTGATTGTAGATGTAATTTCTTGATCTGCAACTTTTGTTGTGTAAGTATATTCCCCAAAAGGCAAAACTAAGCAAGGATAACCATAGCACACAACAACAAAAGCGATACAAATTAATAATAAAATTTTTCTCATATCCCACCTCTCTTTCTGTCATTATAAAATAATTTATTTAATAAGTCAACAATTTATGACATTGTTGAAATATGTTTGAAAAACTCTAAAATTTAAAAATATTTATAATAAATATATATTACTTGACAAAATTTGGTTAAAATTTAAACTATATATTAATAAAAAAAGGAGTTTTTATGAAAACACGAGACCAAATTGAAGATAAATACAAATGGGATTTAGACATGTTTAAAACCACAGCAGATATAGATGCTGTTTTTGATACTATCGAAAAACTAACAAAAGTTTTGCCGTCATATTATGGCAAATTTAACGATAAGGATAAATTTTTTGAATATTTTAACAATTATAAAGACGATTGGTTAAAAATAGAAAAAATGTGTTTCTATATTTCTAATACTCAAATGACAAATTTAACAGATGTTTCAATATTAAAATTGGCTGAAAGATTTTCAAATTCGTATAATAAATTAAATAAAGCAATAAGTTTTGTTGATCCGCAAATCGACGATTTGGATGAAGATTATTTATTATCTTTGTTAAATGATGAAAGAGCAAAAGATTTAGATGTAAAAATCAAAGAAGTTATTAAAAACAAACCACACAGATTAGATGAAAAAACAAATGAAATTTTATCTAAAATGGATAACTCTTTTAATAATTCTTATACCATTTATGATTTGTTGCAAAATTCTGAAATGAAATATCAAGACGCTAAAGATAGCAAAGGCAAAACACATAAAGTAGATAATTCAACCTATACAAATCTAATTTCTAGTAAAGATAGAGAAATAAGAAAATCTGCATTTAACTCAATGATAAATGCTTATGCTGACATCAATAAAACTATTTCCGAATTGTATCTTTCATCTGTAAAAACCGCTTTTGAATTTAGCAGATTACAAAACTATAATAGTACTCTTGAACGAATGTTACACAACAATGATGTTCCGCTGGCAGTATTTGAAAAAAATATAGAACAAGTTTTCAAACATAAAAATTTATTTCAAAATTTTATCAAAACGCAAGCAAAGATAAGTGGCATTAAGGACTTCTCAACTTTTGATATTTTTGAAGACAAAAAAGTTGGCGGAAAAATTAAAATTGAGAAAGCACAAGAAATTATGTTAAAGTCTCTTGCACCATTGGGTGTAGAATATCTTAAAATAGTCAATCATAAGCTTAATGACAAATCAATAGATTATCTTACAAATAAGGATAAATATTCTGGAGGATATTGTGATAATGCTTACGATACAAAAACTGTTATTCTTTTAAATTGGACTTATGATTATGACTCTTTGTCTGCTTTAGTTCATGAAATGGGTCATTGCGTTAATGCAGAATACTTTAATTCTGCACAACCTATGGAAAAAGCAGATACAACTACTTTTGCTGCAGAAATTGCAAGCACAGTTAATGAATTATTGCTCGGCATTTATATTCAAAACAATTGTACAACAAAGCATAAATCTTATTATATAAATCAATTTTTAAATCAAATTAGTTCATCAATATTTAAAACAACTATGTATACTGAATTTGAATTATTTGCACATAATAGTATTCAAAATGAGTTGTTAATAACGTATCAAGACTTAAACGATAAATGCTATAAATTAAACAAAAAATATTATGGTAATTCATGTCTTATTCCGAATAGTATAAAATATCAATGGTCGAAAATCTCTCATTTTTACAGACCTTTCTACTATTATTGCTATTCTACAGGTATGATAACTGCTATTAATATTGTTTCTAACATTTTAAAAGACAGTTCTTATGTCAATAAATATATAATGTTTTTAAAAAATGGACTAAATAAACCAGCCTATGATATTTTAAAAGAAATTGGAATAGACTTGGCAACAGATACGCCGTATGAAATTGCTTTTGATTTCTTTAAACAACAACTAGAAGAATATAAAAAATTGTCAGTTTAGCGTATATAATGCTTCTGTTGTGCTAATATAAATAATCTTGAAAAGATTGCAAAAAATATTTACAGATGATATAATAGGAGTGAAATATGCTAGATAAAAAAACAATAGCAGTTTTAAAAGCATTAAACAAGCTTGCAGATGGCAGTGCATACAAGGTCGTAACCAGTGATGAAATCATTATGTCGCTTACGCAAAAATCTCAATATGATGCAGATACTGTAAGGCAAATCATAGAGTTTTTGGAAAAGCAAGAATATTTAAACATCAAGTTCAGTGAAGAAAACACATATTGCTTTTCTTTACTGCCAAAGGCAAGGATTTATTTGGAGCAAGAAACAACAAAAAACAAAACAAAAAAACATAACTTTCCTGTTATGATTTATGTTTATACAATGATATCTGCTTTTGTTGGAACAATGATTGCGCTGTTGATTTTCTTTTATCTAACTTTTTAAGGAAAAATTATGCTAACTTTAAAAGAAAAATACATTATGGAATATGTTTATCAAAAATGTCAAGGCAAAAAGTCTTGTCTTATTTCTCCACGAGAAATTATTTCTTTTGCTGCAGATAAATATATTATCTACCCTGACGAATTAGAAAAAATCATGACCAATTTAAGTTATGATAATTATATAGAGTTGTTAAAATCTGACAAAAAGGTAGCCCTGTATATTGCGTGTCACTTAAAATTAAAGGTGAAGGCTTCCATAGAGAACTTACAAACAACAAGCGCAATTGGTTTTTTTGGGTTGGCAGAAGTGCCATTTTGGCAGTTGTAGGTGCACTTGCTGGTGTGCTTATTAAATTAATGTTTACATGGATTTAAAATGGAATTTAAAAAATTTGAATTAGTATCAAACTACAAACCAACTGGCGATCAGCCAGAAGCCATCAAAAGTCTTGTAGAAGGCATAAACGATGGCTTATCTGCTCAGGTTTTGAAAGGTGTTACAGGCAGTGGTAAAACTTTTACAATGGCAAATGTTATTGCTCAGGTCAATCGCCCTACACTGATTTTGGCACACAACAAGACCTTAGCAGCACAACTTTGCAATGAATTTAGAGAATTTTTCCCGAACAACCGCGTGGAATTTTTTGTTTCGTATTATGATTACTATCAGCCAGAAGCATACATTGTTTCTAGCGACACATATATTGAAAAAGACATGAGTGTCAACGACGAAATAGACAAACTTCGTCACAGCGCAACAAGCAGTTTGTTGGAGCGCAGTGACACAATAGTTGTAGCTTCTGTATCGTGTATTTATGGTTTAGGTGCACCAAAAGAATATTATGACTTGCACATTTCTTTGCGTGTTGGAGACAAATTAACAAGAGAAGACTTGATAAAACGCCTTATTTCCATACAATATTCACGCAACGAAATTGATTTTTCTCGTTCTACTTTCCGTGCACATGGTGATGTTGTTGATATTTTTCCTGCAGACAGCAGTGAACGCGCAATTAGAGTTGAATTTTTTGACGATGAGATAGAAAAAATCAGCGAATTTGAAGTTGTAAATGGTAGAGTTTTATCTCAGTTGAAGCATGCATCTATCTTCCCTGCAAGTCACTATGCAGTAGGCAGTGAAAAATTAAATCAAGCTTTAGATCAAATAAGATTAGATGCCAAAGAGCGTGAAGAAAGTTTCACCAAACAAGGCAAATATATAGAAGCTCAACGCATTAAGGAACGCACAAACTACGATTTAGAGATGATGACAGAAATGGGATATTGTTCTGGCATAGAAAACTATTCAAGATACTTTGACGGAAGGCGTGCTGGCGAACCACCCTATACTTTACTTGACTATTTCCCTAATGGTTTTTTGTTGTTTGTTGATGAAAGTCACATCACATTACCACAAGTAAGAGGCATGTACAATGGTGATAGAGCACGCAAAACAAATTTGGTTGATTATGGATTTAGATTGCCAAGCGCTTTTGACAACAGACCATTAAATTTTGAAGAGTTTAATGAACGCATTGGACAAACTATATATGTATCAGCAACACCTAATGACTATGAAAAATCTTTATCTAGTCAAATAGTTGAACAAGTTATTCGTCCAACATACTTATTAGACCCAGAAATTGATGTAAGACCAAGCAATGGACAAGTTGATAATCTTTATGACGAAATAAACAAAACTATAAAAAATCAAGGCAAGATTTTGGTTACTACTCTAACAAAAAAGATGGCAGAAGATTTGTGTGCTTACTTTGGAGAAAATGGCGTAAGAGTAAAATATTTACACAGTGATATTGATACTCTTGAACGTGTAAAAATTATCAATGAACTACGCGCGGACGAATTTGATGTTTTGATAGGCATTAATCTGCTTAGAGAAGGTTTAGATTTGCCAGAAGTAAAATTAGTTGCTATTCTTGATGCAGATAAGGAAGGCTTTTTGCGTAGTGCAACTTCTCTTATCCAAATTGTTGGTCGTGCGGCTCGTAATAATGAAAGCAAAGTGATTATGTATGCCGATAGAATAACAGAAAGCATGAAACTGGCAATTGATGAGACAAATAATAGACGTCAAAAACAAATGCAATATAATAAAGAACATAATGTAAAACCTATGACAATCAAAAAAGGTATTGTTGATACATTAAAAATACGCGTAGACAAAGAAGAAAAACTTACAAAATCTGAAATTTTAAAGCAAATAGAACATTTAAAAGGTATGATGAACACTGCTGCTTCACAACTAGACTTTGAAACAGCTATAAAATTGCGTGAAGAGATTGCAAAACTTAAAAGAAAATTAAAATAGCGTTTATGCGCTATTTTTTTATACAAAAAAAACGAGTTTAATTAAACTCGTTTTTTATAATTATTCTTCAATTTCGCCAGATTTAGCTTCTTCAGAAGATTCAGTTTTTTCTTCAGTCTTATCTTCTACTTCAACTTCTTCAGCAACAGTAGTTTTAGACTTTTTAGATTTTTTAGTGCCACCCTTTTTGCCTGTAAGAACAAAGAATGCAATTACACCAACAAGGATAACAGCTGATGTGATGATAAGTGCAATACCTGCAGCATTATCATTTTTCTCAGCTTCAACTGAGTTGCTTACAACATTGAAACTAAATTCCAATTCGCCAATTTTTTCATACTTATCTTCTGCAGTAAGTTTTACTGTATACTTTCCTGTGCTAGATAGAACAAATTGATAATCATAAACATCTTGATCAATTTCTTCAAAACTACCCTTTGTACTAGAAAGTTCTACTTTTAACTTGCTCCATAAAGCATAAGTGTTTCTATCAATTTGGCCAGCGTCGTTTTTGTCTGTGATAGAAAGGCCTGTATCAACACTGAACAATTGAGTGCCATTGCTTACAGCAGTAACAATCAATTTTTTGCTTGAAGTGTTAATGTCGAAGTTAAGTTCGATATTTGAGCCATTATAAACAATATCTTGAGATAATTGATTTTTAGCAGTCATTGTAAGTTGAGGTGGAACGCTGTCACCCACATTAATAGTGAATTGAGATGTAGAGTCATCAAGCACAACATATTCATTTTCTGCGCTATATTGTACATAATAAACACCATTTTTTGTTGGAGTAAATTTCCATCCGTTGTTTACATATTCTACATCAACTTCTTCACCATCTTTACCAAGAGTAACTTTTACGCTAACTTGAGATCCGTCATTTGTTGTTGCCATTGGTAAGAAGACTTCTTCGCCGTTTTTACCATATTCTGGTACTGAGCTGAAATCTTCTGACCATTCAAGTTTTTGTTCGTTAACTTTGATTTTAAATGATCTAGAAATTTCTGGATTTGAAGCTAAGCTTACATCTACATTATAAGTACCAACTCCAAAGAATTGATATTTTCCATCACCTAATGATTGATAGTACAAACCTTTTTGAGAAATTTTAACTTGTGCAACTTCGCTAGAAACTTCGTCTCTTGCATCAATTGTTACAATAGCGCCTGATTCTGTAGTTACAGTGCCATTTTCAAAGTTAAATGTATCGTTATCACTTGTTACATCTAGTGTGATAACTGGTTCGATTACTTCATCAACAACAAATGAGAATGCTACTACACTTGTGTTGCCAGCATCGTCAGTTGCACTATATACAACATGATAAGTGCCTTTTTTGCTTGCAGTGATTTGACCACCATATACAGTATCATTTGTAAATATACAATCAGAAGGAGACATGTATTTTAAACCAATTTCAGTTTCTGGTGTATCGATATAGTAAACAACATTTAATGAAAGTGAACTATCACCATTATAAGTTGAATCTGCTGTATCAGTAAATTGGATATCTGGTAAAGTGATTACGTCACCAATATATGCTTTAACTTGTTGTAAAGTTGTTGCATTTTTATCTGTATTGAAATCATTTGCTTTTATGATTGCAGAAGTTGCAGGAACTGAGTCATGTTCTGTATTTTTAAGAGAAATGTCTCTTGTTGCAACCAAAACATCACCATTATCATTAAGTGTTACAGCAATGACTTTGTTATCAGTTTCTGTTGCAGTAAATTTATATGTGTTTGTAGTACCTTCAACTAAAGTTGCTGGTGTTAAAGTGTACCCCAATTCTGTTTTAAATGTTTCGTAATCAAACAAGCGACTTTGACCAATAGGCATTGCTTCATTTGCTTCATTTGCAGCTTGTTGGAATTTGCTTTGAATAGTTGTTAGATTGTCTGAAGTGTTTGTTATAAACACATAAGTTTGTTGTCTAGAGTCAACAGTGTCTGTAGCAGATACTTTAACAGTGATTTCTTCACCTTTTTCAGCTGCAACTGTTTTGCTGATATTTGTAATTTTAATTTCTTGAGTGCTAACAGATTTAGCTGTTTTAACTTGGAATGTATATTCTGAACCTGAAGCATCTACTAACTTGCCTGAACGAGATTTAACATTTTTTGAGTATACTTCATAACGAAGGATATATTTACCAGCTTTAGCAGCTTGGTCTATATCTTCACCCTTAAATTTAAATACTCTTGCTGATGATGCTGACAAAACAAATTCATTAATATTGTCTTCAGTTACATCAACAGTAATAGCAGCATTACCATTATCAGCAGATGACAATGGAACAGCCTTACCTTGTGCACTATCATACTTATAGTTATCTACATAGTAAACTTCTTTTGTTTCGCTGTCTACTATTGTACGCACTAAAACTAAGTCGTTGAAACTAGAAACTTTATCTTCACCGTAAATACCTGGCAATACAATATTGCTGTATAAGTATTCAGATTTTAAATCTGCAGCATAATCTGTGTCTGGTTTAGCAGATACAGTTTTTACACCTTCAGTGTCTGTAATTGTGTAGTTATAAGCCATGTAAGCTGTAGGATTTGAAGAAATTGTTAAACCTTCTTTTCTAAGTTCTTTTGAAACAGATTTACCGTAAGCATCTTCAAGTGTGTATTTAATCAAGTAGTTACCAACAAGTTGGCTATAGCTTGTTACATTTACACCAGCAGCTTTGAAAGCTTCTAAAGTCATATCAAATTTTGTAGTATTCTTTTGCAATTCTAATTTGATAGAACTGTCACTTTCTTTTTCAATTACAATAGATGTGATATTGTATTCTGCATTGTTGCTATATTCGTTGCTTAATGTTGGTCTTGGCAATTCAATATCTTTATCGCCTAATTCAAATTTAGGCAATGTTGGAGTTGCAATTTCCAATTCTTTTGGTTCTTCAAAACCTTTAACAACATTGACAGTGAAAGGCTTTGAAGGTGGATTGTAACCTTCATTAAATGAATATTTGATTACAAACTGAGCTTTTTCTTTGTTATCGTTTATTTCAGTTTGTGTAAAACTTGGATTTAAATAATAAGTATCACCAATTTTTACAAAGAAATCGTTGGCAGTAACTTCATCTTCAGATGCTTTAACTTGAGGGTCTAAACGTTCACCATCTCTTGTAACTTCAATTTCAAAAGTTTTGTTAGTGATATCAGTTTCTGTGCCAGTTTTTCTGATTGTAGGATTTGGTAATTCAACTAGTGCAGAATTTGCTGCAACTGTAGGTTTTACAAGTGTTACAGTATTGTCAGCATTTTTAAAGTTGAGTTCGTAAGAAACATTTGTAACTGTGATTCTGTGAGTGTTAGAATAGTAAGTTTTGCCATTGTTTGTTACAATATAAACAACTTTATATGTGCCGTTTGTAAGTGTGGCAATCTTTAATTGATTACCATCAACTGAAAAATAGTCATCACTTGATGAACCTTGTACATAGTTGTGTTCTTGACCAGCCGGATCGATAACTCTTACAGTGTAACCTGTGCCTGATGTTAATAGAGGAACTCTCAACATGCCATCTGCTGAAGATTCTACATCAAATTTTGTAGGCAATTTAAGAGCATTGAACTCTGTGATCACTGCTGAACCAGTAGCTTCTACCGCAGCAAATGAAGCGATTGATGGATTAAATGCAAAAATGAAACTCATAATTGCAAAAGCCATAAAACATAATGCGACTTTAAAATATTTTTTAATTACTTTCATTGTTGTCTCCTATTTAAGTATTAAGTCTAGTTTATTCTATAAAAAATCGACAATATTGTCAAACAAATTAAGCCCATATTTCTAAACTTCACATAAATAGTTTAAGATTTTAAACAGAAAATATTAAAAGAAAAAAAACTAGTTATGTCGAATAACCAAACATAACTAGAAATATTGTTATAAACGAGTTACTTGCTTGTTAGCATAATCTTTTGAAATAAGATTAAATGTATCACTACTTGCCAAAAAATATTGTTTTTCTCTATGTTTATTCAACTTAGACAAAAACTTGCCATCAAGCAACTTGTAACGCTCAATTAAAATATTATTAAGAATTTCAAAATCAATGGTTTTTGCATTTGCAAATGTCTCAGAAGTAACCAATGCCCACTCTGCTGGATCAATTTCTGAAGAAAACTCACAAAGCACATTCATATGCTCCGGAGATGTTACAAATTGAATAATATTTTTGATGCGGAGCGACACTGTCATTGGCAATTCTTTAACTGCATTTGCATCCATATAATAGAACTCTACCAATCTGTCAGGCTCACCCAAAATAGATTCGGCACGCCTTGGACGTTTTAAAATCACTCTATCGCCATATATACCACGACCGCGTTTATACTCTACAATTTCATAGAAATTGTTTATCAAAAAGTCCAATTGTGCCCAGTTTAGACTGTTCACTTTTGTCATAAGCAATTCCTTTTAAGCCAACGCATCAACCAACAAGACAATATTGCCTTTGTTATCGCTATAAACCTTTTCAAAATCAGATGGTGCTTCAATTTCACAATCAAATTTGATTGCACAGTCAACCATTGCACAAAGATATTCTTTTGCTTTTATGTATGCTTCTACAACTGTTTCACCTTCTGTAACAATGCCTAAATCTTGGATTGCTATTGTGTACCAACCAGTGTTGGTGCCTTTTTCGTCATCTTTATATATAACTGCAGGATAAACTAAATCTTTCATTTTCTACCTCTCAAAATTTTAATTATTATATCATAAAAAAATATGAATGTAAAATAAATTACATTACATTTTTTGAAAGAAAAAAGCCCCCAAAAAATCTTGGGAGCATAGTATTAAACTGTTACACCTTCTTCTCTTTCTATTTCACCAAATTGATTGATCTTAATACCTTTTAAATCAACAGATTTACCAGCATTAGCTTCAAAGATAGGAGAAACTTCATCAAATGCAGTTTTACGACCATCAGCAAATTTGATTTGGCTTTTTAAAATTTCAGATTCTGACAAAATTGGTTTAGAAGAATCTGGAATTCTTTTACCTATTTTTTGAGCAGAAAGAAGCCTTCTACCTGTAAATTCTGAACGACCATCACTTAATTGATAACTTTTAACTGTACGCATAAGTCCTCCTTATTTATGACTACATAATAACATAAAAATATTAATTTGTAAATAGTTTTTTGCTATTTTCTTTTAAATTTTTTAATTATCCAAAAACCACTATAAAATAGTATTTTTTTGAATTTTTTAATTAATTTTTTTAAAATTTGTTTTTTAATTTATCTATAATTAATTTTAGAACTTTTTATTAACTACATAAAGATGTTATTTTATAAATATTTACATTAAGGATTGAAAAACCACATACTGTTTTAGTATGTGGTCTTAACATTATTCTCTATAATTGAAAAACCACATACCTTACGATATGTGGTCTTAACATTATTCTCTATAATTGAAAAACCACATATCTCATGATATGTGGTTTTAACATTATTCTTCGTCAATGTCATCAAATTTGATATCGATATCTTGGTCGCCCAACATAGCGTCATCTGCTTTGATTTGTTTTGGAAGGATATTTCTATATTGAGGAGCACCAGTACCAGCTGGAATCATCTTACCGATAATAATATTTTCCTTGAGACCTACAAGGTGGTCTACTTTACCCTTAAGCGCAGCTTCTGTCAACACATTGCTTGACTCTTGGAACGATGCAGCTGACAAGAATGATTCTGTTGTCAAGCTTGCTTTTGTAATACCTTGCAACTCACGTTTTGCAGTCGCAGGCACACCACCTTCTTGCAATGCTTTCATGTTCGCTTCTTCGTAAACGCGGATATCTACAATATCGCCAGGAAGCAAGTTTGTATCACCAGCATTTTCGATTTTAACTTTTCTAAGCATTTGTTTGATGATGATTTCCAAGTGTTTTGCATTGATTGAAACTGATTGAGATTTGTACACTTCTAATACTTCGTTAAGCAAGTATTCTTGTACGGCTTTAACACCACGAGTACGCAATACATCTCTTGGGTTTAGAGGTCCTTCAGTAAGTGCTGTACCAGGAGTAACTACATCACCATTTTTAACTTTGATTGTAGAGCCAAATGGAAGGATGTAACTTTCTTCTGTTGTTCCTTTAACAACCACTTCGAAACGCTTGTCGATTTGATTGATAGAAACTTTACCACCAATTTCAGAAATAACTGCAGCACCTTTAGGATTACGGGCTTCGAAAATTTCTTCAACACGTGGCAAACCTGTAGTAATGTCGGCAGATGCAGAACCACCACTGTGGAATGTACGCAATACAAGCTGAGTACCTGGTTCACCAATTGATTGAGCAGCGATAACACCAACTGCTTCACCAATATGAACAATGTCGTTAGTAGACATGTCTTTACCATAACATTTAGCACAAACACCAGTTTTTGCTTTACATGTAAGCAAGCTTCTGATATTTACTTTTTCAGTACCTGTTGCAACGATTGCTTTTGCAAGGTCATTAGTGATAAATGTATCTGCTGGACAAATTTCTTTCTTAGTTTTAGGATCGATAATTGCACTAGCAGTAAATCTACCTACTATTCTGTTTTCAAGAGTTTCAACCACTGAACCATTTTGTCTGATTTCAGTAACTTCTATACCCTTAATTGACTCACCAAGATTTTCAAAACAGTCATGTTCTGTAATTGTTGTATCTTGAGCAATATCAACAAGTCTTTTTGTCAAGTAACCAGAGTCTGCTGTTTTAAGCGCTGTATCCATCAATTGCTTACGGCTACCACGCGCAGCGCTATAATATTCTAGCGGTGTAAGGCCACGTCTGAAGTTTGATTTAACTGGAACGTCAGATATACCACCTGAAGCAGCGTCCATGTTACCCAACATACCAGAAAGTTGTTTTAATTGAGTTTCACTACCACGCGCACCAGAAACCAAGATAACTTTCAAAGGATTGAATCTATCCATTTGGTCAGCTGTAACGCGGATAAGACTTTGAGTTGTATTTTCCCAAATAGTCATATTTTTTGACTTTTTATCTTCGTAGTTAATGAAACCTTGCATATACAAATCATCATTTTGCTTGTGCAATTTTTCAGATTCTGCAATGATTTCGTCTCTTTCTTTTGCTTCTGTCAAATCGAAGATAGAGAAAGATATTGAACTCAATGTACTGTATTTATAACCCATATTTTTCATGTTGTCGATCATAGTAACTGTTGTGTTTGTACCATGTTTACGATAACAAGTTTCGATAAGGTTTTTGTAAAGACCTTTTTTAACTTCTTGATTGATTTCATATTCAAAAGCATTTTCTTTTTTGCTTCTGTCTACAAGACCTAAATCTTGAGGAATAATACCGTTAAATATAATACGACCAAGAGAAGTTTCTGTTCTGCCAGTGATTGTTTCACCTTCGAACTCAACTGTACGTCTAAGGTTGATTTTTGCTTGCAAGCTTAACATACCATTTTCGTATGCAAGCATTGCTTCGTCTTCGTTTGCAAAAGTCATGCCTTCGCCCTTAGAACCTTCACGGATAACGGTTAGATAGTAGTTACCCAAAATCATATCTTGAGATGGCACCATGTTAGGAGCACCATCACTTGGTTTTAAAACGTTGTTAGAAGCAAGCAACAACATTCTAGCTTCTGTTCTAGCTTCTACTGACAACGGAACGTGCATACTCATTTGGTCACCGTCGAAGTCGGCGTTAAAGCCACTACATGCCAAAGGCGGTAGTCTGATTGCTTTACCTTCAACTAGGATAGGTTCAAATGCTTGTACACTAAGTTTGTGAAGTGTAGGAGCACGGTTCAAAAGCACTGGGTGTCCTTGAACAACTTCTTGCAACACATCATAAACCACTGGACGTTCTTGTTCTATCATACGAGTTGCTTTCTTCAAGTTGTTTGTAGCATTGATTTCAAGCAATCTTTTGATGATAAACGGACGGAACAATTCAAGAGCCATCATTTTAGGCAAACCACATTGATAAACTTTAAGTTCTGGACCAACAACGATAACTGAACGACCAGAATAGTCTACACGTTTACCTAACAAGTTTTGACGGAAACGACCATGTTTACCCTTTAAAGATGCAGTAAGTGATTTCAAATCACGTTGACGACTGCCTTGTACTGGACGACCACGTTTACCGTTGTCAAACAATGCGTCTACAGACTCTTGTAACATACGTTTTTCGTTACGTACGATAATTTCTGGAGCACCAAGTTCCATCAATTTCTTTAAACGATTGTTACGGTTGATTACACGACGATACAAATCGTTTAAATCTGAAGCAGCAAATTTGCCACCGTCAATTTGAACAAGTGGACGCAAATCTGGTGGAATAACCGGAACAACGTCCAAAATCATCCAACTTGGTTTGTTGCCACTTTTGATGAAAGCTTCAACAACTTCCAATTTTTTAGTAGCTTTAAGCTTCTTTTGACCTTTAGAAGTGTGCATAATTTGAGATAATTCTTCGCGTTCTTTTTCAAGGTCGATATCATTAAGCAATTCTTTGATTGCTTCTGCACCCATGCCAGCTCTAAAGCCGTTTGGGCCGTATTTTTCAAGTGCTTCGCGATATTCTCTATCACGAATAACTTGTTTATAAGTGAAATCTGTGTTCTTAGGGTCTAGCACAACGTAACTTACGTAGTACAATACTTCGTCCAAAAGTTTTGGAGACATATCAAGTACAATACCAATACGAGATGGCACACCCTTGAAGAACCAAATATGGCTTACTGGACAAGCAAGTTCGATATGACCCATACGTTCACGTCTAACTTTGCTACGTGTAACTTCTGCGCCACACTTGTCACAGACAACGCCTCTGTATCTAACTCTTTTATACTTTCCGCAGTGACATTCCCAGTCTTTTTTAGGTCCAAAAATACGTTCGCAGAACAAACCATCTTTTTCTGGTTTTTGCGTACGATAGTTGATTGTTTCTGGTTTAGTCACCTCACCACGAGACCAACTTCTGATAGTCTCTGGTGAAGCGATTGAAACGCGGATTGAGTCAAAATTGTTTAATTCAAACATTCTTTTCTTCTCCTATATATTTTTTGAACGATTAATCATCTAAGTCATCGAATAATTCAGACTCATCAAACACACTGCTTGCGATGTCTGATTCAAATTCTTTTTGTATATCATCAAATGCAAGTGTAACATCTTCAAGCGCTTGCTTATTAACTGGTTCAACTGCTGTGATTTCTTCACCTTCTTCGCTGACTTCGTTAATAGTCAATTCGTGATTGTCTGCTGTCAATATCTTGACATCTAAGCACAAACCTTGCATTTCTTTAACCAATACTTTAAAGGATTCTGGCATACCAGGCTCTGGTATAGGTTCACCTTTAACGATTGCTTCGTAAGTCTTGATACGACCTTCAACGTCGTCCGACTTGATTGTAAGCATTTCTTGCAACAATCTTGATGCACCATAAGCTTCCAATGCCCACACTTCCATTTCACCAAAACGTTGTCCACCAAGTTGACTACGTCCACCAAGTGGTTGTTGAGTGATAAGCGCATATGTTCCGATACCACGAGCGTGAATTTTGTCTTCTACCATGTGGTCAAGTTTTAACATGTACATAACACCAACTGATGTTTTGTTTTCAAACGGAAGACCTGTACGACCATCGTATAATTGCATCTTACCATCTTCTGGCAAGTTGTTTGCTTTTAACAATTCTTTGATTTCTTCTTCTGTAGCACCGTCAAAGCCCGGAGTTGCAACCTTCCAATCAAGATGTTTTGCTGCCCATCCTAAGTGGATTTCCAACAACTGACTCAAGTTCATACGTGAAGGGATACCCAATGGGTTCAAACAGATATCAACTGTTTCACCATTTGGCATATAAGGCATATCGCTTTCAGGAAGAACAACTGATATAACACCTTTGTTACCATAACGACCAGCAAGTTTATCACCAACTTGAAGTACACGTTTTTGAGCGATAAACACCTTTACTTGCATATTTACGCCTGCATCAAGTTCATCTTTGTTTTTACGAGACAAGATTTCGATGCCGACAACCACACCTTCTTCGCCATGTTTAACTTTTAAAGATGTGTTTTTAACTTCTTTTGTCTTTTCACCAAAGATTGCTTTCAACAATCTTTCTTCTGGTGTTAAGTCTGTTTCACCTTTTGGTGTAACTTTACCTACAAGGATATCACCAACTTTAACTTCTGTACCAACGCGTACAATACCGTTTTCGTCCAAATTCTTTAATGCTTCTTCGCTTACACCTGAGATATCTCTTGTAATTTCTTCATCGCCAAGTTTTGTTGTTCTTGCTTCAACTTTAACTTGTTGGATACTAATTGATGTATAAGCATCGTCACGAACTACTCTTTCGTTAACCAAGATAGCGTCTTCGTAGTTGAAACCTTCCCAGTTGATGAAAGCTACTGTCATATTTTTACCAAGAGCTACTTCACCTTTGTCTGTTGAAGGACCGTCTGCAAGAACATCACCTTTTTTAACCTTTTCACCTTTCTTTACAAGAGGTTTTTGGTTGAAACAAGCTTTTTCGTTTGTTCTTTCAAACTTACGTAATTTGTGATTTACAATGCTACCATCTGCATACTCCATAGTGATGTAATCTGCAGAAACGTATTTACATACGCCGTCTTGTTCTGCCAATACAACAACGCCAGAGTCTACTGCGATTTTATGTTCGATACCAGTACCTACAATAGGGCTATCTGCTCTAAGCACTGGAACTGCTTGCGCCTGCATGTTAGAACCCATCAAGGCACGGTTACCTGGGCTGTGTTCTACAAATGGGATAAGGCTTGCACCAACAGACAATTCTTGTCTAGGGCTAAGTTCTACTAAGTCGATCATGCTAGCATCAACTTTTTCTGCCAAACCATTGTGACGAGCATCGATGTAACCACTTTTGATAGTGTTGTCTTCGTTTACATCAACTGTTGCTTGTGCAATATAGTGGCCACGTTCTTCGTCTGCCATCATGAATACTAATTCATTTGTAATTTTCCTTGTAGTAGGATCTACTTTCCTATAAGGAGTTTCTATAAATCCATATCTATTTACGCGTGCGTAACTTGCAAGAGATGTCATCAAACCAATAGGTTGACCTTCTGGAGTTTCCGCCACACATATACGTCCGTAGTGAGAAGGGTTGATGTCACGCACTTCTACAGTAGCACGTTCTTTTTTAACACCACCTGGACCAAACGAACTTAAACGACGTTTATGACGCAAACTTGCAGCTGGGTTGATTTGATCCATCAATGCTGAAAGTTGGCTTGTTGCCATAAATTCTTTAAATACTTTATTGATGTGTCTTGCGTTTACGATTTGACTTGGAGTGATATCTGTCAAGTCACGGCTTTGCAAACTTTCGCGCACTTGAGCTTGAAGTTTTGACATGCCTCTACGGAATTCGTCACGAAGAAGTTCGCCAGATGTTGCAACACGTCTCATAGACAAGTTGTCAATTTCGTCCTTTTCGCCAATGCCGTCAATCATATTTAAGTGATAACTTACCATACCGATAAAGTCGTCTAAAGTAACTTGATAATCTTCAAGTTTTCTTGCATTTGCTCTGATTGCTGCCTTTAATGCGTCGCTATCATCTTTGTTTGCTTTGATAATTTCTTGAAGAAGTGGAAGATATACAAGTTCTGTAATACCAAATTCTTCTGGATTAAGTTTTGTATACGCTTTTAGGTCAACGCGTTTGTTACCAACAACACGCACTACTTTATCTTCTACCAAAATGTCAACTTCGTTGATACCTGCATTTTGGATTGCTGTAGCAACATCTTTTGTGATAAGTTCGCCTTGAGATACAAATAATTTTTTGCCAGATTTGATATCTTTTGCAGCAATTTGATCAGTGATACGGTTTGCAACTGACAATTTTTTGTTGATTTTGAAACGACCAACTTTTTCTAAATTATAATGTTGTTGATTGAAGAAACGGTCGTTGATATATGATAATGTATTGTCTGGGTTAGGGATTTCACCTGGGCGTGTACGACGACCAAATTCAATTAAAGCGTCTTCTTGTGTGATTTGTGGCTCTTTATCAAGAGTGTTAACGATAAATGGATGGTGAGCAAAAATATCCAACAATTCTTCGTTGGTGTAACCAAAACATTTTAAGAAAACGCCCAAACTCATTTTGAACTTGCGTTCTACAATAGCGCGAAGGCAATCTCCAGTAACTTGTTCTGTTTGAACCCACATACCGTAGCTTGGTTGTACACTACCAAAGTAGTCCATACGACCATACTTGTTGATTTGTCCGTCAAATATAACACCTGGTGACTTGATAAGTTGGTTTAAAACAACCCTTTCTACACCATTGCATATGAACGAACCATCCTTAGACATATAAGGGATATCGCCCATAAACACTTCTTGATCCATGATTTGACCAGTTTCTTTAACAAGCAAACGCACGTTTACTTTAAGTGGAACAGTGTAACTTACACCTCTACGCTTACATTCTGCCCAAGAGTATTTTGGTGTTTTTTCTATAGCATAACCCAAAAAAGACAACTCTGCTTTGTTAGAGTAGTCTATAATAGGATTAAACTCATTAAGAATTTCACCAATATCTTCCTCTAAGAACTTTTTGTAGCTATCCTTTTGTATGTTAAGCAAGTCTGGCATAACATAAGGGACTTCACGTTTGGCAAAAGACATTCTTTCTGCTTTGCCTTGTTTCAACTTTTTGATATTGAGTGTGGTTGAATTCATTCATTTACTCCTTATTAAGTTGTAATATCACCACCAAAAACGGTACTTTTTAGTAGCGACTATTATTCATACTGGTAAATTTTAGCATAATAAACAAGTAATGTCAATAGATTTTGGTAAAGATTTTTTATAAATTTTATCATCAATTTTTATCTTAAAAAAGACAAAATTTGTCCAACCAAACCAATTTATAACTTTTTGTTGATGTTTAATGCCTAAACAAAAAAAAGAAGGCACAAAACCTTCTTTTATCTTTGGAATTACAAGCTTCTTGCTTTTTGATTAACAGAAATCTTTATCTTTTTTGCCACCACAGCCACAACCGCAAAGTAACAATAAAATTATGATAAGCAAGCATGGGTCAATTTTGCATCCGCAGTTGCAAAGCAATAAGATTAAAATAATAATCCAAGTGCAGTCGCATCCGCTGTTGCAACCAGTGTCATGGCCACAACCGCAGTCGTTTCCGCCAAAAAATTTGTTGAACATAAGTTCCTCCTAAAATGTATTTCAATATGTACTACAAAAGATTTTGTCTTTAGTGCATTTATTTTCTTTTGTATACTACATATTACGCTCAATTTTTAAATTTGTTCACAAGTAAATTTGAAAATCATAAAAATTAAATATATTCCTTTTTGAAGTTATTTAGAACTTAAACAGCAAAACATTTGTAAAATCTTTAAAATTCTTATATAATAGCAACAGGAGACAAATATTTATGCTTATTAGAAAAAAATTAGAAGAATTAAATCAACTTCACTTGGTTCAATTTGAAAAAGAAATATCAGACATTGAGAGAAACCAACTATATAACCAAATCAATTCATTAGACTTTTCATATCTTCAATCTCTTAATCAAGGCGAAAAGTCAAGTGAAAGTGTAATCACTCCAATTAAAGCAATGACTATTTCTGAAATTCAAAAACAAAGACAAACTTTTGAAACTATTGGTATTGAAGCACTTAAAAATCAAGAAATTGGAATTTTGCTTTTAGCAGGCGGTATGGGTACAAGACTTGGCTCAGACAAGCCAAAAGGCATGTTTAATATTGACAAAACAAAAAATGTTTACATTTTTCAAAGACTTTTTGAAAACACTTTAGAAGTGGTAAAAAAATGTGGTAAGTTTATACCTTTCTTTATTATGACAAGCGAAAGTAATAATGCAGAAACAATTGAGTTTTTAAAAGAGCATAACTACTTTGGATACGATGAAAATTATATTAGTTTCTTTATTCAAGATATGGCACCTTGTGTAGACTTAAGTGGTAAAGTATTGTTAGAAGAAAAAAACAAAGTTGCAACGTCACCAAACGGAAACGGTGGTTGGTTTAACTCTTTGTTAAACAACAAAGAAGCACATCAAATGCTTAAAAAACACAACCTAAAATGGATAAACGTATTTGCTGTCGATAATGTTTTGCAACAAATTGCAGACCCTGTATTTATTGGCGCCACCCTTTCTGGCGGTTATGAAGTAAGTTCAAAAGTAATCAGAAAAGTAGACCCATACGAAAAAGTTGGTGTTATGTGTCTTAAAAACGGCAAGCCTTCTGTTGTTGAATATATAGACTTAACAGAAGAAATGGCAACAGCAGTAGATGACAACGGAGAAAGATTATACAATTTTGGAGTTATTTTAAATTATCTTTTCAGCATAGATTTGCTTTATAAAATTAAAGATAAAAAATTGCCAATTCATATTGTAACAAAAAAAGTTAATCACATAAATGAAAAAGGTGAACACGTAAAACCTGAAACACCAAATGCACATAAATTTGAAATGCTTTGTGTTGACATGGTTGAACTTGCATCCAATTGTTTGCCTTTTGAAGTTGCTAGAGAAAAAGAATTTGCCCCAATAAAAAACAAATCCGGAGTAGATTCTGTGGAAAGCGCTCAAGAATTGTTAGAAGAAAATGGCTATACATTATAGCCGTTTTTTTAACCGCAACAGAGCAAACAAAAAAGCGTGACATAATTTTATCTGCCACACTTTTGATTATTAAAACGACTTATATTAATATCTTGTTGTGTTTTGCAATTTTTCTTTAATAAGTTGTTTAAGTTGGACAATGTTTATGCCTTTTTTTGCACCAATATAGCAAGTGGTATAAGGATATTTAACAAGGTCTGCAATTTCTTCATCTGAAATCTTATCTATTTTGTTAAACACCAAAATTACGCGAGATTTTTCTACATTTAATCTATCCAATTCGCGTTCAACAACTTCTATTTGTTCGTATTTATGCTTATCGCTAGCATCAACCACAACCAAAAGAACATCTGCATCTATTGTTTCTTCTAATGTGGCAGAAAATGCATACATAAGTTCGTGTGGAAGATTGCTTACAAAACCAACTGTATCAATAAGCACATATTCCACACCATCATCCCAAACTTTTTTGGTTAAAACATCAAGTGTTGCAAACAATCTATTGTCCGCATAAGTCTCCGCTTTGGCAATTGTATTCATCAAAGTTGACTTACCTGCGTTTGTATAACCAACAAGCGCGACGCTGTTCATCCTGCTTAAGCGTTGTTTTCGTGTTGTTTGACGATGTTTTTGAATTTCTTTAATCTCTTTTTCAAGACGGACAATATTTTCTTGAATTTTACGCCTGTCAAGTTCCAACTTGGTTTCACTTGCTCCACGCATACCTACACCTGTGCTTGACCTATTGCTATTGGCAGTAAGCGAACTTAATCTAGGTAACGAATATTTAAGTTGAGCAAGTTCTACTTGCAACTTGCCTTCACTACTCTTTGCGCGCCCTGCAAATATATCTAAAATAAGCATTGTTCTATCAATAGTTTTAACACCTATTGTTTCGTTTAAGTTCCTTAACTGAGATCCAGTAAGTGGACAATCAAAAAGCACAACATCCGCACCCAAGTTTTCCACATCTTTGGCAATTTCTTCCACCTTACCAATGCCCATATAAGTGCGTGCATTTATTTCTTTAACCAAAAAGCAATTTGTCTTAACAATGTCAAGCAATGCACTTTCTGCAAGTTGCTCTAATTCTTTGGTTCTATAGTCCGCATTATCCATATCCGTGTAAGGACAAACAATGTACACTTTTTCTTGTTTCTCTGTTTTTGTTTCAAACATAAATTTCCTCCTTACACATTTCTTTTAAAATTTATTATGCCATAAAATAAGAGTATTGTCAATTTATTGGAAGAAAAAACCAGTGCCAAAAATCTTGCAAAATTTTGTTTAATTTGTTATTATGCACATATGCGCGTATGTAATTTGGCAAGTGGAAGCAGTGGCAACTGCACATATATTGAAAGCGAAAATGCAAAGATACTTATTGATAATGGAAAGTCTTTGCAATATGTTTGCACTGCCCTAACCGAACTTGGTGTAGACCCATGCCAAATTGACGCAATTTTAATCACACATGAACATAGCGACCATATTAAAGGTATTGAAAAATTTTCTAGAGTGTACAACACACCAATTTATGCACATGTGAACATAAATGAAATTTTAAAAAATCAAATACATACCGATGAAAGTCTATTCAACTTTTTTGACAATCAATTTGAAATAAAAGATTTGGTGATTACACCTTTTGCACTACCCCACGATAGCAAATTTTGCGTTGGATATCGTGTAAGCGAACAAGATGCGGTTATCTCTGTTTGTACAGACTTAGGTCATTTTAGCGAAAATACATTTGAAATCATAAAATCAAGTGCGCTTGTATACCTAGAAGCAAACTACGACCCAGAAATGCTTATGGCGTACCCAAATTATCCACCATTTTTAAAAAGACGCATAAATGGACCAAATGGGCATTTGTCTAACATAAATTGTGCAAAAGCTATAGAAAAACTTGTGCACGCTGGCACACGCATGGTTGTGCTTTCTCATATAAGTGAGCACAGCAACACCACCAACCTTGCCGTTGGTACAATAGCAAACTATTTAGAAAGCAAAAATATAATACCAAATGTAAACATCCGCCTAGACATCGCCCATCATGAACAACGCGGGACTATATTTAGAATAAACCCTACTAAAAAATAAAAATATGTCTAACAGGGTTCCCACACAACACATGTTTTGAAGGGATAAGGAAAAACCGAGCCTAAGACACTAATTGCGAATTTTTGCGCAATTATTAAAAGCGAGAGTTTTGACGCCGCCCATCATGAACAACGCGGAACTATATTTAGAATAAATCCAACTAAAAAATAGGTCACAGTGACCTATTTTTTTATCTTGCTAACCTTTTCAAGTAGTTCTATTTCTTCTTCTACCAATCTTGGTGGAGCATCTAACCCTATTTGCATACCCATTTTTATTATTAATCTTTTTTCGTATTCAAATTTTGCCTTCATATCTAGTTTTACAAGTTCTATTAATTTATCAAAATCATTATATTTATCAAAAGGAATATATTGTTTATTTGCTTTGTATAATTCATCAATTTGCTCTGTATATTGCGTTTTTATATCTTCAAAACTCATTTTGTTATCCTTTAAAAATGCATTATACATTTTTACTAAAATATCATTATTCATGCATCCACCTTTAATTTATATTATCACATAATTTATGGGATGTCAACATAATATTGTAAAATTTTATTAAACTATTTATAGTGAAAAACAATTATTTTGGTAAAACATTAAAAGAATTACGTGAAAGTAAAAATATTTCCCAAAGAAAGTTGGGTGAGTTTTTTGGTGTCGCAAATCAAACAATAAGTTCTTGGGAAAAAGGTATAAACGAACCTGACCTAGACACCCTTATAAAAATTGCAGAGTTTTTTGAAGTTTCTACTGATTATCTTTTAGGTATTGAAGAGATTTAAAAATAGAGCCGACGCTCTATTTTTTTATATTAAAACTTATCTTTAGTTGATGCTAAAATCTATTCTATAATAACCTTGACCCATTTTGCAGAGTGGACAAGTTTTTGGTGCGCATTTGTTCATGATTATTGTGCCACATTCGTCACATTTGAAAGCATGCTCATCATTGCATTTGTACAAGCAATTGCAACTTAAGTTTTCGTGTAGTTTTTTTAGTGTACGCTCGTGTGTGCGTTCTACTTTGCTTACCATATCAAACAAATTTGCCACATCTTCAAAGCCTTCATCACGCGCTATATCTGCAAACTTTGGATATATACTTTCTGCACTCATGTGTTCGTTTTCTGCTTCTTGTTTTAATACATCAAGCAACTCACCGCTTTTAAAAGGATACCCGGCAGTGATTTCGATATTTTGTGTTTGGTTGCCACCAAGTTCTACAATCTTATTAAAAAATTGTTGTGCGTGCGCCATTTCGTTATGCGCAAGTGTACGAATCAACATACTCATGTATTGATAACCTTGTTGTTGTGCCATTTTCGCCATAAATTGATAGCGCGCTCCTTCTTGACACTCTGCCGCAAAACTGCGTGCTAAGTTTTCTTTTGTTTTACTTTCTTGAAAATCCATATTTCCTCCTTTATCCATTGTTACCTAAATGGATTTTTTTATTACAAACAAATTTAAATTATTGATTAAAACTTGCATAATACCCAATATTTAGCAAAAACTATGCATGGAGGAACATATGGAAGACAAAGAAATGGGATTATTAAACCGTATTTATCAAGATGCAACTGTTGGTATGTTGGCAATCAATAAAATTTTAAAGAAAATAGAAGACGAGACGCTTAAAAAAATGTTTAAAAAGCAATTTGAAGCATACGAAAAGTTTGCAGAAAAATGTGATGCTTTTGCTTTAAGCAAAGATAAAGAAGTTAAGGAAAATAGTTTTTTTAAAAAAGCCAAACAAACAACCATGCTTTATATGTCTTTGTGGATGGACAAATCACCACGACACATTGTAGAAATGATGATAACAGGCACAGTTATGGGTATTGTTGACACAATAAAAGCACAAAAAGACCTTAAAACAAACAACCAAGAACTAAACGAACTTGTTGCCGAATTTAAGAAAATGCAAGAAGATTTTTACGAAAAACTAAAAAAACTTTTAGCCAAGGTTTAAAAAACATCGTAAAGGAGATTATATGAGAGAAGAAATTGAAGAATACATCAAATATATGGATACTTTTAAAGAAGTTAAAAAACCATATATACCAAGATTTTCGAGTTCTGCATATACTGACAATGAATATCTTTGCGCAATACATGACATCATGCAAGATTTTGACCAAATTGATGATTTTGACATTTCGCTTAAATATCTTAAAGGAGAATAATGGAAGTTAGTCGTGGCGATATCTACTATGCAGACTTAAGCCCAGTTGTTGGCAGTGAACAAGGCGGAATACGCCCTGTTTTGGTTGTGCAAAACAATGTTGGCAACAAATACAGCCCCACTGTCATTATCGCCGCAATCACAAGTCAATTAGACAAGGCCAAACTACCTACACACATAGAACTAAAAAAAGATAAATTTAATTTAGAAAAAGACAGTGTGGTTCTTCTTGAGCAAATACGAACTCTTGACAAGCGCAGGCTAAAAGACCTTGTTTGTGCCCTTGATAAAGACACAATGCAAAAAGTAGACATTGCAATATTGATAAGTCTAGGCATAACCGCCTAGTTTTTTATTTTATTCAAAAATGTCGAATTTTTTACAAAAATACTTTACAAGCAAATTATATTATGGTATCATGATTTCGACAAAAATAGGTGTTAATATGACAGAAAAAGAATTAAACGAATATAGCATTTTTACCCTTAGAGAATTGGCCAGAAAAACTGGCGTGGCAACGCCTACAAGCAAGAAAAAAGCCCAATTAATACACGAAATTTTAGAAATAAATGCAGGTAAACGTGCACCACAAGCATCAACAAAACAAGGACGCCCGCCAAAGTATTTTGGTTATTCTTTTGACATCTTAAACACCACTCCTACATTTGACAATACTATGTCGCTTAACCAAAACAAAACTTTTAGTTATGATGATGTAAAAACTGGTGCTGGTTTTGTGGAAAAATTAAACCAAAACACTTCTTATATCTGGTGCATAAAAGAATGTACAACCTGCTACTATACTCCAACAATTTTACTCAACAATTACAACATCAAATCTGGCGATTATGTCACTTTTGAATTTAATAATGTAAATAATCAGTTGGTTGTAAAGGATATCTTTAACATCAACGGTTGCCCTATTAAAAAATTTAATAAGGAAAGAACCAATTATTACGCAATAAAACCAGTTGCGCCAAATAAAAAAATCAATATCGACAATCTTGATATTAAGTTTGGTGAAAACGCATATTTTTATGGCACAAACAACAACGAAAACACTCAAAACATAATCAACATTTTAAACAAATGCAATGCCACAAAAAAGATTTATATAAATGTTACAATCGCAGAAAAAAACAAACTCTTTTTAGACGATTTGCAAGACGCGGAAAAATTTGTTGCCAATATAACTGATACACCTGATACAGCAAGAAGGATAGTAAACATTGCCACAGAATACGCAAAACGACTTATGGAAAATGGCGAACATGTTGCCATTGCGGTTGACGATGCAATTTCTGTTGCAAGTGTTGATGATGAAATTTTGACCAACACTAAAAATCTTATCTCTGTTGCAAAAGCAAGCAGTAATGGCAGTATCACATTGTTTGCAATTTTCGCGAACAACAAAACCATTGATTTGATAGAAAAACTTGCAGACAAGCGCTATAAAATAGAAAACGATAAAATGTTTCTGATCTAGGTCAGAAACTTTTTTTAAACAATTTTAAGAAAATTTAAAATTTTTGTAAAAATTTATTGACAAATGATTTAAATGTTGCTAATATAGTCAAGTACTTTGAAAACCTTGGGGGATTAGCTCAGTTGGCTAGAGCGCCTGCCTTGCAAGCAGGAGGTCATCGGTTCGAGCCCGATATTCTCCACCAGCACAAGGTGCAGAGAATGGAATTATTCTCCACCAGCACAAAGTGCAGAGAATATATTATTCTTCACCAAGAGATGTAGCTCAGCAGGTTAGAGCACCACCCTGTTGCCGAGCAAAGCGAACGCACCTCGTGCTTGCACGAGTTAAGGTGGGCGACTTGATTTATCAAGGCGAAGAATAACCTTATCTGGGTGCTAAGACAGTTGATAAAGTCTTAAAAACAAAATTTTTTAAAGAGATGTAGCTCAGCAGGTTAGAGCACCACCCTGATAAGGTGGGGGTCGGTGGTTCGAGTCCACTCATCTCTACCACGAAAGTGTCTGACATGGTCGGGCACATTTTTTTATTTTTACAGATAATAAAATATACATATGATTAATTATCTAGATTAAGTTTTATTTATAATTTTTTGTTATCATTTTAAAAGATTAACCATTTTTTTATTTTTTTAATACCATGTAGTAGGCATCAATTTGATGCTGTAAAAATAAGGAGATGCAAATGTACGATAGATATAATGATAACGATTACAACAAAGACATAAGACAAGAAGTATGCTGTTACCCAGAAGTTTGGTGTCGCAACGATAAAGATTATGATCGCAAAAAAGAAGATAATTGTCACAAACAACGCTTTTGTTGGGAAACAACTATAGAATATTGCATTAGAACTGTACCGTGTAAACAAAAACATTTTGACAGATATAATGACAATGATTATGATAAATATCAAAAATGCGATTGTTGTAGAAAGCGTTATTAAATTAAAAAAAGGTAGTCACATTGACTACCTGTACATACTTTAACTTTGCATCTTAAATTTTTATAAATCCAACATATTGATTTTGCTGTAAAGTTTTTTACGCATTTCTAATTGTTTTTTGTTGCTTGCAATCTTTTTTCTTTTTGCTAAATTTGCTTTTTTTTCATCATGTTCACTAACAACACTTTCTGCTTCCGCAAACCTTTTACATGCTTTACTAAACCAATCTTTTGCTTGATAATAAAAGCATTGTTCTTCTGCTTCTCTGCCTTGCCTATAGCAATAATCACCGTCTATCATAATTGCTCTATATACACTACTAATTTTAAAATCCATATTTATCTCCTGCGAGCCAAATCATAACACAAAAACATTATCATGTCAATATAGATTTAATTAAAAAACTAAATTATAAAATCAAATATAAAAAACCGACTTATAATCGGTTTTTTTATATTATAAATTTGTTTTCAAGAAACTTAAACAAAGTTAAGTGCATAACCCAATATCAAACTTGGGACTATAAGCATACAAAGGATAAATAAATTTTCCTTCCAATTTTTATTTTGTTTAAACAAGAACACAATGCCTAAACCAGCATTTACACAAAGACCTGCACATAGCGCACCAAACGAAAGTCCACCAAGCAAGAAAAATTCCGTAAGAACAACACTGGATGCACAATTTGGTATTAATCCTATCAATACGGCAAGCAAAGGCTGAGCCCACAAACTTTTGTTTAAGAAGTTCATTAAAGTTGCTTCACCAATCCAAATATGTGTAAGTAAACCAAACAGAATATTTATTATCAAAATAAAACTACTGATTTTTAGGCAGTGCAACATAGGATGCAACCAATCAAAACTTTTTGCTTCTACATGATGATGACAACAACCACCATGTGACAATTCAAATTCTTGCTCGTCTTCGTTATGTTCGTGTTTTTGGTCTATCGTGCGAACTATATTTTCGATATTACGTTTTTTAAAAAATATTTTATATAACAAAATTGACAAATACCCAACCAATATACCCATAACTATTTTTACACCAATAAGCGCAATTAGCCACGGCAATGATTTTGGATTTGCAACCATTAAAGGAAATGCTTCGTCACTTGTTGCGATATAAACTGCCAACAATGCACCAACTGAAATTGCACCCTTAGAGTATAGGTCAGTAGAGATTACAGAAAATCCACATTGCGGAACACATCCTAGCATTGAACCAAACAATGGGCTACCTTTACCCTTTAACCATTTGTTGTTTTGTATTTTAAAAGCCCATTTAAATTCCAACAACTCTATCAAATAATAGACAATAAAAAGAAAAGGCAAAATTTTTGCTGTATCAATCAACGATTCAAGTATTACATGCCAATAATGATGCATATCCGCCTTTTGTTAACCTATCCATCCGCATTGATATATAAAACAAGCCACTACAACCAACAATGCAAATAGTATTGTCCACTTAATAAATTTCATGATGCTATTATATCATACACATAAATAAATAGCAATTTTATTTAATATTTTATTTTGTAAAATTTTTAAAAAATATTAACATAAAATTATATAAATCTACAGCAAAAACAAGCCAATAATGCACATACAACATTACACACCAACGCAATTGGAATTGTCAACAATGTTTTCTTTACATTTGTTGACGCAAAATAGATGCTACTAACATAAAAAATTGTATCGCTACTACCCATAATAACGCTGGCGCATTTACCTATATAACTATCTGCGCCATATTGCGAAAAAATTTCTCTTAGCAAAACATATCCCGCGTTAGAACTAAACGGTCGTATTAAAATCAACTCACAAACTTGAGACGGAACTCCTACACATTTAAAAATAGGAGCAATAAATTCGCACAAATATTTACTTAAACCACTGTTCCTAAACAATTCTACAGCAACAAACATTGCTATAATAAAAGGCAACAGTGATGCCATAAGCGGTAAAGCACCTTTTGCTCCTTTTACAAACGACGAATAAGCATCCACTTTTTTTATCATTGCATAAATTAAAACAAATGCAATTAACATAGGTATAACAATATCAACCATGTCGTTTTCTCCTATAAAATAGAGATACTAAAATCATACCTAAAATGGTTGGTACAAAAGTTGCTACTATTGTAGGCCACAAAATACAACTTGGATTGACACTGCCCGCTAAAGCTCTCATACCTATTACAGTTGTTGGTAATAATTGTATGCCTGTTGAATTTATAACCACCAACATTATCATTGCTCTGTTTGCCTTTTTTTCTCCTTTATCTAAACCTTTCATGGCCTGGATGCCATACGGTGTGGCAGCACTGCCCAATCCAATAATATTAGATGCTATGTTTAAGCATATGTTTTTTTCGGTTTCTTTATCCGTTTTGCCAAAGATATATTGAACAGGTTTGCTTAATATATCAGAAAGTTTATGGCTTAATTTACAATCGTCCATAACTTGCATAAAACCCATCCATACAGCATAAATACCAATAAATTCTATCGACATTGTCACACCCATCTTTGCTGCATTCATCATTGTTGATATTATCGTACTTGGCATAAAAATAGCTGTCACTATAAGACTTAAAACTATCATAAATAACCAAATTTTGCTCATAACATAATTTATGCTTGTCCTGATTTAGATATGAAAAAAAACACGCTTAAAAAGCGTATTTTTTTTTGTATTAGATAGTAATTTTATATTCATAAGCTTCGTAAATTGCGGATACAATTTGTTCACACTTTTCTGCATTTGTAGTAGTGTCAGAAAATTGGAAACCATTTGAACCTATTGCATAAGCATGGAACGTAAAGCAAATGTCGCAATTTTGATAATCGTTATTCATATCTTTATGCAATTTTAGACCATTTGAACCAATAACTGTAATTTCGCTTTTGTTTTGTGGAATTATTGTAACCAAACATCTCATGATATTGATAGACCCACTTTTGTCAGACATAAACACATAATCTGCCCACTCACTGCCTGGTTTATCAGCACCAACATCAATTACTTTTTTACCATCAGTTTTTACATCTACCACCGGAACATGTGTTAGTCTATTTTCTGCAATAACGCTATAAAACACAACAAGATATATTGGAGCTGTAGAACCATTTGTTACTATCAGTGGCGTATTTTCCAATATCTCGTTAGGAACAACTTCTGTTACATTGGTAATTAAGATTTGACTTTCACCACTATCACCCTTTACACCTTCCACTTCTGGAGTATCAGGGTCATCATATTTATAATCAATAGATAAAGTAGCCATAACTATTTTACCAGATACTTTATTGGTACTTGTACTATAATAAGCATAAACACCACCAAATGCAACAGTTGCCATCAATATAATAGCCAACACTATTATTGCAATGGTTTGCCCAGAAACCTTCTTTTTTGTCATTATTTACCCCTAAATATTTATATTATTCTAAAATATATACAAACCTTTGTCAAACGAAATATGTAATTTTTTGTAAAAAAATAAATTTTATAAATAAAAAATGTAATTTATATATCCATTGAAAAATATTGATTTTTTTTATAATTTATATTACAATATAAATATGCAAAACCAAATTACAAATCTGTCAATAAATTTAATTAATAACAAAGTAAATGTGTTATTGTCCACTTTAGGCATGAACGAAAGATACAACGCTTTTGAATATCTTTCTTTTATTATTACATATATGATAAAACAAGACAACGAATCTACCGAAACATACAACCAAGCTATCGCAATTTTACAAGAAAAGTATGCTATCACAAACAGAGCAATAACTTGCGGTTTAAACAAATTAATTAAAATGTGCAATAACGAAGATATATTTTCTAAAGCTCAATTTAATTTAAATAAAAAAAGTACACTTAATAAAATAAGAGTACTTAAAGCATATATTTTAGCAAATTTTTAAGCAATTTGCATAACTAAATAATTTTTTAAAATATAAATAAACTCACAACAACTTGGAGTATCTTCCCTATCCCAAAAAAGTTTGAGTTTATTTTTTAATTGCTCATCCCAAAATCTTGAAATAACATTTCTGATATCACGCTCTATAGTACAGCTGTTTTTGTTATACTTTGATGCAAGCATAGGATAAACCTGCCTTGAAAAAGACCTTATCTTTAAATCTTCATTAATAAGTAAATTTAAAATTTCTGCCAAATAATAAAAACCCATATACTTTTTTGTTATGCCTAAATCTTGAAGTATTTTTATTATAAAGTAATAGTTAGGTAAAATTTGTCCATAAATCTTTTCTTTTTCGCACATATTATTTTAACCTTTTTCAACTACACTTTATCACAAAATTCTACATTAGTCAACATTTTTGTACAAAATTATTTATTTTTGTAAAAAACTTTTTAAAAATAAAAAAACAACGGATTACCCGTTGCTTTTATATTAGTTTATATCCTTCATTGTTAAAGAAATACGCTTCTTTTGAAGGTCTACAGAAAGAATTTTAACTTTAACCTTTTCTCCAACCTTAAGCACATCACTTGGATGAGAAATATACGAGCTACTTATTTGAGAAATATGTACAAGTCCATCTTGGTGAACACCAATGTCCACAAATGCGCCAAAGTCAATAACATTTCTAACTACACCATCAAGTACCATGTCTGGTTTCAAATCTTCCATTGATAAGATATCACTTCTAAGTTCTGGCAAAGGCATATCTTCTCGAATATCTCTACCTGGTTTTAAAAGTTCTTTAACAATATCTTGCAAGGTTGGTACACCAATGCCAATTTCTTCTGCCACTTTTGTTTCGCCCTTGTTGTCTATCAAGCTAGGCAACATGTTCAATTCACCTGCTTTGATATGTTCATCAGTTAGATTAAACAAATCCAACAATTTTTTTACTGCGCCATAACTTTCTGGGTGAACTGCCGTGTTATCCAAAATATTTTTACCATCAGTAATACGCAAGAAACCTGCACATTGCTCGTAGGCTTTAGGTCCCATCTTTTTAACTTTCATAAGTTCTGCTCTATCATCAATATGTTTAACTTGAGAACGATAATCAACTATATTTTCTGCCAAACTGTTTGAAATACCAGACACATAAGAAAGTAAACTTACTGACGCTGTGTTTAAATCTACACCAACACTGTTTACACAATCTTCTACAGTATTGGTTAAAACTTCAGTCAAACGATTTTGTGGCATATCGTGTTGATATTGACCAACACCAATAGATTTAACATCAATTTTTATAAGTTCTGCAAGTGGGTCTTGAAGACGACGCGCAATAGAAACTGCACTACGTAAATTTACATCAAAATCCGGGAATTCTTTTGCCGCAAGCTTTGATGCAGAATATACTGACGCACCCGCCTCATTAACCATAGCATAGCTTACTTTACGCGGGCAAGTTTTGATTAATTCCGCCACCAAAATTTCACTTTCCTTACTTGCAGTACCATTGCCGATTGCAACAATATCTACATTGTTTTTTACAATCATCTCTGTAAGTTTTTTCTTTGCTTCTTCTACTTTGTTTTGTGGTGGAGTTGGATGTACAACTGCCGTATCCAACACATCACCTTTTGTATCAATAACTGCAATTTTACAACCATTGTAATAACCTGGGTCGTAACCCATAATTACATTTTTCTTTAAAGGGGCTTGAAGCAAAAGTGGTTTTAAGTTGACTTCAAACATTTTTATTGCTTGTTCGTTTGCTTTGTCTGTTAAAGCAGTTCTACACTCACGCTCTAATGACGGGAACAACAATCTATCATAACTATCCAAAATAGTATCTAAGATTATTTGATTTGTAAATTCGTTTTCCTTTTTATATGCTTTTTCAATTTCTGTCAAAGTAAGTTTTGGGTTGATTTCGATTGAAACTTTCAAGCAATCTTCTTTTTCTCCCCTATTTAGTGCTAGGATTCTATGACTAGGGATTTTTGCAACTTCGCCAGCAAAGTCTTTGTAGTTTTCGTATGTTTTATTTTCGTCATCTTCTTCTACCCAAACAGCTTTGATTTGAGCTTTTTTTGCAATGATTTCACGAAGAACTTTACGCAAGTTTGCATCGTCACTGATTCGTTCTGCTATGATGTCTTTAGCACCAGCAATAGCTTCTTCTGCTGTTTTTACGCCTTTTTCTTCGTCAATATATTGGATTGCAATATTTTCTATTGGTTCTGTCACAACTTGTTCTTGTATAATATTTGCAAGTGGCTCTAAACCTTTTGCGATTGCCATAGTTGCCCTTGTTTTGCGTTTTGGCTTGTATGGACGGTAAATATCTTCCACTTCTGTAAGAGTGAGTGCTTCTGCCAATGCTTTTTCTATTTCAGGCGTCCACTTTTCTTGCTCTTTAATTACTTTTTCTACTTTTTCTTTTTCTTTATTTAAATTACGCAAATAGTTAAGTCTATCTGCAAAATCACGCAATACTTGATCGTCACATGCACCGTGCATTTCCTTCCTATAACGCGCGATAAACGGAATAGTGTTTCCTTCGTCAATAAGATTTATGATGTTTTCCGCATAAGATTCTTTTAAGTTAAATTCGTATGCTAGTTGTTTTTGTATTTCCATTATGTATCCTTTTAATGTTTTATCAGACTATATAAACCATTATTACTGTAAGTCAGACAAAACAACTTCATTATAGCAAATTTACCAAAAAACACAAACAAATTTTAAGATCAATTTTAATTTTTTATATATTGACAAAAAGTGATATGTGTTGTATAATAATTTTACAACAAGGAGATAAAATGAGTTTCTTAAAAAAAATAACAAAGAATATTAGTGCAAAAAAGACAAAAAAAGATGAAATAGAAAGGAAAAATTTTATTGTTTTACATGATTGTAACAAGTATTATGATAAACTACTTTATTCATTAATCTACTTAAAATCATTAATTCATGTTCACTTTAAAGATGGTGTTGCTTATTATACTCATCGTGACGATGAAAAAACTATAAAAACAGCCTTTGAGGACACTAAATATAATATCGAACAATACTTAGAAAACTTAAAATTGATTGAAAGCAAGCTAAAAGCATTTAAAAAAGTGCATGTAGATAAAAAAGAACTAAATGTTAAATACATATTAGAAAATGCAAAACATGTGCCTTCATATATAAAGGAATTATACGAAATGCTAACAGCAAATTCTTCAAACGAATTTATCAACAGCATGATGTCGCCATGTAAAGAAATATTTGCTTTAAGTGTAGAAATTTGCAAACCAAATTATCTAATTACTCTAGACGACAACAATGTAAGTTTATAATCCCACATATCAAGTAAAAAAATCCACAAATTGTGGATTTTTTTGTTATGGTAACCATTATATTTTGAAGTTTTATTACTTTTTGTTTAATTTTTGTTGATTTAGATAAGTCTCTCTGCGTCGTTTAGCATCATTTTCGCTTTGTTTTAAAAGTGAATTTTTGTTTTCTTTGTTCATTTTTTCTAGGATAGCAAAACGGTTTTCTGTTTCAACATATTCGCGATACTTCATCATTGGTTCGTAACTGTCAACTTGCATAGGTTGTTTTTGATTTGGATTGTATCTAAACAAGGTGTTATAACCACTTTTTACTGAATTAAAGGCATGTATTTGACTTTCTCTCATGTTATAACCATGGTTTATGCAAGGTGAATAAGCAATAACAACACTTGGACCATTATATTGCTCTGCTTCAACAAAAGCTTGTACGCATTGGTCAGGATTAGCACCCATACATACAGATGCAACATACACGTCTTTATAGGTCATTAGCATGCTTGCAAGGTCTTTTTTCTTTGTTGTTTTGCCAGTTACATTAAATTTGGCAGTTGCACCCCTTGGTGTTGCCTTGCTTGTTTGCCCACCAGTGTTAGAGTATACTTCACTATCTAAGATAAGTACATTAACATTTTCGCCACTAGCAACTACATGGTCTAGCCCACCAAAGCCTATGTCGTAAGCCCAACCATCACCACCAAAAATCCATACACTAGGACTGGTTATCAAACTTAAATTGTCAAACAAATAAATATCGTCATTTTTTAATATGTGTCCGCGTTTGTAATCTTTAAGTTTTAAAATCAAATGCTTATTGTACTCATGATTTTCTGTATTTTCAAAGAAAGGATTTAATAACTCTGCAATTTTTTTGCTAAACTTTTTTTCTTTTAATGTATTTATAAAATTTTGACGTTGATTTTTTCTTGCGATGGCGATACCGTAACCAAATTCTGCATTATCTTCAAACAAAGAATTTGCCCAACTTGGCCCAAAACCATCTTTATCCTTACTATACGGACAAGTTGGATATGTACCACCATAAATAGAACTACAGCCTGTTGCGTTTGCAATAAGCATCCTATCGCCAAACAACTGAGTTGCAAGTTTGATATAAGGTGTTTCTCCGCAACCTGCACACGCACCACTAAACTCAAAATAAGGCTTTTTAAATTGCACTCCTTTTACTGTGTTAGGTGTAAATGGTGTATTTGTAGGCAGTGTTAACAAAAACTCTTCGTTTGCTATTTCTTTATCCCTGATTTCTTTGCTATCTTTCATGATAAGTGCTTTTACTGGACAAACTGTAGAACACACTCCGCAACCAGTGCAATCAAGTGTATTTACTTGCATACGATAATTGCCGTCACAAACAAAAGCCTTTCTGCTTGTAAATGTTTTTGGCACTTTTTTATTTTGGTCAAATATCACAGGGCGTATCGCTGCATGTGGACACATCATTGTACATCTGCCACATTGAATACATTTTTCACTTATCCATTCTGGCAATTCTTTTGCAAGTGCGCGTTTTTCAAATTTGGCAGTATCAGTTGGCATTTTGCCTGTTGCATCCAAAAGAGAACATGGTATATCATTGCCTTCTTGGTTTGCAGTTGGCACAATGATTTTTTCGTAATATTCATCTTGTAGCACTTTACACACTGGCACTTCTTGTATTACCAATTTTTTAGTGTCAATTTTTGTGATTGCACCATCTACACTTTCAACCGCACGCAAGTTTGCGTCAACTATTTTTTGACCTTTTTTAGAATACGATTTAACTATTGTACGCTTTATATTTTCCATTGCAACATTAAATGGTATTATATTTGTAACTTTAAACAATGCTGTTTGCATTATTGTGTTAATTTTTTCTTTAAGACCATTTTCACTTGCAATCTTATTGGCATCAATCATATACAAAGCAATGTTGTTTTTAACCAAATCTTGCTTCATTTTGTTTGGCATTTTTTTGTTTAATGTTTCCAAATCGTAATTTGTATTTATGATAAGAGTGCCATTTTTCTTTAAACAAGCTGTAATATCGTATTTTTCGATAAACCCTTCATTATTGCAAACAACCAAGTCCACTTCTCGCGGATTAAAAGGCGCATGTATAGGCAAAAAACTGGAACGCATATGCGAAATTGTTAAACTGCCAGATTTTTTAGAATCGTAATCAAAATATCCTTGCACAAAACTTGTAGTTTCTTCACCTAATATTTTGATTGTGTTTTTTACAGAACTTACACTGCCATCACTGCCCAAACCATAAACACGCATGCTAAAATCAGAAATGTTATCCACAAATTTAGGTTTGATTTCTAGATTTGTATATGTCACATCATCATACACACCTAGTGTAAAAAACTCTTTTTTGCGTTTTAACATGTTGTCAAACACAGCAAGTGCCATATCAGGAGTAAACTCCTTGCCTCCTAACCCATAACAACCAGAATATGTTTTTGCCATAACCCTATTTTTGTGCAATGCAGACAAAACAAAACTTGTCAAAGTATCCACACCGTTTACATCAAGGTTACGCTCTAAAATAGTAATATTTTTTACGCCTTTTGGTAGTTTTTGGATAAACTTCTTTTCATCAAAAGGTTTTAACATCCTTACTTTGATTATGCCAACCTTGCCTTTGTGTTGTTTTTTTGCAAGAACCAGTACATCCGCACAAGAGCCAATAGCAACAACAACATCTTTGGCATTTTCGTCTCCTAGATATTCTATTGTTTCGTAATGACGCTTTGTAATTTGCTCTTGTTTTTCAAGCGCCCACTCAAAGTCAGATATTGCATGAGAATATTTTTCAATAGCAAGCACACGATTTTGCATAAACACATCAGGGTTTTGGTTGGTCCCGCAAGAATATGGTGCGTGATTGTTTATTGGCCTATTTCTAAAGTCTGCAAAGTATGTAGGATTTACTATCTTAAACAAATCTTTAAGTTCAGTTTGTTCTATTGTGTTCACTTCATGGCTTGTCCTAAATCCATCAAAAAAGCAAATATATGGTATGCCAGATTTAACACTAGCCAACTCACATGCAATGGCGATATCATTTACTTCTTGCACGCTAGAGCAGTTTACAATATTAAAACCTGTTTTAAGACATGCGTACACATCTCCATAATCACAAAAAATGTTAAGAGCATGCGTTGCCAAACTGCGTGCTGCAACATACATAACCATTGGCAAGCCTTCGCCAGCAATTTTATACATGTTTGGTATCATCAAAAGCAATCCTTGACTTGATGTAAAAGTGGTTGTCTTTGCACCAGCAATAAGACTGCCATGCACGGCACCTGCCACACCTGCCTCACTTTGCATTTGAGCAATACGCAAAGTAGAACCAAAAATATTCTTTTTGTTTTCACTTGCAAATTGGTCGCAATTTTCCGCCATTGGACTGCTTGGTGTTATTGGATAAATAACTGCTACATCATTAAACATATATGCTATGTTAGATGCTGCATTGTTGCCATCGATAATAACTTTTTTCATATTACCCCTTTTGTAAAAGAAACTATATTTATTAAATTTAGTTTATCATTTTGAAAAATAAAGTGCAAATAAATTTAAACTTTACTTTTAATATATTTTATGGTAGAATATTATTATGAGATATTTAATGCGTGTCCAATACAACGGACTTAGTTATAATGGTTTTCAAAAACAACCAAATAAAAATACTATTCAAGATAATCTTGAAATGGCACTTAAAACAATACTTAAAGAAGATGTTTTAACCACAGGCAGTGGAAGGACAGACGCAAAAGTTTCGGCTTTTAATCAACCAGTACATTTTGAAACAGAAAAGAAAATTGATTTTAAAAAGTTTTTGCATTCAATGAACGGAATTTTACCAAAAGATATTCGTGTGCTAGACATCAAAATATCCCCAATACATGCGCGCTTTGATGCAAAAAACAAAACTTATGTTTACAAAATGTATACTTCTAATATAGAATTACCTTTACAATGTGACGCCCTACATTTAAATCCAAATTTAAATTTTAAAGCAATGAAAAAGTTTTTACATCTTATTGTTGGTACACACGATTTTAAAGGTTTTCAAGCAAGCGGGAGTGAAACTGAAACCACTATACGCACAATCTACAAAGCAAATCTTAAAAAAGAAAACAACTATCTAAATTTTTACATCAAAGGCAATGGCTTTTTATATAAAATGGTGCGTAACATTGTTGGAACCATGCTAAAAGTTGGTGAAGGTAAACTCAACTTAAAAGAACTTAAAAACACACTTTTTACAACCTACAAATGCAAATTTACAGCCCCACCAGAAAATTTATATCTTTATAATGTGGAATATTAATATTTTTAAAACAAAAACAAGACAAATCAGCCTTGTTTTTTTTATTTCATAGCAACATATATAACAAAAAATTAACAATAATACTATACCAACAACCATACTTTACACACGGGTGCGGTTATTTTAAATAAAATTTAAAAAAAGTGTTGACAATTTGTTTGTTTTTTACTATAATTTATTCGTATTGCTCGCTAAGGGGCGATTTTTCCTGCCACACGGGATAGTTGCCTTTAGCATTTAAGCCGAACGCGAAATAAGGCTTAACAATTTTTAAAGGAGATATTATATAATGAAAACATTAATGCTTAATAACTCCACAGTTGAAAAGAAATGGTACATTATCGATGCTGAAGGTAAGGCTTTAGGTCGTGTTGCTGCTGAAGCTGCTATGCTTCTTCGTGGCAAACACAAAGCCACTTTCACACCAAATGTAGACTGTGGTGACTATGTTATTATTTTAAATAGTGACAAACTTATCTTAACAGGTAAAAAAGAAGAACAAAAATACTTCAAACGTTATTCTGGTTACACATCAGGTTTAAAACTTATTCAATATAAGAAAATGATGGCTGAACAAAGCGATGTTGCTCTTATGAGAGCAATCAAAGGTATGTTGCCAAAAAACACTCTTGGTAGAACAATGGCTAACCACTGCCACATCTACAAAGGTGCTGAACACAACAATCAAGCTCAAAAACCAGAAGTTTGGAACGGAGGTAAAATCTAATGGCTGAAGAAATTGTAGAAAAGAAAACAGTTAAAAAGACTGCTGAAAAGAAAACAACTAAAACTACTAAAGCTAAATCTAAAGCTCAAGAATTTTTAGGCACAGGCAGAAGAAAATGCTCAGTAGCAAGAGTTCGTATCACTACTGGTAGTGGTAACATCACAATCAACGATAAAAATATTGATGAATATTTTGATCTTGAAACATTAAAGACAATCGTTCGCCAACCATTGGTTTTGACAGAAACATTAAACAGTGTTGATGTTGTTGTAAACATTTATGGTGGTGGCAAAGCTGGTCAAGCAGGCGCAATTCGTCATGGTATCACAAGAGCTTTGATCGAATTCAGACCTGAACTTCGTCCAGAACTTAAAAAAGCTGGTTTTGTAACTCGTGATGCTCGAAAGAAAGAACGTAAAAAATACGGTCTTAAGAAAGCTCGTCGTGCTCCACAATTCAGCAAACGTTAATATTACATTTACAAAAAGGAACGAATTTATATCGTTCCTTTTTTTGTAAAAAAAAGAGAGACGTTGTTTACACTCGAAACTGTGTATCATCTAAGTTTAAAAACAAAATTCAAGTTGGATTAACAAATAAAATTATTAAATCAATTTGAGTGTTAATAAACAAATAACACAATTTTTTTAGAGCATAGAACTGTCTCTCTAAGCTGTAAGGATAAACCTTACATTAATATCATGTGAAGAATTTGATATATTATTCGCAAATATTTAAATTTTTTTAATTTATTTTTTAATTATCTTTAAAATCTTTTCTGCAATAATATTTGCATCGTAGCCAAAATGCTTTTTTAGGTTGATTTCGTCACCAGAAACACCAAAATCACAAACATTAAATATTTTATCTTCTGTTGTATATTTTAAATATTTAACACAAGTGCTACTTTCTATGACAAAAATAGGTTTATTAAGTATTTTGTTCTTATACGCTTTTGTTTGTTCATCAAAAATTTCAAGGCTTGGTACACTGATTACATTTGCAATTAATTTACCTTTCAAGATGTCTTTAACTTGCATTGCTATTGAAACTTCACTACCACTTGCCATAATATTTATTTCTGCTTTGTTATTTGTCATTAAATATGCACCTTTGTCCATATTTTCATATATAGGATATCCTGGCAAATCTCCGCGCGATAAACTTAAGCACATAGGTCGTTTGCGTTTAAAAAACGTTTCATATGCCGCTGCACACTCATTTAAACAGCATGGGCGAACAACAGTCATATTAGGAATTATTCTCAACTGGTCAAGTTGCTCAACAGGGATATGAGTAACACCGTCTGGTGTTTCATAAACACTTGAGTGACTGAAAGCAAACAATACAGGCAAATTCATAATCCCTGCCATACGAATAGCTGGCATCATATAATTGCTAAATGTTAAGAAAGTAGAACAAGTTACAACAAAACCACCATGCAATGCAATACCATTGGCAATAGCACCCATGGCATGTTCTCTTATGCCTACAGCTATATTTTTACCCAGTCTGTTTTTTGCGGAATAGTTGTTACTATCGTTTATTTTTACTTTTGTACTGCTTGATAAGTCTGCAGATAACACCAACAAGTTTTCTTGTGTTTTTGCAATATCATTTAAAACGATATTGTTTGCTTCCCTTGTTGACATATCCTTTTTGTTGCTTCTTATTTTAAATTTAAAATCATTATTTATAAATTTTAAATATAATTTTTCAATTTTTTCATCATTTTTTATAAAATTATTAAAATTTTGTACTCTTTCTTCAAATTTTTGTGTAATTTTTGCACGCAATGATAACAATCTTTCTTTTGCTTGTTCGGATAACCCCATAACAGGTGAGTTGATTTTATAGTATTTTCTTAGTTTATCAATCTCTTGTGCTGAATAAACTTTGCCATGACTTTTGTTGCTGCCTGCAATGTCAGTATCTTTGCCAATTATTGTATGGAAAATAATAACGCTTGGTTTATCTTTAGATTGTTTTGCTCGTGCAATCGCTTCATCAATCATGCGGATATTATGACCATTACACTCAATCACATTAAAATTCATTGCAATAAATTTTCTTACCATGTTGTCGGAACTAGAATCAGACAATTTTCCATCAAGTGTAACATCGTTTTTATCATATAATAATATAAATTTGTTTAACTTATATAATCCTGCAATAGACAAGGCTTCCATTGCAACACCTTCTTGTAAACAACCATCTCCAACCATGCAATAAGTGTGATGATTTAAATTAAATCTTTGACTCATAATGCTTTCTGCTATAGCCATACCAACAGCATTTGCAACACCCTGGCCAAGCGGTCCTGTTGCAGCATCAATACCAGGCACATCAATTTCTGGATGTCCAGTAAGCCTTCCGTTATATTTCCTAAACAACTTTAGTTCTTCTATATCAAAATATTGCAATCCAGCAAGTATAGAATATAATCCGGCACAAGCATGCCCATTGCTTAAAACAAACCTGTCTCTGTTCATAGACTTTGTGCCGTTTGAAAGCAAATGCCTAGTATACAATGTATACAAAATATCCCCACAAGAAAGCACCGAACCAGAATGTCCACTGCCAGCATTGTTGATTGTTTCTAGTGCCAAAATTTTTAATTCTCTTGATACCATTTTATCCAACATAAATTAACCCCTTATTTTATTTATTATGTCTAAATAATTTAAATTTTTTTGATTAAATTCAAAATTACAATGATTTTTTATTAATTTTTCTATATTTTTATCGATATTATTTAAATTTTCTTTATTAATTAATATTTTACAGTTATTATTTAATATTAAATAATTTTGATTAGATAAAAACATATCTGCACTGATACTAATTATTACATCATTTTTTACTGATAGATTTTTTAAAATCTCCGCCTCTTTTTTTTGCAACAATTCGTCTGCAAATTGCAGCGGAAGTTGTGCACTTTTAACCAAATACAAATCAAAAACTTCTACCGCATCTATATATTGATAATTCATTTTTTCAGCAAGCTTGTTTGCAAAAATTTTTACATTTTCATAATCCAAGCCAACTATGGTTATATTACTCATAAACCCTCCCATAGTTTTTATTATTTTATCAAAATACAAAAAAGATTTCAAGCAAATTTATCTTGCATGTTTTTTCTTCTTGCTTTTTCTTAAAAAGAGTGTGATTCCGTTTATTAAAATAACACAATCAAGCACAACAATTAAAATTCTGATATCCAAATACATGCCTGTCGTTTTTATACTTCCGCTTAAAACTTTTAAGTTAAGTTGATTGTTAACAACAAATGCAATATTTCCACTTATATCAGTACGCAAAATATTTGCACCACACGATTGTAAATTATTGACAACCTCTGCAGTTGGGTGACCGTAACTATTTTGTCCACAAGAAATAACTGCGAATTGTGGCGTTGTATGGGTCAAAAAGTCCATGCTTGTAGAGTATTTACTGCCATGATGCGCCACTTTCAAAACATCACAATCAAGAGTATTGCCTATTTTGTTAACCATCTCAGTTTCTACTGCTGAACTTATATCACCCGTAAACAAAAAAGTTTTATTTAAATAATTTAATTTTATTATTGGACACAAATCATTTTCTTCTGTTGCTAAATCTGAAACATAAAAATCTATCTTGTAATTATTTGTAGATAAGTTTAAACCATTTTCGATTTGTATTTGATTATAATTTTTAGCATCAACTATACTTTTAAACTCTAGATAAAAATCTGTTTCTTCTACCATTACTGGCATAAAGATAGTTTTAACAGCAAAATTTTGTAACAGTCTTAATGCTCCACCGATATGATCTAAGTCTGAGTGAGTTAAAACAAGATAATCAATAACTTTATCCCTTTTTGTGTTTAAAACCGTATCTTGCAAATATTGTGTATAATTTGTGTTACAACTTTCTGGTCCACAATCTATAAGCATAATTTTATCATCTGGCAAGTTTATTGCAACAGCATCGCCTTGTCCAACCGAAACAAAATGAACCATCAAAGAATTTTTAACACTAACAAAATTAAAATTATTTGCTAACGAATTATTTATTTTTAAATTAATATTTGCATAAAAAACACCAAATAATGAAAAAATCATTATAAATATTAAAGAAATAATTAAATTTTTTATCTTTTGTTGTTTTGTCATTATTTTTTATCAATTTTACCTGCAAACAATTTTTTAATTTCAGGCATCTTTTCCATAGTTGCTTTATATCCTTCTTTTATCATTTCTTCTTTATCAATAATCTTTAAAGAATTAAATCTTTTCATATCAGGACACACAAGGACATCACTGCATTTATGACCTTTTTTAGAGTTGTTTACCATCATTATGCCGACGCTGGTAAAAAACTGAGTTATTAAACTATTACTATTTGTTCCACCACCGCGAGTGCAATTACAATCTATGGTCACAACATAATCACAACCATTAGACTTTAAAACATCTGCTGGAATATTGTTAGACACACCACCATCAACCAACAGCATATTTTTATACTTTACTGGCACAAATACACCTGGTATTGCACAACTACCTGTTATAATAGATGTTAAATTACCTTCATTAAAATGTATTTCTTTACCAGTTCTTAAATCTACTGCAACTGCATAATATGGCATTTGCAAATCTTCTATCTTTTTAGCAGGCAATACATTATCTAGAGTTTCAGACAATCTATCCATTTTTGATGGCAAAAAACCAAGTTTTGAGTTTCTGAAATCCTTATTTTTTATATTTTTTGCTTTCTCAGCCATTTCTTCAACTGTCATACCAGACGCATAAAGCGCACCAAACAAACTACCCACACTGGTACCTGCAACCATATCAAATTTTATACCGTTTTCTTCTAAGGCTTTAAAAACACCAATATACGAAAAACCACGCGCACCACCACCGCTAAGACATAATCCAATTTTGTGCTTTTTCCTAAATTTTTTTATTTTTCTTAAATCAAAAAAATTTTTTATTCCCATAGATTTATTATGTTCCTATAATAAAATTATATGTTATTTTGCATAAAATGTAAAGATATCTACTTGAAAAGTGTGGTTGATTTTAAATAAAAAATATCCACAACAAAGTGGATAATTTTAAACCTCGTTAATGTCTTCATTGCGTTTTTGCCAAAACTCTGGAGCATATTGTTGCCAATATGGTGCAAGCCAACAATATACTTTAAAATCCTTTTTTGTTATGCAATAAGCCAAAATTTCAATAGCTTTCTTTAAATCATAATATTTAATTTCTAAAACATATTCACTATTATTAAAAAAATAGTTAGATTTTATCCCTTGACTGCTTAACACAGAAACTAACTTGGTTGCTGTATGCTTATCAAAAGTGCTTAAAATTTGTAATTTATTGTTACTTTTTGAGAATTTTTTACCCATACTTTTACCTGTTAGAATATTAACACACAAGCAACTAATTGTCAATATCACAAGTTTAAAAAATTAAGGCGTTATGCCTTAATTTTTGTTTTGTTTTAGCATGCAACAGTTTTTATATTTTTTGCCACTTCCACAAGAGCATAAATCGTTTCTGCCTATATGTGCGCTTCTTTTTGCTACTATGTTTTCCATTTTGTTTACATTACCCATCGCGACAGGTCCTTTTGGTTTTGCAGGGAGAACATTAATTTTGATTTTTGATCTAAACAATGCAGATGCTGTATATTCTCTTATTTCACTAATCATATTGTCAAACATTTCAAAACCTTGGTTTTTGTATGCTACGATTGGATCTTTTTGACCATATGCCAAAATTGTGATTTCGTTCCTTAAAGTGTTCATGGCGTCGATATGGTCTGTCCAGAACTTATCAACCACTCTAAGCAATGTGTCACGCTCAACACGCGAGAAATCAAGACCAATTTTTTGCACATCTTCAATCTTTTTGTTGTAAATTTCGATTATCTTTTCGTAAATTACGGTTGATGCTGCCTCGATACCCATATCTTCTACAAGTTCTTTAGTAACAAGGTTTGTATCTTTGTCTAGCAACTTACTTTCTAATGCATTATTTAATGGTTCCAAATTCCATTCATAACTTGGCTTTGTCTCATCCAAATATATAGCACATTGGTCAAAAATATATTCTTTGATCATTTCTACAATTTGCGGATGAATATCTACCCCATCAAGAGTTTTGTCGCGTTCAGCATAAATAATTTGTCTTTGTTTATTTAGTACATCATCATACTCAAGGACATTTTTTCTTATGCCAAAGTTCATTGCTTCTACCTTCTTTTGAGCTGTTTCAAAGAAACGAGTCAAAATTCTTGATTGTAAAGGCATATCTTCATTGCCACGGAAAGCGATAGAGAACCAGTTTTTCATCCTATCTTCACCAAATCTTTGTGGCAATTCGTCTTCCAAAGAGATAAAGAAGATGCTTGAGCCTGGGTCTCCTTGACGACCAGCACGACCGCGCAATTGGTTGTCAATACGTCGTGATTCATGGCGTTCCGTACCCAAAATATGAAGACCACCAAGCGCAAGAACTTTTTCTTTTTCTTCATCTGTTTGCTTTTTAAACTCTTGGTAATATTTTTGATACTTTTCTTTTATAACCAATTCTTCGTCTGAAAGATTTGAGTTATATGTTGTTATTTTATCAATAATTTCTGGCTCTACATTTTGACTGATTAGTTTTTGCTTTGCCAAAAATTCCGGATTACCACCCAACAAAATATCTGTACCACGACCAGCCATATTTGTAGCAATAGTAACACTTCCAACACGTCCAGATTGAGCGACGATTTGACTTTCTAGTTCGTGATTTTTTGCGTTTAAAAGGTTGTGCGGAATACCTAAACGTTTGATATCTTTACTGATACGCTCTGATTTTTCTACTGATGCAGTACCTACCAAAATTGGTTGACCTTTTTCGTATTTTTCTTTAATTTCTTCTACAATCGCTTTAAATTTTGCATCTTCTGTAAAGAAAATCAAATCTTGTTCGTCTATTCTTTGCACTGGTTTGTTTGTAGGTATAGTAACAACGTCCAAACTATAAATTTTGTTAAATTCACTTTCTTCTGTTTTTGCAGTACCAGTCATACCACTAAGTTTGCTATACAGTTTAAAGTAGTTTTGCAAAGTAATAGTAGCCAAAGTTTTGTTTTCTTCTTTAATATCTACATGTTCTTTAGCTTCAATTGCTTGGTGCAAACCTTCTGAATAGCGTCTACCTTGCATAACACGACCAGTAAACTCATCAACAATCAAAATTTCGTTATCTTTTACAATGTAATTTATATCACGAACCATAATCTTGTTTGCGCGCAAAGCATTGTTTATGTGGTGATTAATTTCAAGATTAGTGATATCAGACAAGTTATCTAATTTAAAGAATGCTTCTGCCTTTTCAACACCTGTCTCTGTCAAACGGATTTGTTTATGTTTGATATCTATATCGAAATCTTCTTCTTTTAAACCTTTAACAAACTTATCAGCAACAACATACAATTCGCTTGTTTTGCCACCAATACCAGATATGATAAGTGGTGTTCTTGCTTCGTCAATCAAAATAGAGTCCACTTCGTCGACAATACAAAAGTGGTGACCGCGTTGTACTTTGTATTGTTTGTCAACTTGCATATTGTCACGCAAATAGTCAAAACCAAATTCGCTGTTTGTACCATAAACGATATCACATTGATATGCGTTTTTCTTTTCTTCAGGAGACTGTCCAGAAAGTGTAACACCTATTGTCAAACCTAAAAACTTGTACAAGCGTCCCATGATTTCTGCTTGAGATGATGCCAAATATTCGTTGACAGTAATAACATGTACATTATGGCCTGATAAAGCGTTTAGGTAAACTGCAGTTGTAGCAGTCAATGTTTTACCTTCACCTGTGCGCATTTCTGCAATACGACCTTGATGCAAAACAACACCACCAATCAATTGCACGTGGAAATGTCGTTGTTTTAAAACACGAGTAGCAGCTTCCCTTACCACAGCAAAAGCCTCTACCAAAATATCATCCATTTTTTCGCCATTTTTAAGGCGTTCTTTAAAAGCTGGAGTTTGTGCTTGCAATTCTTCGTCAGTCATTTTAGCATACACATCTGCCTTGTCTTCAATTTGATTTACAATTTTTTCTATCTTCATCAAACTTCTTTTATTGTCTGATGCAAACAAATAAGAAAATAATCCCATAAAATGTATTCCTTTTAAAAGCTAATTACTAGATATATAATATATAGTTGACAATATTTTAGCAAATATATGAAATTTTGGCAACTAATTCAACACTTGTCTGAACACAAATAGCACACAAAAGATCAAAAAAAAGCACGAAAAAACACCCTTTTGACAGGGTGTTAATTTCTTATTCTTCAGAACCTTCTTCTCCGTTTTGTTCACGAATTTTGTTAAGTGTTGCAGTTGTTGTTGCAATATCTGCTTCGATGTGAGCAATTTGATCTTCCAAAATCTTGTTTGTATGTTCTAAGATTGGGAATCTATCTTTGTTTGCACTGATCACTTCTTCGCAGTGATTCACACTCAATCTCAAGCCATCAAGAAGTTCAAGTTCGTTTGCAAGTTTTTCTGCACGTTCTTTGTCGATATCAACATAGTTGTTTACGCCATACAAAGCAACCTTCTTTTTAGCAACGATTGTTTCTTTTCTTCTTAATTTTGTTTGATATTTTTCTAAATCGTTCATTACTTTTTTCAATGGACGATATTCTTTCATGTTGATTTTGTATTCTTTTTTAACATTTTTTAATCTTTCTTCCAAAACTTCAAGTCTGTTAACACATTCTTCTTCAGTCATATCAATTGATATAACTTCTGTTTTGTTGTTTCTAGCTTCTTCAAGTTTTTTGTTAAGTTCTGCAAGTTGAGCTTTTAAAGATTCAATTTCTTTTTGTTCTTCTGATTTTTCTTCAATAAGTTCAGGTGCAATTTCTTCACCTTCATCTTCGTCGTCTTGATCTTCTACTATTTCTTCTGCAATTTCAGTTTCTTCTTCAACTTCTTCAATTTCTTCAGATTCAACTTCTTCTTCAATGCTTTCTGAAACTTCTTGTGTTTCTTCGTCGTTTTCAATTTCTTCTACTTCTTCAACAACTTCATCTTCTTTATCAGAATCAAGATAATCATCAATGCTATAATTCATCAAAACTGGATCCATTTCTACAGCGTTTTCTTCTTGAGATTCTGTTTTTGCTTCTTCAATAGTTTCTTCTGAAATTTCTTCAAGAAGATTATCTATATCCATATCGTCAACTTCTTCTGCTTCAACTTCTTCAATTATTTCTTCTGCATCTTGTTCAGTTTCTACTGTTTCTTCAGCTTCAACTTCTGTTGTTTCTTCAGCGTCCACGGTATTTTCAACTTCTGATATATCTTCTGTAACTTCTTCCAAGGTTTCGTCTGACTTTTCGTTTTCTTCTTTAAGACGATTTTCAATTTCTTCTAAATCAGCATCGTCGATTGTTTCGTCAAGTTTAAAACCATCTTCTTCAAGTTCAGCTTCAAGAAGTTCTTTTTCCTTTTCTGCTTTAACTTCATCAATAGCATCAAAATCATATTCTTTGTCTTCTTGGACTTTTGCAGTTTCAAGTTGTTTAAATTCAGAATAATCGATAATTTCTGCCTTCTTTTGAGTTTTGTTGTTGTCTTTATCAAAAGCACCAATAATCATGTGACCGATAAAAGCAATCAAACCACCAGCAACCAAAACGATTGCCACAATAGCGATAATGCTAACAAATGCCATCCATGCTTGCATAATTCCTCTCCTTACATTAAAAGTTTTGATTATTATACAGCAATAACTGCAAATTTTCAATACCTTTTTTAAAATTTTTTATAAAAAAACCAAAAAAATTAAATTTTTTGCAAAAAAATGCCATTATTTAAAGTTTCTTAAGCCTTTTGGGTAATGATTTTTAAATTTTTTCGCACTAATCTTAAACCCACCTAATGCACATCCATTTACAATAATTGCTCCATACCCCTCCAGCAAATCAACATCAAATGTTTCGCCTTTAAGGTATTTTGTCAATCTGGCATCGTTAAAATCAAGTTCTAACTTATTTACAAATTGATTACCAAAGGCGGTATACAAATTGTGATGCGGTTCAAACCTTGCTTGTTTAGATTCTCCTATCCTTACACCAATAGAAACATAGTTAATATCTTTCTTTATTAATGATAAATCTGGAACATAGTATGCAAAATTTTTAAAACTTACCAATTTTTGTTTGTTTTTTGTATGTTTTTCAAAAAAATCCTGTGCTTTTTTATCTTCATTAAATTTTACATTAGAATAGTTTTGCTCTGAAGAAGGTGATTTTTTTCTTAACAATGCAACAAATTGACCCTCACCTTTTACTATATGCGGATACAACCTAACTGTTTCTGGTAAATCTACACCACGCGTAAAGGGAGCATCAATATCAATCAGTTGATAATCATGATTTTGCAAAAATTGTTTGACAACTTGCTCGTTTTCTTCTAAAGAATATGTACAAGTGGAATATATCAAATAACCGTCTTGTTTTAAGACTTTGTCTGCTGATTGTAAAATATCTAATTGTCTTTCTTGACACATGATAGGATGATTAGGGCTCCATTGTTCAACAATTTCAGCACCCTTTCTGAACATACCTTCTCCACTGCAAGGAGCATCTACCAATACAACATCAAAACAACCAGAATATGCTTTGGCAAGATTTTTAGAGTCTTCGTTTGTTATTATAACATTTTTTAAACCCATGCGTTCGATGTTAGAAAACAAAATTTCACTTCTTGCTTTGTTATACTCGTTGCTTACAACAACTCCATTTGGTACACGATTGGCAAGTTGTATAGTTTTGCCACCAGGAGCAGCACACATATCTAAAACCTTTTCGTCGCCTTTAAATTGCATGCAGTTTACCGTAAACATAGCACTTGGCTCTTGCATATAAAAAGCACCACAATGATGAAGTGGATGTCTGCCTTTTTTTTGATTGTCAACATAGAAACCCGCTTTTTCGTAAGGGATAGGTTTTATGTCAAAATCTACAATATTTTTAAAGTTTTCTACTTTTATTTTATTTTGATTTACAAAAATAGCTTTTTCGTTTTCACTTTCCAAACTTTTTAAAAAAGCTTGATAATCTTTACGCAACAAATGTTGCATTCTATCTAAAAAAATTTGATTATATAAAGTCATGCAAGAATTATATCAATTAATTTTAAAAATTGCCACATTTTTGTTGTTTTTTTTTCAAAATTTATCTAAACTAATAATATATAAAGGGGTATTATGCGTCCATTAGATATCATTAGACAAAAACGCAGATTTGAAATGTTTAACGCAAAATCTAAAGACAAGGTTTTGGAGTTAAACGAATTTTTTGGTAAATACAATATGGAGTATGAAGAGACAATTAAAAAAACCTTCACTTATTACGACACTCCTAACCACGATTTAGAAAAATCTAACATTGTTTTATACAAAACACAAATTGGCAAATTTTGTGAATTAAACATGGCAACTGAAAAAATCAACTCGTCTTTTAAATACAATGTAAGGACAAACTATAAACACTTTACAAAACAAATCAAACCAATGGACAAAATTTTAAGACACAAAGAATTTTTGATTGACAACTTTAAAGCAATGTTTATGTCTTCCATTAATTTTGACCCAGAATTTTTGATGAGAAAGTTGCAAGTTGCTTATGTGATTGAAACAACAAGTAAAGAGTATCGCAGTATTAATATGACAGGGCTTAAAATCACCTACTCTTTTGACACTGATGTTTATACTAATCATTATTTAAATCAAAAAGTCAACGCAAACATTTTGACAATCTATCAACATAGTTCCACAAAAACTGATGAAAATTTTGAAGATTTAATAAGCAAACTTACAAGATACTGTAAAGAACTTACTCCAACAAACGAAACAAAAATTATGATTGCTAGAAAATTATCACAAAAACAATACGACCAAATACAAAAAGCAAAAGCAGACAAAGCTAAAATACAATTTGAAAAATCTAAACAAAAGAAAAAGAAATAAATTAAAAATCAATATAAGCAATCAAAAAACACCTATTAATTAGGTGTTTTTATTTTGTTATGTTGTAGGGATATCAACTTGTAAGTAACTTCCCACCAATTGTGCCTCTGGTGACACTGCGTCAAGTTTTACTCTATGCAAATAATCATTAGAGCCAACTGTGTCGTAATAATATAAATGACTGCCATCAATATCAAAATAGCTTGTTTTCATTGTTTCTAACTCAATTACAGTGTTTATATCTGAACTAAGTTCTGCATAACTTACTGTTTTTATTGTGTTTTCATCATCATAATAAACGATACAACCATTTGCAAAGCCAATAAAGTTGATTTTGTCTGTATCTTCGTCTTCCACAAAACTATCGTCAGCCAATAGAGAACCATTTGCAAAATATTCTATAATATTATCGCCAATAGCAATAACAACTTTTGCATCAGGTGTTATAACTACCTTATCATAAGTTGAATAATCTAAAAGCACTGTACCCATATCAGTTTTTGTTGATATTTTATATTTTTTTAATTCTGAATTGTAAACTGCAAAAACATAATCACTTTGAATATCTACAACCTTAACTTCGCTATCAAAACCGACAAAATTTGAGTTTGTGCCATTTGATTGCAATCTGTTTAAGTTGTTGTCAACAACATAGAAAACATCATTATCGCCAAAGACAGCTGTTTTAACATTTCTTGCCACTTCTGTTTTGTTTAAAGAATACAAATCGATATGATACAAAACGCTTGTTTTAACATCTTTTTTGTCATCAGAGTTAGTGCCCTTTTCCCATACAATTAAAGAAGTGTTATAAAATCTAAATTCCAAATTAGATGTATCTCCAACTGTGTGGTCAACTTCTGATTGATAAATCCTTTCCACCTCTGAAGTTTTATCCAACTTGATACGATTAAAGTCAACACGATTTTGTGCCCAAGTTTCGTTATTGTCATCTTCTTGACAAGTGCTTGTAAAATATAGATAATCGCCAGCAATAAAAAGGCTTGTTGCTTGGAAACCACTTAATTTATCACTCATAGTAATCAAATATTGGTCATCAATAGCGCCGTTACCTTTGGTTACAAGATTGCCATTTTGATCAAACTTTGCAAGCATAAGCGCACCAACATGATAAGAGCCATATCTAATATGTTTTGTGTTGTCAGTTGAAGAAATGTAACCATTTACAAAATATAAGTAATTGCCTTTTTGCACTGCCATGCCATCGTTAAAACCTGCATGTATATCCCCTGTTGTAGGATAAGTAAAGGCCTTTTCCTTATCAGTGCGTTTGTCACGACAAGCAAACATGGTGACACTGAACACGCACAAAACCAAACATAATAAAATTCTAGTAAACTTTTTCATGATATCTCCGCATTAATTATTGCCATTAATACAAATAAAAATAACAGCAAACAATTTGTTCCATACAATAATAACACACCTAAAAATTTATGTCAATTATAAACTATTTATATTGCCAAAAAGATTTTTTAAAATTATGCAGATTTCGTCATTATTTTTAAGTTTGGTGCTAATATCAACAAATTTCTTGTCATATGATAAAAATTAAACTGATATAATATTTGTATGAAAAGCAAAACATTAATTTTATCTTCTATTGCCAAAGAGCATGATGGCCGTGGCATCCTTACACTCTATCAAGAAGACGACTTGCTAAAATGCAAACTGCGTCTTTATAACACTGCAGAACTAACTGCATATTGCAAATTAGGTATTTATCACAAAAAGGAAGTTTTTACGGCAAATTTGCTTAACAAAAGCGGACAATACGAAAGTTCTTTTGTTGGCGACTTTGATATTGATGCTGATTTTTACTGTGCCATAATAGATACAAAAAATAACAATAATGTAATTTTGGCGGGCGGTACATATGCGGGATACTATTTTAATGATACGGCAGTGTTTGATACAAAATCCGCTACTGATGACGAAGCTGAGCAACAAGAAACAATACAACCAGAAACAACTTGTGAAGATTGCGACAAATGTAAAAATTGCAAATATAAAGAATACTTTTACTCTGAGCAAAATTTACACTTGCAAAAAACAACCGAAAAAGAAACCGAAACAAAAAAAGATTGCGATATTTTGACAAATACCACAAAAGATTTAAAACAAGACGAAACACAAAATCAAGCAGAGAAATTGGCTTCAATTTTAGATAGCATTATACCGCAATTTAAATATGTGTTTGAAATTATCCAGCAGACGAAGATTTAAACAAATTATTACAAAACTCTAAGTTTGTAAAAATAACCGAAGACCAACAACAATACTCTATTGGTGCAATATACGAACAAGATATTATGAAATATATTTGCTATGCAACAAAATGCAACTACAACACCCCCGCACCAGAAGAACTTGGAAATCACTATCAATGGTTACCTTTGGATAAAGAAGACCCATTGAGCGAAGGATACTATTTGGTTTTTCAGGATACCAAAGACCTAAAGATTTTAGAGATATAAATCAATTTTAAATATAAATTCACCAGACAATCTGGTGGATTTTTATTTTGAAGTATTATATCATTTTTTTGAGATTCTTCGACTTCGCTCAGAATGACACTACACATTGTTGTAGGAAGTGCAGTTATTTAAACTTCTTTGTTTGTCATACTGCGTATATAACAAGTTTAATACATATTCCTTTTTAAATTCTTCGACTTCGCTCAGAATGACACCATAGTTGCTCAGAATGACATTATAGTCGCTAAGAACGATATGATGATTTTCTTATACAATATAAAAAAATCTCTCTTAAAGAGAGCACTGATATGCCTCCAACACTAGAGAGATTTTTTTGTAAATGACTATGCTAATTTAGCAGAAACTTCAGCGTAAGCGTCTTGAACAGTGTCAAAAGTGGCTTTTTGGATTGCAACTGTAGCAAATGTAAGAGTTAAAGTTTTGCCCATCAAAGTACCAGCAGTAGCTTCTGTACTTGTGCTGATTGCTTTGAAAGTAACACTTTCATAAATAGCTAAAGTTTTGTTTGCATCAGCTGGAGCAGTTTCAAAGTAATAAACACCAGCAATATCTTTAGAACCGTCATTATATTGAGTTAATGTTTTAGCAACTTCACCTGATCCAGCAACACCGTCAGCAAAGTCAAGCATATATTTGCCTTCTGCCAAGTCATCTTCGTCTGTAACTTGATTTGATGCATCAACGCCTTCTAATTGAGCAACAATTTTTACAAAAACATATGTGCTTACATCAGATGCGTTAGCGATTGTAACTCTACCAGCAACTTTTTGTCCTGGAACAACTTTGTTGTTTTCAATTGTAGCTGCATCTGGAGAAGCTGCAATTGCAGATGCTGTCAAGTGAACAGTACCTGTTGAAAGACCAGTAACAGACTTCTTGTCTGTTGTAGCAGTAAAGTAAGCATAAGTGCCGCCAAATGCCATAAGAGCAACCATTGCAATTGCCATTATGATGATAGCAAATGTTGACTTTGTCATCTTTTTAGATTTCAATTTAGTCATTTTTTAATTTCCCCTTTTTAAATTTTATTTTGGATAAATTTAGGTTTATCCAATGTTTTATTTAAAACCCAACAAACATCCTGATAGACATGTTGAGTTTGGATTTTTAGTTCACCCTTCCCCTAATGGTTTCATCCTTTTGGATGGTGAATATAAAAATCTTTTGTATAACTTTGTTAGTGTACCTAAACACCAAACAAATTTGCAAATTTGTTTGTTAAAGAGTTATCTCTCTTAAAAGCAATCTACATCGACATCGACTACTTTCAACATAATGTTACCGCATTTCGACAATAATAGTCAAACATTTTTTTGCATTTTTTAAATTTTTTTTAAAATTTTTATTTTTTTAGTGCTAAATTTTTTTATTTTTAAAAACCACTTAAAAATAGATGATTTTTAATATAAAACATTTTATCATTACAATATTTTTATTTAATAATAAAAAAAATTAGCAACTTTACAAAAATTAAATTGCTAATTTTTTTAAACTATTCGTTAAATAATTCTGCAATTGTTCCGCCACCATAACATGTGCCATCTTCTGAATACAAAACTGCAAACTGTCCAACTGTAACTGCGCGTTGTTTTGTGTAAAACTTTAGTAAAACTTTATCGTCATCTAAAAGTTTAACTTGCACTTTTTGGTCTTGTTGACGATAACGCAACTTGGCAAAGCAATCAAAGTCTTGCAATGGTTTTTTTGTTATCCAATTAAAATCTTTAACCAGACAAGAGGTTGAATACATTTCTTCACACTCGCCACAACTTACATACAAGGTGTTTGTTGCAATGTCCTTTTTGACAACAAACCACCTATCTGCATCAAAACCATTTTTGCCACCAATATTTAAACCACGGCGTTGACCAATTGTATATTTTGATATACCTGTGTGCTGACCTAAAATTGTATTAGTTTTTACATCTACAATATTGCCTGCTTTTTCTGGATAGTTTTTTGTCATAAAATCTTTAAATTTTTGCGAACCTAAAAAACAAACATCATAACTTTCTTTTGTGTTTTTTGTTATAAGATTGTTGTCTTGCGCAATTTGTTTGACTTGTTGTTTTGTAAGTTCTCCTAAAGGGAACAAAACTTTAGAGATTTGTTGGTTTGACAATTTACAAAGGAAATATGATTGGTCCTTATCTTTGTCTGTTGCTTTTTTTAAGATTGTTCCATTTGCGTTATGTTCTACAATAGCATAATGACCTGTTGCAAAGTAATCTGCACTAAGAGTTTGCATATAGTCTAAAAACGGTTTAAATTTAACTTCTTTGTTGCAGACTACACATGGATTTGGAGTTCTACCTGCTAAATACTCGTTTACAAAATAATCTTTGACAATTTTCATATGGTCTTGATAGTCTACAACCACGCAATCTATATCTAACTTATCACAAAGTTCTTTTACGCGATTTTCGTCTTCTTGTCTGGTTTGTTGATTTTCTCCCCTCATGTGCAGACCGACAACTTTAAAACCTTGTTGCTTAAGCAAATATGCCGCCACCGAACTATCTACGCCACCGCTTAAACCAACTACTACTGTTTTTGCATATATCTTCCTTTTAATTTCTACTTACTGGTATTTTAAATCTATTAAACACAACTTTTGCAATATCTGCCAACCATAAAACTGCAACCACTCCCCAAATTAGTGTCAGCATTGTAAAAATTTGCCACAAATCACCTTTTGGCGATGCATCGACATACGCAGTGATGATTGCATGCGTTATACCTACAATGAAAAACGCGGTAAAAAACAAACCCATTTTTTTGCGACCTACATAATAATAATGTGCACCTGTAAAACCTAAAAATATTGTAAGCAAAATCAGTTTCCATTTTTTGACATCGCTTGGATAACCTGTACGCATAAGCACGCGGTCAGTTTCCCCTTGCGCCAAGGCCTGTTTTGCTTCGGCATTTGTTGCAGTGTTAAATTTGTCATAATTTAATTGGCAAGACGGACATACAACAATTGATTTGTCTACTTTTTTGCCACATCTTGGACATATTTTGTTTTTAAAAAATTCCATATTTATATTATAACATATATTTGTTGTATTGTAAATCTATCAATAAAACTTATTTGATGTATTTTTGTTTGATTTTTTTTGATATTTAGTTTACAATATTCATATAAATTAGGAGGGTTTTATCATGATTATTTTGTCTTGCGACCATGCAGGCTTTGATTATATGCAAAAGTTGATGAAATATTTTGATAAGCATAATATAGAATATAATTATATGGGGCCAAAAGAATTTGATGCGGAAGATGATTATCCAGATTTGATACAACCCGCAACTGAAGAAGTGCTAAAGGACGAAGATAATTGTGGCATATTTATGTGCGGTAGTGGTGCTGGTGCCAATATTGTTGCAAACAGAAACAAAGGCATACGCGCAATTTGCGCAAGTGACACTGTAGAGGCTTTCTTTGCTCGTAAGGATGAAGATGCAAATGTTTTGACTATTGGCGCAAGGTTTATTTCTTTTAGAAAAGCAATCAAGATAATACAAGTGTTTTTAACAAGCGAGTTTGAAGGCGGTCGCCACGCAAGAAGAATTGCAAAATATTAAAAAACCGACAAAAATGTCGGTTTTTTAGTTTTTTATAAATTGGTTGTTGTATTATATCCATACAAAATTTGTTTGGTTGTTTTAAAATTTTGGAGTATATTTGCTATCAGCACTGGACATATCTTGAGTATATGCATTGTTTAAACCAAGTTTAATTGCATATGATACAACTCGCTTATATTCTATTGGTTTTAGTTTGCGATTGATTTCTGGATAATTTTGTGCTTTGTATCGCGGTTCGTACTGGCTCATGATGCTTACGATACTATCCTTGCCAATTTGATTTGCAACAAAATCTAAACACTTTAAACTATTGTCCGTATGCGTTGGCAACACAAGGTGACGGATAATTATACATTTTTTCATAAGTCCGTTTTTTATTATGTCGACAGGTTGTAATTCTTTCATTTTTTTGATTGCTTTTGTGGCAGTTTCCACATAGTCTTTTGCCTTGCTATATTTAAGTGCAATGGCGTTGTCCATATACTTTAAATCTACCAAAAAGATATCCACATAATTACCTAGTTCTTCCACCATTTCTACTGTTTCGTATCCGCTACTATTCCACACAACTGGTATTTTAGGTTTGTAGATTTTAAGAGCTTGGATAATCATATCAGCATAATGTGTAGGTGTAACAAAGTTAATGTTGTATGCACCCTTTTTTTCTAGTTTCTTTATGATTTTGACAAGTTTTTTTACGCTTGTATTTTTGCCTTTTGCATTGTGGCTGATTGGATAGTTTTGGCAATATACACATTTAAGATTGCAACCCGCAAAAAAGATTGCACCACTGCCAATATCTTTTTCTTGTCCGCTGATTATTGGCTCTTCGTAATGGTGCAACATAACCTTGCTGATTTTTATTTTGTCCTTTGTACCGCAATAACCTTTAGATTTGTTTCTATCTACATTGCAAGCGCGTGGACACTGATTACATAGCATAAAAAAATTGTAAAATATTTGTGAGTTTTTGTCAATGTTTTGTTCTAATTTTAGGGACAAGTTAATACAATATTTTATCAGAAATTTAAGGAGATTTTATGAAGAAAAAACTTTTGATTTTTGTTGCGCTTATTGTTTCTGTTTTGTCATTATCTGCATGTGGAAAAACAAAAATAAATATTGCAGATTATGTGATAGAAGAACGAAATCAACTTTTTACCGGACAAGACAGTTTGTATTCTGCAACACTTTCTTCTGGTTTGAGAGAAGAAAACTATTCTCTTGACGGAATTGTTGGCAATATGATAGATTTTGCAGTGGTTACATTTATGCGTCTTGACAGCAATCCACTTGCAAACGACACCTATCGATACAATGTAACGATAAACGAACAAAACTATACTGGGACATTAGAAAAAAGCCCTTATGACAATTCTTACGCTATAGATTTAGGCGTAGCAGTGCCAGCAGATGCAAGTGTAAATGTGCAAATCACTTTTACAGGTTATGCCTTTAATCAAGACCTTGAAAATACTTCTGTAAACTTTGCTGTGGACAAAACAACAGCATTAAATATTGCAAATCAAACCCTAGAAGAAGAAATTAAAAACATTACAAGCGACAAAAACAACAAAATAGAAGTTGTGATGAAAATTTTAAAAGATTATTCTAACAGCGAGTTAAAAACATATTATTGGTATGTTGGTATAATTGCCACAAATGGCGAGACTTTAGGTGTGCTTATTGACGCAAATACTGGCAATATCATAGCAAAAAAAGTTTAGACAACATCTAAACTTTTTTTATAAATATTTGTTTTTTATACAAAAAAATCAAGTTCAATCAAAGCAAAGTATATTGTTTATTTTGCCAAAAATTTAAATTTATCCAAAAAGTTAAACGCGTCTATAAAAGCCTCGTCAACATTAGAAGAAATTAAAAAAAACCTAATTTGATTAACCAAATTTATTTTGTCGTACCTAATCAATCTTATTTCTGCATCCGCTATGGATAATCTTAAATCTAGTTCTTGCGAAATAGCTTCGCCCACAACCATAGAAAAAAAGTTAAAGAACTTGCTTTTGTAGTTGTATGCACATTTTATACCTATCGATTTGCACATCCTTGCAACACAAAGTTCTTTAATACCTTCTTCTATTGTTTCGCTATACATTTTTGGTTTTTCTATTTTAAGATAAGCACATACCTTATCAAATACAATTTCTTTGTTGTATCTTGCAGCAGTTTCTATGCAGTAGTTTAAAGTAGTCATGTTTACGAGATTAACACTATTTTGTAAAAATGTCAACAATTTTGTACAAAATAATTTTATATATTTGACACCTTTGCAAGTTCCACTCTTTCACGCTCAAAACGAAGTTTCATTTCTTTATATTTTTCAGATAAATCAAATATGTATTTTTGCTTTGCCTCTAGTGACAAGGTGCTGTAATATTTATGGTCTACTAACTCTTGGATAGGGTTTATCACAATCTCATCACGAGAAAGCAATCTGCATACTCGCTCGTACAATTCTTGCTCGTGCACACCAAAACATGCCTTTGCGTATGGTATTTGCTCAAAAATAGATTTTTCTTTGTTATAGTTTTTCATGCGTGATTTGGCGTCTTTTGCCAAAAAATATAATTTACCTTTTACTTTTCTTTTCATGTTTCCCCCTTTGCCTTTAAATGTTACAAAATATATTTATCAAATCAAAACAAAAGCTTAGAGAGAATTTGTAATATTTTGTCTAATAATGTCTTTTTTGAAAGTAATATAAAATACAACAAAAATTACGCTTGTTGTCACTTGTTAATTAAAAACAAACTTACTATTAATAATAAACTAATTCACTTGACTACGCTCGTAAATTTAGTCTGTTGTTAGCAATAAAAAAGAAGGTAATATAACCTTCTTTAAAAGTTAAAATTTTGTACCGCATTTTTCGCAAAATGCTGCAGTGGCACTATTTTTTGTTTTGCAGTTTGGACATTGTTTAACACCAAGACCAGTTTGTTGTCTATCTCCACAATGTTCACAAAACTCTGCTTTTTTAGATATAACTCTACCACAAACATCGCAAAGTCTTGTGCCAGAAATACCTTTTGCTTTGTTGCCATCGCGCACGCTTTTTGATTTGCCAGACATACTTAAAGCAACTGAAAACATAAATCCGCCAAAGCCCAACAAGCCCAATCCAACGATAGAAGCAACAACGATAATAATATATCTAGACCAATGCACCATATGTTTTAACGCATACACGCCACCCCAAACACTAGCAGCCGCTAACGCAATCAGTGCAAGAGAAACCAAAATTAATGTTAATTTGCCGTATCTTTTTTCTTTATATTTAAATAGACACATAAATCCTCCTATTTAACCTTTTCTCCACAATCTGGACAGAATTTTGCACCTGGAGCAAGTTCTTTACCACATTTACCACAAACTTTGCCACTAACTGTAAGTTTTTCGCCACAATTTACACAAAATTTGCTACCTTTGCTTATAGGTTCGCCACACTTAGGGCAAGACAATGCTTGTGTTGCACCACACTCAGGGCAGAACTTTGATTTACCTGGCATAGACGCACCACATTTAACACATTCCACAACAACATCGCGTTTACGATTTTTTGCACTTGAAATCGAATCTGAGAAAATGTCTCCCATATGAGCGCCTGCACCCAAACCAATACCAAGACCAGCGAGGTTGCCGCCATTAGGATTTTTTGCAGCATCTCCCATTGCGTTTGCTGCCTTATATTGAGTATAAGTGCCCATTTGATCAGCAATAACACCCATTTTTGTCCTTTCGTCAAGCATCTTTTCCACATCTTCAGGAAGTGACAAGTTTTCAATCACAAAATTTGAAACTTTTAAACCAAGAGCATCAAATTCTTCTTTTGCGTGTTCTTCCACTTTCTTGCTTAATTCTTTATATTTTGCAGCAAGGTCCAATGCACCGATTTTGCTTTCTGCAATTACATCTGTCAAGATTTGAATCAAACTAGATTTATATTGAGTAGAAATATCATTTACTCTAAAAATAGGGTTTGTGCCAAAACACTCCTTCATAAACTTTGAAGGATCTACAACTTTAATTGCAAAAGTACCATACCCACGCAAACGGATATGCCCAAAATCTATATCTCTCATCATGATAGGATTTTGAGTGCCCCACTTAAGCCCCATAAATCTTTTTGTATTGATAAAATATACTTCTGCTTTGATACGAGAGTTAAATCCTGTTGACAAACTTAACATTTTTGTCAAAAACGGAATATTTTCTGTTGCCAACTTGTATGTACCCGGGCCAAAGACATCAGCAATTTCACCTTTATGTATAAATAGAGCAACTTGACTTTCTCTTACAACCAAAGTTGAACTATTCATAATTTCTTCTCTTTTTGTCATTGGAAAACGATATACTAACACATCGTTAGAAGCATCTTTCCATTCTATAACTTCTAATAATTGTTTACTAAAAAATCCCATAATCCCTCCACAATTATTATTTCACTTTTAATTTTTCTTTGTCAAGCAAATTTAAAATAATTGATTTGTTTTTACAAAAAAGACAACATTATTTATTGCCTTTTTTGATTTTTTTATTCTTTTTAAATAATTGTCTGAATATTTCATCAATTTTCTTTTGATACTTAACACTAAAATAAAACAACAATGCTATAAATAAAATTATGCCACCCCAAGCAATCAATCCCCAACCGGAAAAAGGTATTATTGCACCACTACCAAAGAAAATTGTACAAGCAATACCCAAACCACGAGCAATCAAGTTAGTCCAAAAGAAGAAACTAAAACTCATATTAGTCATGCCCGCGACAACGCATAATATATCGTCTGGGAACATAGGGAACAACATCATAAGCAAAAACAAATATTTTCCATGCGACATACGAGTTTGCCACTTTTGAGATTCTTCCTCACCTACTAACCAATTTAAAAACTTTTTGCCACCTTTTCTGCCAATCCAAAACATGATTAGACTACCAATCATTACGGCAATATAACTCATAATAAAAGTCTGCCATCTACCAAAAACCAATGCACCTGCAACTGTTACAAAAAATGCAGGTATTTGCAATATTGTCGTTTGTAAAATTTGCAATATAATAAAGATAACAAAACTAAACGCACCGCCACTTTCTACAATAGCTTTAATTTTATCCATAGAGTTGACTTTTATCCACAGCCCAGTAGATTTTAAAAACGCATAAATTGCAGCAGCAACCGCTACAAACAAAAGCAAAACAAAAACTATACGCATGGCTTTGCCATGCTTTGTAGTTTTATCAAAAAGTTTTTTCATTGGATTTTGCATTTATTGTATTATATTCAAATTATATTAATTATATTATTTTATTTCTGTGATTTTCATTATATTGGTTTTGCCTGGTTGTTGAGCCGGACCACAAGTCACGATAATGGAATCGCCTGATTTTACATAACCTTTTTTCTTTATCAAATCGTCTGCAATATCAAACATTTCATCTGTAGTGTTATAAACTGGTGTAAGCAATGGAGTAACACCCCAAATTAGATCCAATTGACGATAAGTTTTTGGTGTTGGTGTTAAACCTAAAACCTTAACACTAGGCCTAAATCTGCTTATCATACCAGCACTAAGTCCTGTATGAGTAAATGACACAATCGCTTTAATATTGTGCGAAAAACTTGCATCAACAGCACTATGTGATATCATATCTGTGCTTGAACTTAACTCAAAACTTGGTTTTGTAAACTGACTTGCATATTTAATGTGTTTTTCAGTTTCTTCTGCAACATCAGACATTATTTTTACTGCTTCTACTGGATATTTACCAGCAGCAGTTTCACCAGAAAGCATTATACAACTTGTGCCATCATAAACAGCATTTGCAACATCGCTTACTTCTGCGCGAGTAGGACGATTGGATGTAATCATACTTTCTAACATCTCTGTTGCAGTTATAACTGCTTTACCTTTAGATACTGATTTTTTTATCATTGTTTTTTGGATGTTTGGCAATTTACTCATTGGCACCTCTACACCCAAATCTCCGCGGGCAACCATCAAGCCATCTGAAGCGTCAATAATTTCGTCCATGTTTTTAACACCTAACAAAGATTCGATTTTAGAAATTATTTTCATGTCGCCATTGTTCTTTGCGATAAATCTTCTAAGAGTTAAAACATCTTCTTTTGAGTTAACAAAACTTGCGGCAACAAAATCAATGTCATTTTCTATAGCCCACAACAAATCTTTTTTGTCTGCAGCATTTAGGTACGGTGTAGAGAATTTTACACCAGGGATAGACAAACTTTTCCTATTAGATATCACACCAGAATTCATCGCTTTGGTGATAATATCTTTATCAACAATTTCCACAACTTTAAATGCTAGCAAACCATTAACAGCCAAAATCTTGTTGCCAACTTTTATGCATTTAACAATCTCAGGACAATTCAAACTTACGGCAGTTTCATCACCTTCAATATCCTTGCCTGTAAAAATAAACTTTTGTCCTTTCTTAATTTTTACAGAACCTTCTTTAAATGTTCTTACCCTGATTTCTGGTCCACGCGTATCCACCATTATAGGCAGCGGAACTTTAAGCTCACGCCTGATTTGTTTTACATTTTTTAAAATTTTATTCATGTCTTCTATCTTTGCGTGAGACAAATTTATTCTAACCACATTAAGACCTGCTTGCACCAATTTTTTCATAACAGACAATTCAATGCTTGCTGGTCCTATTGTTCCTACTATTTTAGTTTTTCTCATACACTATCCCCTTTGTATAATATTATTTTAAGTAATTATATCATAATTTGTCATTTTTTATCAAATAAATTGTAAATAAAAAAATCTAAATATATTTTAAGAAAATTCAATTAAAATATTAAATTTTTAACAAAAAATAAAATATTTATGTAAAAATTATTAATTTTTTGTATTTTTAAGCAATTTTTTTGTTTATTTTGAATTTTTTATACCAAAATATTGAAATTAAAAAAAATTATGATATAATAAATATACGGGGATGAAACAGTTTCGACTGGCATTTTCTGTTTTGATATGCATGTCGTGCGGTGGCACGTTAATCACACACTCGTTTAAATATAAACGCAAACTCAAATAAACTTGCAATGGCTGCTTAGTCGCCTTGCCGTCAGTTTAGTGGTACCGATACATTAAAGTCTGACGTCGATTATCGGTAAAGGATGGTATGGTTCTCCTAGCCCATAACAAACCAATATAGGATAGCAAAATAAAAGTGTTAATGTTAGTTTTATTTTGTGAATTTAGTCATTAACTAAACATGTAGTATATGATTTCAGACAGTGTTAGGACATGGGTGCGACTCCCATCATCTCCACCACTCTGAGCCACGGTCGAAATGCCGTGGTTTTTTATTTTTTTCCGATTTTATTTGCCTTTATTTACAATATATGATAAAATATTCGCAAATAGGATGGCCGATGAAAGGGGGATCGGTGCTTTATAAATTTTAATATTCTTTTTTATTAAAAAAATACAGCACCGGTCTTGATAACTGGTGCTGTTTTATTTAGCAAATAGATTTGTGTCTTCATTAACCCCAGTTATATGTTAACACATTTCACGCAGTCGATCAAGCGTTTTGCGAAAAATTTTACATTAAAGGATAAAATAATGAAAGAGTTTGACTATGACACAATTAAACTTGCAGGTTTAAATTTAGCAAAAGCAGATAATGATTTTAATAATCGTAGAGCTAAAATTTCATTGTGGGTTAAAGAAATTCAACAAATGGCTAAAAAAACTTTTATTGAAGATATACATATTAAAAATATTGAAGTCGAATACAATAAAAGAGACAACTTGATAAATGAAAATGTTGAAAAATATAACCAACAATTAAAAAAAGAAGGTCCTTATAATCTAGGTGGTTATTTTGGCGAAAGTGAGAGTAGCAAGTTATTAAATGAGCTTAATTCTCAGTTAAATCAAGAAGTATTCAAAATAATAGAACTTTGCTCTGTAATTGATGCCAATTCTACAAAAAAGAGTCAAAATAGAACACAATTAGAAAAAAACGATGAGACATTTACCATAAATGAAAATGTCTTTATTGTTCACGGACACAATAACGAATTAAAACAAGTTGTTGCTAGAACTATTTCCCAACTTAAATTTAATCCCATTATACTACATGAAAACGCTGATTGTGGAAATACCATTATAGAAAAGTTTGAGGAATATGCTAGTAAAGCTTCCTATGCAATAATACTTTTGAGTGATGATGACTTAGGCAAATCAAAACTTGATGATGATTTACAATATAGGGCACGTCAAAATGTTATAATGGAACTAGGCTATTTCATTGGTAAGTTAGGAAGAAATAAAGTGTTTGTTCTTAAACAAGGAGCAATAGAAGTCCCTTCTGATATTATTGGAGTTATTTATAATAATTACGATGGTGAAGAAGGTGGATGGAGAAATAAACTAGTAAAAAATATGAAAACGGTTGGTTTTAATGTCGATGCTAACAATTTGCTATAATATAACATAATACGGCTACTTTATGCTGTGAAAGGTTCTTGACGTGAGTTAGAATGATTTAGGCTTATCGCCAAGGCAAATAAGAAATCGCTTTGCGATTCTCTGTCTTGCCCCTTTGCCTAGAAAAATCATTCTATCGAGGCTCAAGTCAAGAACACCATGGAATAAATTAGCCGTGTTAGACATGAAATTTAATTTCCGAATATTTTGTGTTTAATATCAAACCACAATCTTTATAAGTGGAATAAAAATAAGAGCCCTGATTATCAGGACTCTTTTTGTTTAAGTTATTAAAAGTTATTTCAATGCTGTCATTACTCATAGTTATGTTTTTGATAACACTATTTATCAATAACATTGGCTCTTTTTTCAAAGCTTCAATATAATAAAATTTACATTCGACTTTTGTAAGCTTTGTATTAAACTTCGCTTTTTCTATTAATATTTTACATTCTAAATCGTCAATACTATCTTCTATTTCTTTCATTCTCTTATTGGTAGTCTTATTTATTATTCCTTGTTCAATAGCATTCATTATGTTATTTAAAGATGATTCTAATTGTCTTTTTTCTTTTTCCATATTTTTAAGCATTATATTATCTTCTTGATTTTGAGTTTCTAATATCTTATCTATCATTAAATCTAAAACTTTTGGTTTGCTTAACTCTGAAATTATCAAGTCAATTACAAATTCTTCTAAAACTTCTTTTCTGATTGTTGTTTTTATGCAACCATTAAAATGATGCTTTCTACCTGAACATTTGTAATAGTAAAATATCTTTTTAGTTTTTGACGTACTACTTTCTGCACTTATTGGATAGCCACAATAAGCACAAGTCAATTTTTCTCTTAATAAAAATCTAGTTCTCACACTTTTTGCTCCAACATTGTTCTTTTTTGTTTTTATTCTAATCTTGTCAAATAAATCTTTTACTATTATTTTCGGGTACATATTATCTATAATCTCTTCATTATGTTTATAAACACCTAAATACTTTTCATTCTTTAAAATGTTAACTCATGTTGGTTTATTGGTTTGAAATCGTTTCTTCCAAATCTCTCTAAAAAGTGAGTGTTTTGATAAGTCTTTTGCATTTTATGATTCTTTGTGCTGAAATCTTTAATTTCTTCAATCTCTCCCGGCATTGTTGGAGCATATATAAGTGCGTGAAAATGCAACCTGTTATTGTTAGGGCTACGTTCCCATACTCCTATATATTTCCAATCTCTGCGGTAGACTAAATGTTTTAAATCATTTCTTAACTTTTCTTTAAAACTTTCTTCCGTGTGTTTTTTGTCGTCATAAGTAAAAGTACAAAAGTATGACCATTTGTTTAAATTAATCTTTCTGTATAGTCTTTTTTTACGTTCAATTATATTTCTTTTCTTTTTCGATAAATTCTTTTCAATAACTTCATTTAATGTATCTTCATTTTCAATATAGGGCTTTAAACCTTTAACTATCTCTTTAATTACATTACGTTGCTTTTTGTCCTTATTTTCTTTATACAGCTCTTCAAAAAGCTCATTAATATCAATCGCTGTTGTCATTACTTCGCCATTATTATTGCTTTTCATGACTAAAATTTCTTGTTTTTTAGATTGACGTTTTGACTTGGGTTTTCTGCTTAACTGCAATTCTTTCGGTATTGCTATATAATGACTTCCGTCAAAATATATTTTTGCACCACCAAATGACATTAACTTTGCCTTTTAGCACCTTTTTTCAAGTCAATAATATTTTCTAAAAGTTTTGTATAGAAAATATTGCAAAATATGCTAACATCAATCTCATTTCTTTTGTGTCCTTTTAATTTATTATTCTTTTTCATACTTTTTTTATTATGTCAAATAGAAAATAAAACCAAATAAATTTGTTGATCGAGAAACTTTATTTTTAAAAGGAGTCTGTATGAACGAAAAACACAATTGATTAAACAATTGCACAAATATCATATCACACAAATATTCAAAAGTGGACTACCACTGACAATATAAGCTAATTTTATACAAAATTGGTGCTAAAATAGGAACGTTAAATTTTAAGCATGCCGAAAACGGAATAAAAAAATGGAGTTTCGCAAAAAGCCTGCGTGCGAACTCCATTTTTTCGTTTTCGGTTTGTTTTGTTGAATTTGTCGTGGCGTGTACTTGTTGGCGGAGCGAAGCGACGCCACTTGTATTAACAAGTACACGCCACAGTGCCATTTTTAATTTTTAATTAAATCATGTTCATCTATAATTTTAAATAATTGTTCTTTTATATCATTAAAATCACAATTCAAATCTAGTGTCTTTGCTGAAATTTTATTACCATCCATTAAGTATGAATTGTTTGGGAAAATTATTTCATCAGTTTTAGCATATAACAACATACCCGAAACTTGCTTTCCACAAACACTTTATTTTTTACATATGTAAAGATTTGATATAGATTATTAGAATGTAGTGTAATAGTATCAAATTGTTTTTGTGTTGAGTGTTCATAATATTTTGCATCTATAATCAAAACTTTTTCTTTTGTTTCAATCATAATATCTGACTGCATTGTTGGTAGCATAAAGTCATTATCATCATCTAATGCCCATTTTATTTGAGAAGAAGATACTTTTAAATTTGGGTATTCTTTTTTATAAAATTCTAAAATAAACTTCTCATACAATCTGCACATTCTTTGTTCATCAATAAAATCATTGATTTTAAATTGTCCATTGTTGTTCGATTGAATTAATCCTTTAATAACTAGCCAACAAATATGAATTAACATTTTATAGGTTTGATTGTTTTTATTGAATTGAATTTTCCAATTAATAGTAAATGGATTTAATTCTTCAACTTCATTAAAATAAATCATCAATCTTTTTAAAGATTTTTTTCTTTCTAATGAAATGTCTGATTTTATCAAAAGCAAACTTGTTGTTTTGATTATTCTATTCAAATATGAGTTTATTGAAAACTCATCATATTCACAAACAAGTTGTTTCTTTTGAATTGCTGAATTTTTTATAGATTCAGTTATATTAAATTTGCCTTTAGGATTACTTAATTGAGATTGTATTAAAATATATTCTTTGCCCAAACCTCTTTTAACTTCTTGAGAAATCCCTTTTATTAGAATTTCTGCAAACAAATCCCTTGCATTATCAAAATCTTCAGTTTCACAATTTTTATATTTGTCTTGTTGTAAATTTTGAAAAGCATAAGACAGCATATAATAAATGTTTTTGATTTTTATCACTTAATAGAACTCCTTAAATTAAATGTCCATTCATTTACTTTAAATTGCTCATCAAACCAATATTCTTTAATAAGTGGTATAAGTTCAAATTCTATAATATCAATCAGTTCTTTATCTGAAACATTTTTACTTAAATTGCAAAAATAACTATGACCAATACAGAATCCATTTCCAAGAGTTTCATCATTGGCAATAACTTCATTTAATCTTTTAACACAATTTATTAAATTACTAAAATTAGGATTTCCTATAGAATCTTTATATGCTTTAAATCCTTCAGTATCAAATCCGGGAACAATATCAAAGAAAGCGAATCTTCTTCTTAGAGCATAGTCTAACATTGCAAGACTTCTATCGGCCGTGTTCATCATACCAATAATATAAACATTCTTTGGCACAGAGAATTTTTCATTGTTATAAATTAATTGAATACTTGTATTTCTTTTATCGTTTTCAATTAGCATAAATAATTCGCCGAATATTTTACTTAAATTACCACGATTTATTTCATCTATAATAAAGAAATAATTGTTTTCTTCATCTTTTTCTGCTTCTTTGCAGAAATTATAGAATACTCCTGTTTTTAATTCAAATCCAGTAGAGTTTGGTCTAAATCCCATTATAAAATCTTCATAAGAATAGCTTTGGTGGAATTGTACCATATTAACCCTTTCAATGTTTTTCTCGCCAATAATTGAATATGCCAATCTTTTTGCTATATAGGTTTTTCCGACTCCCGGAGCACCTTGTAAAATAATATTTTTCTTGTTCTCTAATAATCTAACAAGATTGTTATATGATTCATTTGTCATATAAACATCACTTAAAAAGTCGTCTTTAGTATATGCTGAATATTTTTGTTCTTTTTCATCTTCTTCAAGAATGTCGTTGTCATTTACTATTTCTAAAAGTTTCTTAACATAATCAGTATATTGAGTAATATCTGTTAATGTTTTTAAAGTTGCTTGACCTGGATGCTCCCATATTCCATTATTAGTCCATTTAACCTTTCTAAAATTTTTATAATCATCAGATACGGATTCATCAAAATAATAATCAGATTCAACAATACCTTTTCCAATAACTTGATGCATACCTTTTTTTACAAATATTATGTCGCCAGGTTTCATTTCATTTGTAAATTGCCATAAACAAAGACTTGAATTTTTATGACTAGAATTTGCATCAATTTTATCTTTTAATGTTTGTTTAATTTCTTCTTTAGAATTGAAATTTGTAAGATTTCCAATTTGCCCCCAGCCAATTCCCATTACACCTTTATTATAAAACTCTTTCCACTTGCTTGCATTATCTCCAGGAGAATAAATCCAATAATGAATGCCATTTTCATCTTCTTCTAGGTTATGTCTCCTATCTTCAATCATTTGTTCTTGCTTCCTTTGTTGGTTTATTTCTTCTGAATATCTCCATGCTTCAAAAGACAATTCATTAAAATCTTTTAACTCGCTTTTCCCTGCAATTAAGTATTCTTTTAGCCTTTCAACAATAGCAAAATATTTTTGTGATGATATTTTAGGCTCAACTTTTGGTAAAGTATTTACTAATTCGACTGGTAGTTTTCCAGATTCATATATGTACCACTCATTTCTACTATCGAGATTTAAAAATGTATTTGGAGCAATCCAATAAAGTCCCATTGTGATTTTACTATTTCCATTGCCTTTTTTGTTAATAACAATATCAAAATAATAAGACAATATTTTCCTATTATCTGCTGTTGCATTGTTAGCATAATTTAATGCACTTTCAAATAAACACCAAAGTTCATCAATATCATTTTCTGCACGAAGATTTGCAAAATAATAAAAAGTGGCATTTTGATTATTCAAAACCGGGATGCTATCAAAGGATGTAGGCAACTTTGTTTGAATGTTTAATCTCTTTGCAAAGTTAGACATTATCTTTAATCTATTATCTTTAGTAATACCTTTATTGAATAAACCAAAAATTGTAAATGGGTCAATATCTACCAATTTATTATCAATTTCTAATGTTGGCATATTTATAGCAGAGTCTTTATATACACTTTCAACAATAGAGACAAGTTCCTTTCTATTTACTTTGTACTTTAAAAGTTTTTGAGCAAATTCTTTATAAAAATCAACCCAATCAAATTGTTCTTTACTAAACATAATAATTTCATCCTTTTATTAAATTTCTTTAGACATTATAACATATAATTAAGAAAATTGTTTCATTTTTAGAAAATTTTATAAAACTTATATTATTTGACATTAAAACACATATATTTGATTTGTTACTAAATTAATAACGCATTTACTATTAACTTCTTCTTTTGTTTAGCATATTTCAATGCTTTATACGCACCAGAATTTTCACGTTCTTCGGCATAGAAGATAACAATATCACTTTGGTCAATCATTGCACAATTGCGATAATATATCCTTTGATACCACCAATCAAAATCCAAATCTAAATAAACAAAATCTTCGTAATCTTCACTTTTGAACCATTTAGGTCTTTTGTTTACTCTTAAATGGCGTGGGTCTGATAAACAAAATATTCTTTTAATATGGCTGTATGTTAGTTTTGGTTCACTTACAATCTTATGACAAAGTTCATCAAACATTCCAAAACCACCAAAGTAAAAATACTCACAACCCTTTTTAATTAAATCTTCCATTGTTTTAAATAGTTCATTTTCAAGTTCTTTTGTTATCTCTATTGTGCTATGCCCAAACACTGAACAAGTTTTAATCATAATTTGTCCTTTATGGTTATTTACAACCATACAAAGTATAACACAAAATATGGTTGCATGCAACCATAAATAAAAATTTTCTTTTAGTAAAATATAGTTATACACAACTATAAGGAAATAAAATTATGAATAATAGTGTTAATAGAGCGGTAGCTTTAAGAATAAGTCAATTGTTAAAAGAAAAGAATATAACCCAATATAGATTAGCGATGAATAGTGGAATTACTCATTCAACATTAAAAAATATTATTCACGAAACTGTGAAAGATAATTTGTTATCAACCGTTATTTTAATTGCGACAGGTTTTAATATGACAGTCAGCGAGTTTTTAGATAGTCCGTTATTTTTGGAAGAGAATCTTAACATCTAAAAATTCGAGTTTCTATTATTTACTACACCATTAAAAATCTAAAACAAAATTTAATTTTGTTTTAGATTTTTTTAATACAATATAATCTTAAAAATTAGAACACAAAAAAGGGTTGGAAATATCCAACCCTTCAGACTTAGTCCGCAGACGTCCGCCTCAATACATTATTATAGTATCATATTATCTGCAAAAAATCAATAGTTTTTGACTAATTTTAGATATTTTTTTCTAATTTTGTCAACTTTGACATTGTGTCAGGCGGTAATATCTTATGATAAATAGATAATGATTTAATGTTTTGATAGAAGGTATTGCATGCCTCTTTAAATTCTCTTATAAACCTTTTTATTTCTGTTTTTGTAACCTTTAATATCTTTAATAAATAAGATATTAGTATTAGATAATCCGTTATTGAACTAAAATTTATATTTACTATTCCTAATTCAGTTTGCAAGTATTTTCCTATTCTAGAACCAATCTTATCAGGATTAAACCTGTTATCATATATAAAATTATTGTGAGCAATTGAATTTCTAAGATTTTTCAAAGCTTTAATTATTTGAAATAACATATACGCATCAGAATCTAAAGATTGATTTATTTTTAATTCTTTTGAAACTCTTTGTCGTAAGTTCTTATTTAAACACTCATATAAAAAGCAAAAATCACCCAATGTTAAAATTTCAAATATTGCCCATATAGGAACTTGCTCATCCTTTCTATTAAAGTGACTAATTATTCTATTATCACATTTATTTGCTAATTCATTAAAAATTTTAGCCTTTAATTTTACACTTTGTTTTAATAAGTAATCACGTTGTTGTGTTTTAAAAGCATAATCTTTATGTGCATTGAAACATGAATCAAATAAATCTGTAAATCTATCACTTTGGCCAACTTCAACAATATTTTGAAGTGTATGATTTTTTAAAGCCGTTTCTATGTACATAATATGTGGGTAAATCAACGCTTTTAACTTTGAATCAAAATTATAAACGGCTTCTACTTGCGAAAAATCAGAAAATAAAAAAGGATTATTTTTGTTATTAAAAAATCTACATCCTTTATAAGCATGATAATATCCAATATTTAATAATGTGTTTTTCTGTTTACTTCCTTCAATGTTTACACCTTTCTTTATTCTAAGATATCTCATTAAGGAGTTGGTAGACTTTATATTCATTTAAATTCCTTTACTATGTTAGACAATAGCAAAATTTGTCAAAAAAGTCAAATATATTAGCATAGATTGCACTATTAAAAGATTTTTTCGACGGACGTTTAACTTGCTCCACCAAAATTAAGAACTAACCTTACTTAAACTAAGTGACAACTTGAGAACACAGCAAAGTTGCAAGGGAGCGAAGAAAAAACAGCATCTGCTTATGCTGTTTTTAGCGGTTCAGCCCGACAGGGGACTCCCATCATCTTCACCAATGTCAAAATTTTTAAAAAATCAGTTATATAAGTCTAACTGATTTTTTACTTTAGATTGTAATTCATTCTTTTTTACCTGCTTTTGATATTACGTAATTTTGAACATATTTATTAACACAACACTTCATCATATCCTGACTACAAATTTTTTGTGCGCGACAACCACCATATATATTGTAATTTTATTTAATTGACTAATTTTTTTATTCTGCGATTAATGTCTTTTTCTTTTAAACTTTCGCGTTTATCGTAAAGTTTTTTACCTTTTCCTATGGCGATTTCTACCTTAAGATTGCTGTCCACAAAGTATGCTTTTGTTGGCACTATTGTTAAATGTTCTGTTTCTATTTTCTTTTTGATTTTTTCAATTTCTTCTTTGTGCAAAAGCAATTTTCTATCGCGTCGGCTTGTGTCGCCGTATCTGCCCGCATCAAAAGAATTAGAATATTCTTTTATATAACTATTGCGCAAATAACATTCTCCGTTTTTGATAAAACCATAACAATCAACAAGCGATAAATGTCCTAATCTAACAGATTTTATCTCATCACCATTTAAAACAATCCCTGCCTCATACTTGTCTAGTAAAACATACTCATATCCTGCACGTTTGTTTTCTGCAATTATCTTCATGCTTATCTCCTTTTCTTTTTAGATTGTTTTTTCTTGCGTTGTATTGTTTTTTTAGTGGATTTTTTTGCTTCACCTTTCTTTGTTACAGAATTTCTATTGCCACCTTCTACATTTGCTAAAACAAAATCGATTTGACGCAATCTTGTATTTGTGCTGGCAACAATTATTTCCAGACTATCACCAATTGTAAAATGATTATATTTTCCATGCAATGACATACTCATTTCATCATAAACATATTCATCACTTGGCAAATCATCAAGTTTTACCAAACCTTCTACACCATTTTCAAGTTCTACAAATACGCCAAATTCTTGCACGCCAGAAATTGTACCAAAAAATTTTTCGCCCAAAAATTTTGACATGTAAACTGCTTTTTTATAGTCGTCAACTTCTCTTTCGCATTCGTCTGCATTTTTTTCTGTAGTGCTTGATTGTTCACTTGCTTGTTCCACAAAAGTACTATACTTTAATTTTAAATCTTCTTTTGTCTCGCCATGTATCCATTTCTTAATTATACGATGTATTACTAAATCTGGATATCTTCTGATAGGGCTTGTAAAGTGACAATAAAACTCGCTTGCCAAACCAAAGTGTCCTAAGCATTTTGTAGCATATCTGGCTTTCATCATAGTACGCAAAATCAAAATTGTCAAAGTTTTTTCTTTTGGATCACCTTCTATTTTTTCAAGCACTTTTTGATAGCTAATAGGTTGATCACCGTTTTTTTCTAATTGATTGGCAACGCCCATATTTTTTAGCAACTGACTAAGTTTTTCTACTCTGTCTTGATCTGGTTTTTCATGCACTCGGTACACAAAAGGCAAAGCTAAATCATAGAATTTTTTTGCAACACACTCATTTGTTAAAACCATCAAGCACTCAATGATTTCATGCGCTTCGTCTTGTACACGATTTTCTATGCTCATGATTTCGCCCGCTTGATTTTCTAATATAAATGGCTCAGGTATGTTCATACGCATTTCGCCACGAGCGTGCCTGTCTTGTTTTAATTTGTTTGCAATTGCCCTATAAAGCATTATATCATCATAAACATCAGCGTATTTTTCTTTTAAAATATCGTCGTCACCATCAAGCATTTTTTGCACTGCAGTATATGTCATCCTGTGCTTACTTTTGATAACACCTTCCTTGATAAAACTTGATAGCACATTAAATTTTTGGTCTAATATAATTTCTACTGTCAATACTAAACGATTTTCACCTTCACTTAAAGAGCAAACACCATTTGATAATTCTTTAGGAAGCATTGGTATAACTTGGTTTGGGAAATACACACTTGTGCCTCTTTTGTATGCTTCTTTATCAAGTGGACTATTTTCAACAACATAATTGCTAACATCTGCAATATGCACATACAGTTTGTATCCGCCACCTTCAAGTTTTTCAATTGCCAACGCGTCGTCAAAATCTCTTGCATCTTCTCCGTCAATTGTAATGACATTTTGATGTGTATAGTTTTCTCTCTTTTTAAAATTTCTTAAATCTACTTTTTGACTGATAGAGCGCGCGCATGCTAGAACTTCATCAGGAAACCTTTCCAACAAATTATAAGAGCGTATTATAGACAATTGCTCAGCTTTTGGGCTGTTTGCTTGACCTAAAACTTCCAACACTTTGCCACGCATAATATTGCTTTGAACTGTATCTAAATCTATTTCTACCCATACTTTATCATTGTTTTTTGCTTTTGCAGAGTCGGGTTTGTATATTCTGATTTGTGGCAATTTATCATCATCAGGGAAAACCACATTTTTGCCTGTCCCCTCAATGTATGTGCCAACCACATGAGTTGTGTTTCTTTTTAAAATACGGATAACTTTACCTTCAATATTATCTTCAGAATTATGATTTGTGATTTCTATCAAACAATCATCGCCTTCAAACGCACCATTGACTGCAAATGCTGGTATAAACACATCATTCATACCTTCTATCTTTGCAAAGCCATAACCTTTTCTGTTCACTATCATTTTGGCTGGCAAAAAACCACGGTCTGCTGATATTGATATCTTTTTATTATCGTCTAAATACAAAAGACCTTTATGGATTAGTTGATTAATTTGATTTTTTATATCTATTGCACTTTCTTTGGTTATAGAACAAAGCGCTTTTGTAAGTTTTTCTGTTGTTAAATAAATTAATTGATTTTGTCTGATTATTTCTATAATATCCATAATTATATTTTAACATTAAATATTATTAAATCAAAATAAATGTTAAATAAATTTAAAACAAAAAAATAAAAAAAGTGGCATAAGCCACAATCTTTTAAAATAATTTAGGTATTTTTAAGAAAACAAAATACAAAACACTAAAGAAAGCAATCAAACCAAGAGCGATATAAATCAAACGAGTTATTCTACCTTCTCTTGAGCCAGATTTATTTTGTGAATAATAACTATCTTGGTTGCCAGTGATTGCATTGCTTGTGTTGCCACCACCAGTGATTTGCATAAATACCAAAACAATTAATGCAAGGCAAAGAATTGCTAAAAACACTAAACATATTCTTTCAAAAACTGGAAAACTTTTTGTAATCCAAGTTGGAACTGTACCTAAAATAAAACTCATATTTCCTCCAAAACTAAAACATTATACCACAAGTGATATTTATTGACAAGTCTTTTAATTTATTTTCTTACATAAGTAATCCACATTAGCAAAGCCATGCATATTACAGCAATGATAATGAGACTAACCTTTTCAAAATGGTTTTGTGTACCATTATACTTTTTAAAAAAGTTAATAATACACAACAAAGTTGCCGCAAAAAGCACCATCCATATAGTTATAAACCAAACGCCAGGCATTTCTTGCAAAAAACTTATAACCTGAAAACCAAAAGATTTAAATCCGTTTTTTATACTTTCCATATCTTTATTTTATCAAATATACTAGTTGTTGTCAAGACTTACCAAACTTTTACCTTCAAAATATTTGCTAGGTTTTAAACCTAAAAGTTGTACAAAAGTAGGTGCAATATCTTGCAATCCACCATATTTTTTCATTTTATAAGCCTTGTTATCTTTAACCACACAAAAAACTTTGTTTAAAGTATGTGCTGTATGAGGCAAACCTTCCTTTGTTTGCATCATTTCACTGTTGCCATGATCAGCTGTTATTATAACAAAATAATCGTTTGCTTCCGCTTTCTTTAAGATTTTACCCACACATTTATCTAAGTACTCTATCGCTTTTACTGCCGCTAGATAATTTCCTGTATGACCTACCATATCTGCATTAGAAAAATTTACAATAATTGCATCGTAGTTTTGATTGATTGACTTTAGCGTAGCTTTTGTAATTTCTTTTGCTCTCATTTTTGGCTTTTTGCTAAAATCTGCAATTTTTATTGTTGGTATGTGAATCCTATCTTCATTTTCAAATGCTTGTTCTCTGCCACCATTTAAAAAGTAAGTTACATGTGCATACTTTGTACTTTCAGAAATTTTAATTTGTTTTTTACCTTGTTCTGATAGGTATTGGCTAAGTGTGTTTTCTATGGTTTTGTTTTCGTAAAGAACAATCGTTTCAACATCACCAACACTTGCCATTGTTGCAATCTGACAACCAAGTTGTTTGCAAGATTTGACTATTTGACGCAATCTATCTTCTCTAAAATTAAAGAACAAAATGCAATCTTTTTTTGTTATGTCTGATTTTGTTTTTGTTTTAATTCTAACTGGTTCAATATATTCATCTAATATATTCTTGTTATGTTGAGACTTAATGTATTTTTCGATATCTTTTGTTTCAATAGTTGCTTTGTCATTAAACATAGCGTTTAATGCGCGCAATGTTCTATCTAGATTGTTTTCTCTATCCATTGCATAAAATCTACCCATTACGCTTGAAATATGACAATTTTGCAATTTGCTAATTTTTGTGTTTAAAAGTTTCAGATATTTTAAACTATCATAACAACCACTATCTCTACCATCAGTTATAAAATGAATAAAAATATTTTTAACTTTCTTGTTAAACTTTTCTATAATTTCTAAACAATGATTTATGTCACTATGGATATTTTTATCACTCATCAAACCAAATAGGTGTAAATTTCCATTATTTTTAGATAAAGTATTGATGATTTTAACTAAATTTTTGTTTTTTTCAAAACTACTATCTTTGATATCATTTCTTATCTTTTTTGCGGTGGAAGGTATCACTCGTCCTGCACCAATAGTTGTATGACCAACTTCACTGCCACCCATTTCTCCATCAAAAAGCCCAACTGCTTCGCCATCAGTTTTTAGCAACGAATAAGACATATTTTTTAGATGATTTAAAACTGGAGTATTAGCATTTTTTACAGCATTAAAAGGATTTGCTTTGCCTTCGCCGTAACCGTCTAATATCAATAAAATTCCTTTTTTAGACATTGTCTACCACCTTAACAATTTGCAAAAATTTGTCTACTTTTAAAGAAACACCACCAAGTAAAAAACCGTCAATTTTTGATTTTAAAAGTTCGGTGCAGTTTTGTTCATTTACACTGCCACCATACAAAATTGAAGCATTAAGTTTTTTATCTTTTATTTGTTTTTTGATTACTTGCACGGCTTTGTTGATTTTGGTAACTGTAGGCAATTCTCCAGTGCCGATAGACCAAACGGGTACGTATGCAATTACAACATTATCTCCTTGTGCGGCTGCATCAAGAATTGATTGTATTTGTGATGATAGTTCTTCTAATCCAGATGATTTATCTTTTTCACCCACGCAAACAATAGGCACTAATTGATTGTCTATTGCCAATTTTATTTTTTGTTTTATTGTTTGTTCTGTCTCGCCATTACAGCGAATTTCACTGTGACCAACAATTACATATTCAGTACCAAATTCTTTAAGCATTGTTGGTGAAACTTTTCCAGTAGATTTGCCATTTTGAACTTGAGACATATCTTGAGCACCTAAATATACATTTTTGTTTTTTATTTTTAAAAATGGCAAATAAACAAAAGGTGGACACAAAACAATCTTCGTGTCCTTAGCCTTAGTTTTATTTATTTTTTTAGCAACAGACACAAAAAACTTTTTGTCTCCGTTCATTTTGTAATTTGCAACAACCAATTTGTGCATTTTAACCCCTAAATATCTTCAATAACTTCAATACAAGGAAGAGTTTTACCTTGCAATAGCATTAATGTAGCACCGCCACCAGTTGATATATGAGTAACCCTTTTTGCCATACCAAGTGAGTGAATTGCTGCTACGCTATCGCCACCACCTATAATAGACAAAGCTTTGCTTTTTGATACATATTTTGCAATTTTGTTTGTACCGCGTTTAAACTTTTCATATTCATACACACCAACTGGTCCGTTCCACACAATTGTTTTTGCTTTTTTGATATATTTTTTAAATGTTTTAATTGTTTTTGGACCAATATCCATACCTTGATAATCATCTGCAAAAAATGCGCTGTTAAACAACTTTGTTTCACTTTCTTCACTAAAATCTTTTGCTCCAACATTGTCTACAGGCAAAATGATTTTTACATTTTTTTCTTTTGCTTTGTCTAGCAACTTTCCAGCAAGTTCCACCTTTGTGTTATCAACCAAAGAGTTACCAATGCTACCGCCAATTGCTTTAATAAAAGTGTATGCCATGCCACCACCAATAAGGATTGTGTCTACCTTATCAAGCAAGTGTTCAATAACTGGCAACTTGTCAGAAACCTTAGCACCGCCTAAGATTGCAACAAAGGGTTTATCTGGATTGTGCATTACTTTGTCAAACATCCTTAATTCTGCTTCTACCAAAAATCCGCAAACAGCAGGGATATGTTTTGCAACACCATATGTAGAAGCGTGCTTTCTGTGTGCTGTACCAAAAGCTTCTAGCACAAAGATGTCAGCAAGTTTACTTAAAGTTTTTGCAAAATCTTCATCATTTTGTTCTTCTTGTTTATAAAAACGAATATTTTCAAGCATCAAAATATCGCCGTCTTGCATTTTATCAACCATTTCAGATGTTGATTTATCCAAAATATCTTCCGCAAAAGAAACCGGCTTATCCATAAGTTTTGATAACCTAGCAAGCACAGGGCGTAATGACAATTTGTTGTCTGCTTGACCATTTGGTCTGCCTAAATGAGAACACAAAATAACTTTTGCACCATGTTCCACCAAATAGTTTAATGTAGGCAGTGTTGCCACAATACGAGTATCGTCTACAATTTTTAAGTCTGAATTAATAGGGACATTATAATCCACTCTAACTAAAACTTTTTTGCCTTTAACATCAATATCGCGAATAGATTTTTTCATAACACTCTCTCCAATGGACATGCACTTAAGCTAGTCCGTTTAAGATTTATTTTACACTCTACACTTTAAATGTGTGTTGCATACACAAAAAGAAATGCAACGGTGTTGTCTTGCAATCATTATAGCATAGGTTAATTTTATTTCAAAATAAATTTTGAATATTTGCAAAATTTTCTTTTTAATTTTTTATTTTGAACAACAGTAGCACCAAACTTGTCACAAAACATATATATTTTATGCTTAGAACAACTTAAAATATTAGGATATATGTTGTTTTTTGTTATCAAAATTTTGTTATGGTTTGTAAATATAGTATCTTGTAAACCAATCTCATATATCTTTTGGTTTAGTAAATATTTTAAACTTTTTTTAGTTGATTTTTCACAAATTTTGTCAGCATTGCAAACAATAAATCTTTTTTGTTTATTTTTAACTTTATAAACGCATGCAACAACTATTGATGATAATTTTTTAGATATCATCTTTATTTCATCAAAAACATGCGTATTTTCTTGAATTTTGTCAGACAAATCATAAAAAATTCCAAAATTAAAAATAATTAAATCGCACTTGTTTAATCTTAAAAAATAATTAAGATAAAAAGACTTGTAACTGCCTCCTGCAACATATACAATTTCCATAACTCATAGTATGAAAAATTTTAAATGTTTGTCTATGCAATGCAATCTACCGTTGCGTTCAAAACTCCTTCTATACTAGTGTTTTTAATATAATAAATTATATTTTTACCATTTCTATCGCATGCAACTATATTAAGTGATTTTAAAATTTTAAGTTGATGACTAATAGTTGTTTGATTTATATTAAGCATATTAGAAATATCACCAACACATAAAGGTTTTATCGTCAACAAAATAATAATTTGCAATCTCGTGTCATCACTAAAAGCATAAAAAAACGTAGACAAATTTTTAAGGTTTTGCTTGTTTGGTAAATATTTTTTGATAGTATATTCTTCTTTTAATCCTAAATCCATACAATAATTATAAAATAAATAACCAAATAAAAAAACTTATCACATTATCAAATTTTAACGAATAAATAATTAAAACCGAAAATTTTAAATAAGGAGCACGAAAATGAATTTTAACGCCATTGCAATCATAATTGCCATAATTATTTCAATTATCGCATCTGCAACAAACACTGATTTAGTAAACAACACGACCTTCTTATTGCTGTTACTTTTAGCACTTGGAGCATACAATCAAAACAGAAACAACTCTAGTTGTGGTTGTAACAATAATAGTAATTGTTGTTGCAATAATCAACGCAGTTTCTTTTAAAAAAAATGGAGTTTTATCTCCATTTTTTATTATTTTTTTTAGTGTTTAAATAATTTTTTAATTATTTTTTTAAAATATTATAATTTTAAAATCATTTTTTAATAATTTTTAATTAAAATAATTAATTCCCATATTAGTTTTTAATTTAATTAAATTTTTATAAGCTACTTTTCTTGCTTTGTGTGTGCCTTTTTTAAGAATTTCAAAAATTGCTTCTGGATTTTTTTCAAGTTCTCTTCTTTTTTCTCTAATTGGTGCAATAAGCTCTTGTAAAATGTTGTTTAAAAACTTTTTAATTTTCATATCGCCAAGACCACCGCGAGAATAATGAGCTTTTAACTCATCAAGGTTTTTGTATTCTGGCATAAACTTAACAAAATCTTCTGGTTTACTAAATACATCAAGATAAGTGAAAACTGTGTTACCTTCTACTTTGCCAGGGTCTTCTACATGAATATGATCCGGATCAGTGTACATAGAAAACACTTTTTGTTTAATAACATCAGGCTCATCACTCAAGTAAATACAGTTACCTAAACTTTTGCTCATTTTAGCTTTTCCGTCAGTTCCAACCAAGCGATAGCAATTTTCATTTTCTGGCAAAACTGCTTGCGGTTCTACAAGTGTTTCACCATAAAGATTGTTAAACGAACGCACAATTTCGCGTGTTTGTTCAATCATTGGCAGTTGGTCATCACCAACCGGTATTATTGTTGCATTAAATGCTGTAATATCTGCTGCTTGACTTACTGGATATGTTAAAAATCCCATAGGTATTGAAGCACTAAAATCTTTTGTCTTCAATTCTTCCTTAACGGTTGGATTGCGCTCTAATCTTGCCAATGTAACCAAATTCATGTAATAGAAAGTAAATTCAGTCAGCTCACTCACTTCGCTTTGAATAAAGAAAGTAACTTTGTTAGGATCCAACCCTACAGCCAAATAATCTAGCATAACATTTAATACATTGTCTCTAACCTTTTGAACATTTCCAAAGTTGTCTGTAAGTGCTTGACTATCTGCAAGCATAATATAAAACTCATCATAATTTAGTGTATTTTGTAATTCAATTCTTCTTCTTAAGCTGCCAACATAATGACCTAAATGCAAATTGCCGGTTGGTCTATCTCCTGTTAATATAATTTTTTCCATAATATCTCCTTTAGTTTGTAGTTTAAAATATAATTTTTATTAAAATAAAAAACTCAGTGAATTCCACAAAACACTGAGTAATAAATATATAATCTTTTTATGAATTGTGGCATATTAAAAACCACTTACACCATGTGTAAGCATAATTAATTACGCCAACATAAATTCATAAATCTTATTTCCATATAATTATTATAAACACAAATTTTAAAAAAGTCAACACTATAGTCAAATTTAAACATCCACAATTTAAATTATTAAATTATCTTTGTTTTGATTTATTTGCTTTCTTTTTAATTTTGCTGCTTTTTTAGCGATTTCCATGCCTGACATTTTTTGCAAATTTATTAAATCAATAAGTAATGTATTATCAACCGTTTTTGAACCGTCTTCTCTTGTGCATTCTTCTTTATCGATAATATTACCATCAGCAATTACAAAATGTAAAAATTTGTTAGGATTGTCATCTTGCACACTGCAAACTGCTTTTGTTTTACCTTTTGATAATAATTTATTAACCGCTAGCATCAAAAGATTTGATGCGATTGTGTGGTTTTTTCTATAATCTTGATGAACAAAAATTTCGTGTATTGCACCAGTATCATCTTCTATAATTTTACCACTTTTTACCATGTGATAATCACAAAAATTAATGTATCCAACAAACTTGTTATCACATTGACAAACAAAAACAAACTCATGAGCATTTTCTTCAATAGGTTGTAATTGTCTATTTATCCAATCTGACAAATCTACATATTCAATTGCACCCATCCTTATTCTTGCCCAACGCATTTGATTTTCATCAAATGATGCACCATTTTTTAAAAATTTACTTAGTTTTTCTGCTAGAACAAAATATTTGCGCATATCTTCGTCATTTCTTGGGTCTATTTCTCTAAAAACAAATTCACTCATAAAAATACTCCTATACTAAAGTATATCATATACTTAACAAAATTAACAAATATTGAAACTCAATTTTGTAAATGATTTTTATTAAAAAATCCCGCTGTTAAGCGAGATTTTTTATTTATTGAAATTAACCCATGATTTCAGATACAACACCTGAACCAACTGTACGGCCACCTTCACGGATAGCGAATCTCATACCTTTTTCGATAGCAACTGGGTAAATAAGTTCGATTTCCATAGTGATGTTGTCACCTGGCATAACCATTTCAACACCTTCAGGAAGTTTGATTGAACCTGTAACGTCAGTTGTACGAACGTAGAATTGAGGACGGTAACCATTGAAGAATGGAGTATGACGGCCACCTTCTTCTTTCTTCAACACATAAACTTCAGCTTTGAATTTTGTGTGTGGAGTGATAGAACCTGGTTTAGCCAATACTTGACCACGTTCAATTTCAGTACGTTTGATATCACGAAGTAACAAACCAGCGTTGTCACCTGAACGAGCTTCGTCAAGAGACTTACGGAACATTTCGATACCAGTGATAACTACTTTACGAGTTTCTTTGATACCAACCAATTCAACTTCTTCGTTAAGTTTAACAACACCACGTTCTACTCTACCAGTAGCAACTGTACCACGACCTTCGATTGAGAATACGTCTTCAACTGGCATCAAGAAAGGTTTATCTGTATCACGAACTGGATCTGGGATATAAGAATCAACAGCATCCATCAATTCTTTGATACAAGCACAAGCTGGATCATTTACATTACCTGCTTGAGCAGCTTCTAATGCTTTTAATGCACTACCTTTGATAACTGGAGTGTCATCGCCTGGGAAACCGTAAGAAGACAACAAGTCTCTGATTTCCATTTCAACCAAGTCTACGATTTCAGGGTCGTCAACAAGGTCAGTTTTGTTCATGAATACCACGATATAAGGAACGCCTACTTGACGAGCAAGCAAGATGTGTTCTTTAGTTTGTGGCATTGGACCGTCAGTTGCAGCAACAACGAGGATTGCACCATCCATTTGAGCAGCACCAGTAATCATGTTTTTAACGTAGTCTGCGTGTCCTGGACAGTC
>JAFXKG010000005.1 GCA_017531805.1 Clostridia bacterium | reverse complement strand
GGTCCCAAGGGTTCGGCTGTTCGCCGATTAAAGTGGCACGCGAGCTGGGTTCAGAACGTCTTGAGACAGTTCGGTCATATCTGTTGCGGGCGTAAGAGATTTGAAGAGAGCTGTCCTTAGTACGAGAGGACCGGAGTGGACGTACCTATTGTGCACCAGTTGTCACGCCAGTGGCACGGCTGGGTAGCGAAGTACGGAAGTGATAAACGCTGAAAGCATATAAGCGTGAAACATGCCACAAGATAAGATATCCCATAGCATAAGCTAGTAAGACCCCTTTAAGACTAAGAGGTAGATAGGTCAGGAGTGTAAGTAGAGTAATCTATTCAGCGGACTGATACTAATAGGTCGAGGGCTTGATCACCTTCCTTTTGAGAAATGATTCTTGTGCAAAATTATAAATAGTATTAAAAAATATGCAGTTGTCATTGTTCTAAACCAACAATAGTTGGTGTTCAATGTACCATGATGGTGATTATAGCTGAGAGGATCCACTTGTTCCCATTCCGAACACAACAGTTAAGCTCTCACACGTCGAAAATATTTGGCTGGAGACGGCCCGAGAAAATAGATCGTTGCCATCAACCTTATAAGACCTGAGAAATCAGGTCTTTTTTTGTTTAGATTAAACATAGCGTAAAAAAATCACACTGTTGTGTGATTTAGATGTTCTCCAAACCTAAAAGATAATCGGTTGTCACATTAAATAATTTAGCAATATTTGCAAGTTGTTCTAGGTTACACTCTCTTTGACCTAACTCCCAATAACAAATTGTTCTCGGGTTTACATTTAATAAATTTGCCAAGTTAATTCTTGACATATTTTTTTCTAATCTCAGTTCAATTAATCTTTCTGAAAACTTAACCATTAAATATATTTTAGAACAAATTGTTCAAATATATTTGACTTAGAACAAAATGTTCCGTATAATAAATTAAGAGGTGATTTATGGAAATACAAAAGAAAACTTTTGAATGGGGATTTGCTGGTATTGGGTTTAGTACTAATTATAAACTTTTTGGAACACAACTAGATTATGATTTTATTCAAGCATGTTTAAATGGTGATAATGTTAAAATGCAAGAACTTATAAAGAAAGGTGCCAATCCAAATGTGAATTTAGAAATTAGATTTAATGATAAAGCAGAATATGGAACGATTTTAAAACATCTCGCCTTGCAACAGCCAAGCAAAAATATTCAAATAACTGCGCTTAAGCGTGATTTGGATAGATTAAAAAAGTTGGCAAATGAAGAACAAGGTCGATATTATGATAATCTCTATAAACAAACTTTGCAGGAATTTAATAGATTATCAAAGAAGCAAGAAAATGAAAATATTGCTAAATCTAAACAGATAATAGAAAATATAGATTTTTTATTATCTATTGGAGGACGATTTACACAAACTGGAGAAAGATTGGGTATATCTGAAATTGGTTTGCAAAGAATTGGTTTCAAGCAAGTCAAAGAATATATTCAAAGAGCAAAACTGGTTGACGACTTGGTTGAGGAACACATGGGTGATATGTATGACCATTATGAAGAATTTTTAGCAAAAACAACTGAGTTGAGAAATAGTGGAAAAACTATTCAAGAAATTAAAGAATTTTTAAAATCAGAAATCAGTATTGAACCAGCAATAACAGATTATATAGATAAAAGATTTGTAGAACTTCAACAACAGTATGGTGATATTTTTACTCTAGAATTATTAGAAAGAGCAAAACATCAATTTAACAATATTAATTTGCCATATGGCGAACTAGTTAAACAAGTAGATAAATCTATTGCAGAGAGAATTGAATCTATGATGGTTGAAACGAAAGTGGAAGAACAACAAAAGTATGAAAGAGAAAATAAAACTTTTTCGCAAATAAAAAATACACACGAAAAACTTAAAGATATTTTGTTGGGAAGTGATTCGAAACTATTCATTGCAGGTGGAAGTGTTCCATATTTTATTTTAGATGAAGACTCAAAAAGAACTCATGATGATATTGACACTCTAGCAGATTTATCTGATATGAGCGAATTAAGACAATTATTTAAAGGGACGGAGTATTATAAACCAGAGTGGGATACTTTGACTTATGTTCAAGATGGCGATGATTATGGCTTTGAAATGATTATTGAAGGAGTCCCAGTTGGGATTTATCCTTTCCGATATGACCAAGAAAAGAGTAAAGTTACGCAATACACTTTTGATCCATACTTGAAACGATGCAGAATTAAAGAAATTGAGGTAACAGAACTTTCAGATTATGTTGCGACATACAAAACAAAAAATGGTGAAGAAATTCATTGTCAAGCATTAGAGCAAATTAAGCTATCAAAGATTGGAGCAAATAGAGCAAAAGATATTGCTGATAATAAAAAAATTGATGAAACTGGACTGATTAGGGAAGAAGTATATTTAAGAATCAATCCTTATCAACAAGTTCAAGATTTAAAAGCAGATGATTTAAACAAAAAAACTTTAAAATATGAAGCAATTGGAAATGCAATTGAAAGGTTAGATTATGAATTGACAAAAAAGCATGGCATGCCCTTATCAAATCAAACCAAAGAAAAATTAATGGAACAAAATGTTTCGAAAAACTATCTTGATATAAGAAAAAATCTAGCACAAGCTCGAAAGAATATTATTCAAAATCAAGTTTCGCCATTTCAACAAGCAACAAATACTCAAAATTATAATAATCAAGATGGTGAATCACAATATTCAACTAATAATACCTAAATCTTAAAATTTTTTCCTTATATATAGGTCGAGGGCTTGATCATCTTCGTTTTGAGAAATGATTTAATGTAAAATTATAAATAGTTGTTTGTAGAGGTTATACAAAACGTAAGTTTAGAAGGGAAGAGAAACAATCAAGCAAAAATGAAATTTGCTTTAAGCAAAACCTAATAAAAACTCACTTAATGTGAGTTTTTTTGTTTTAATTTAAAACTTAATAATAAAATTATGATATGAGAAAAAACAAATAAAATAACCAAAATTACTTGCAAATATGGGTTATCTATGATATAATAAATTTGTTTTAAAGATGCCGATGTGGCGAAATGGCAGACGCACGAGACTCAAAATCTCGCGGTGGCAACACCGTGTCGGTTCGACCCCGACCATCGGCACCACTACTAAACTAAATCGAACCTGATTTAGTTTTTTTTGTATCAATTTTAAATTAAATATTGCAACTTTTGTTTAAACATGCTATACTTTATATACTTTTAAGGGGCGCATATGGAAAGATTAAAAGAATACACTTATACAAGATTACAAGAAATGATAAATAATGTTCGTATGAGTTTAAGATTACATATTCAAAAGCATAATAAACCATATTGTCATGAAGCCGAAGGTTTTATACAAGCTATTATGGCTTATTCGCCATTGGTAAGACCAGAAAAGGTTAAAGAATTTGAGTTGGTTTTAAGAAGATATGTTTATGGTTGTGTCAAATTACCAGAAACCTATGATGAAAAAGATTTGTGGAATACAACAATAGAAAAAGCTGAAGAAATGAACACACTTATTGTAGTAAATAGTATTTATCAACTTATTGACTATTGCAATGTTGTAAAAAAATGGAACGATACTCGTTCTTGGGAAGAAATTGACAAAGTTTTACACAAACAAGGTCATAGCGGATACTCTTTTTCAGGACTTGCAAATATGATGATTAGATACTCTAAAATTGGAGTTGAATTTGTAGACAATTATTGTCCAGATAGACTAGAACGTGATAGCAATTTTGCTGAACTTTACAATAATGCAAAAGATAGCAAAAACACAAAACAAGAAGAAAATATAATAAGTAAGTAAAAATTAAAAATGGGATCCTCGCGTGTGCTTGTCTTTAACAAGTGGCGTCGCTTCGCTAGTTATTATAATGAGAAATTAAATTTTTGGTTCAATTTAAATTTTTATTGGTGCGTCATTATTTTTGTAAAAACTCATGTGTATGCATGAGTTTTTTATTTGTTATTCAACTGTTACGCTTTTAGCTAAGTTTCTTGGTTGGTCTGGATTAATTCCTTTCTTTGTACTTGTTAAATAACTTAGCATTTGGAAAGCTCCAATTGATGCAATAGGCATCAAATCTTCGTCAAAATTTTGCAAAGATATAATTTTGTAAATGTCTTTTAATTGACTTTTTGGAATATCAAATTGAGTAGCAATTACAAGCTTTGCTCCGCGAGCAGAAGCTTCATGTGCGCCGTTTAAAGTTTTGTCAAGAAGAGCTTTTTGAGTTGCTATTACAAAAACATGTGTTCCGTTTTCCACAAGGGCAAGAAAACCATGTTTAAGTTCGCCTGCTGGATAAGCTTGAGAATTAATGTAAGTTATTTCTTTTAGTTTTAAACTTGCTTCTTCACAGGTAAAGTAATCAAGTCCACGACCAATAAAGAACATTGTTTTTTCATTAATTAATTCTTTTGAGATATCTTCTAAACAATTTATATCCAATATTTTTAAGGTGTTTGCTAAGTTGCTTAAACTATCAATAAAATTAAAGTTTGTGTTATTACGTACATTGCATAGATGTTTTGCAAACATATTAAGAATTGAAATTTGTGCAGTATATGCCTTTGTTGAAGCAACAGCTATTTCTGGACCGGCACAAATAGGAAAAATAAAATCAACTTTCTTGGCAAGAGAAGAATATAAAACGTTTGTTAGCGCAATGGTTATAGCACCTTTTTGTTTTGCAAGTTCGTGAGCCATGATTGTATCAGCAGTTTCTCCGCTTTGACTGACAAAAATCGCAAGGGTTTTATCGTCTATCAATGGGTCATTGTACCTAAATTCACTTGCCACGAAACATCTAGCCTCAATTTTTGCAAATTTTTCTATAAAACTTGCTCCTACAAGACCGGCATGATAAGCTGTTCCACAGCCAACTAAAATTATTTTATTAATGTTTTTTAAAATTTGATTATTTATTTTATCAAAAGCATTATTATCTTTGTAAGTTTGAACAATTCTTTTTAATATACTAGGTGTTTCTTGGATTTCTTTTAACATAAAATGAGCATAATTTTGTTTATCGATTTTAATATCAAAATCTGTCATTTCTATTGGTTTTTTGGATATTGTTTCACCATTTAAATTGTAAAATATTAATTTACCAATTTTAGCTTCACAAAATTCGTCATCATTTAATGAATAGTATGATTGAGTTTTTCCTGCAAAACAGATAGGGTCACTTGCAACAAAAGTTTCAGCATTATTTAGGGATATATATAATGGACTTTTTCGCTTAGCAAGATAGATAGTGCCATCAATGTTTTTATTGATTATGGCTAAAGCAAAACTTCCTTCAAGCATTTTGCATGTTTTAATGACTGTGTTTATTTTATCTTCGCAATTTAGTTGTTGCAATAAATGAGCAATAACTTCAGTGTCAGTTTCGCTAGAAAATGTAAAATTATTATGTTGTAAATCGTTTTTCAACTGTCCAAAGTTTTCTATAATTCCGTTATGTACAACTGCCCATTCTTTATCTGAGCTAATATGCGGATGGGCGTTATTTATACTAGGTTTTCCGTGTGTTGCCCATCTTGTGTGAGCTATACCGACAGTAGCATTTTCTTCATTTTTTAAGATTTTTTCTAAACAAGAGATGTTTCCTTCAGCTTTGGTTGTGTAAATTTTATCATTTTTTAATACAGCGACTCCCGCAGAGTCATAACCTCTGTATTCTAAAAGTTTTAAACCATCAACTAGTTCTTTATCAATAGTTTTGTTTCCTATGTATCCAACAATTCCACACATAAATTTCTCCTTTTGTTATTAAATTTTTGATAATAATATAATTGTAACAAATAGTATTTATCCAGTCCACCTATTGTAGTTTGAATTTTTAGCAACCAAAAGTTGCTTAATAAAAATAGGAATAAAAATATTTTAATAAATTATCAAATTGTTTTTGAAGTATATGTAAACTAAACTGTCTTATTTGATATATCATAATATGAAGAAAATAAAAAATTTGTTATGTTTTTAACTTAACCTTTTTGTAAAATAAATCATTTATGGTATAATCATATTATGAAAGAAAAATTTATAATTATAGACGGTAATAGTTTGGCAAATCGTGCATTTTGGGGTATGCCTTATTTAAAAAGTTTAAGTGGAAAACCTTGTAATGCTATTTTTGGCTTTTTAAAAATGATTTTAAATCTTATCATGAACGAAAAACCAAAGTACTTTGCATGCGTTTTTGACGCAAGTAAACATAATTTTAGACATGATATGTATGCGGATTATAAAGGCAAAAGAGACAAAATGCCGGAAGATTTAAGGGTGCAACTTGCAGATCTTAAAATTGTTTTAAAAGAAATGGGTATTTGTACTATTGAAAAAGATGAAATAGAAGCAGATGATATAATTGGTACATTAACTCGTAAGTTTGATGCTGAATTTATTTTAGTATCAGGAGATAAAGACTTGTTGCAATTAATTAATACGGATACAACTGTTTGGCTAAATAAAAAAGGTATCACAGATGTGCTAAAAGTGGATATACCTACACTCAAAGCAGAGTTTGGTATTGAGCCTTATCAAGTGATTGAGTTAAAGTCAATAATGGGCGATAGTTCGGACAATATTCCTGGAGTGCCTGGCATTGGTAAAATTGGCGCTACAAAGTTGATTGAACAATATAAAGATTTAGACAATATTTATACTAATATTGATAATATTTCAGGAAGTACAAAAACAAAACTTTTGATAAATAAGGATATGGCGTATTTATCAAAACAACTTGCTACTATCAAACTTGATGTTGATTTAGACATAACCTTGCAAGACTGTGAATATAAATTGCCGTTTAATGAAGTTGCATATGATAGTTTGTTAGATTTAGGTTTTAATTCTATCCTTAGCAAACAAGAATTTTTTAAAAAACCACAAAACACAAATCAAACACAACAAGAAGATATAAAGATATCTGCAGAAAAAATTGAAGTTGACACACAACAAAAATTTGAAGAAATGATATCTTCTTTGTCTGGTAATTTTTCAGTCTTGACCGACAATTTAACAATGATATTATCAAACAGAGAAAAAGAGTTTATATTATATCCAAGTGGAGAACTTTTTGCTGAAAATGTATTAAAAATTAAGCAGTTGTTTGAAAATGAAAATCAAAAAATTTGTTTTGATGCAAAGCAAATAATGAACGAGTTATTTTTATATAATATCGATATTTTAAACTATTTTGATGTTTCTATTGCGATATATATAGCAAACGAAATGGATGCGGAAATTAGCCTTGATGATGCACTTAAATTAAATAAAATTATCACAGAGTCTAAAGCATCGGCATTGTTCAAATTAAAAGAAATTTATATCTCTAAACTTATATCAACACAACAATTAAAATTGTTTAGTGAAGTAGAATTGCCTTTAGTTAAGGTGTTATTTGATATGGAAAAACAAGGCATAAAAATTGATGTAGATCAGCTAAAACAACTAAGCGAAACATATCATTGCGAACTTAAAAATCTTACACAAAGGATTTACGATTTGGCGGGTGAAGAATTTAATATTAATAGTCCTAAACAACTTCAAGTAGTGTTGTTTGAAAAATTAAATCTACAATTTAAAGGCAAACCAAGCACTTCTATTGAAGTATTAAACGCAATTAAAGATCAGCACGATATTGTAGAATATATCATCCGATATAGAAAGATTAGTAAGCTGATAAGCACATATTTGGATGGTATGTTAAACTATGTTTCTGCAGATGGTAAAATACACACGACATTTATGCAAAGGACAACAAGTACGGGAAGGTTGTCTAGCAGAGAGCCTAATTTGCAAAATTTACCTATAAGAGATGACGAGGGTAAACTGCTTAGAAAAATGTTTTCTAGTTCTTTTGAAAATGGAACAATGATAAGTGCAGATTATAATCAAATAGAACTTAGGTTGATTGCAAATTTTAGTGGTGACGAAAGTATGACAGAAGATTATTTGTCAGGCAAAGACATACACACAGTAACTGCAAGCAAAATATTTGATGTGCCTATTGAATTTGTAGATTCTGGTATGAGGCGTGTTGCTAAGTCGGTTAATTTTGGTATTATCTATGGCATTAGTGCATATGGTCTTAGTCAAAACATAAACAAATCACCAAAAGAGTCCAAAGCGTTTATAGAAAAATATATGCAGATTTATCCTAAGGTGAAAGACTATGGTCAACACAATATAGAATTTGCAAGAGCAAATGGTTATGTATCTACCTATATGGGTAGGATAAGACATATAAACGACATTAATTCAAGCAACCATACAGTGCGTGGATTTGCAGAACGAACTGCAATGAATATGCCATTGCAAGGTAGCGCAAGCGATTTTATTAAGATGGCAATGATAAAAGTTTACAATCGTATAAAGCAAGAAAATTTAAAAAGCAAACTTATTCTTCAAATACACGACGAACTTATTGTAGATTGTTATCCGGGCGAAAATGAAGTAGTCAAAAACATTTTAAAACAAGAAATGGAATCAGTTGTAAACTTAAAAGTTCCTTTGATTGCAGAAGTGTCTGAGGGGATAACTTTATATGATGCAAAATAATTTATTATTAAAAATATTTTAGATATAAATAAAAAAAATAATTATTATAATAAAAAATAATTATTTTATTGAAAAAAAATAAGTATTTTATAGGTATTTTATTAAAATAATTAAAATTTTTAATAAAAATAATATAAAAATAATAAAAAATTAAATTTCACAATTATTTTTAAATATTAAAAAATATTTGTGATTTTTTTTAAATTGTTATAAAATATTATTAAATGACAAATCAAGAAAGAAAAGATTTTTATATGAATAGAAACATAAAATTGATACCATCCTATTTGGCATTGACTTGGGATGTCCTTTTTGTGTGGACAATTTCTATAATGTTTTTTACAAACCAAAAAGGTTTGACATATTCACAAACTATTGTCCTAGATTCAATCCTTATGATAATGGGTTGTGTGATGTGTTTGTTTTTGTCTAAAGCTTTTCAAAATGTTTCACCACTAACAGCATCTAAGATTGCAAATTTTGGATATGCGGCATATTTGTTACTTTGTATATTTGGTACAAGTTTTATTACTTTTGTTGTTGCGCAATTTTTCTTAGCATTTGCATATTCGTTAAAGTCAGTAAAAGATAATTTGATTTTAACAGAAAGCTTGACATTAGTTAAAAGGGATAAAGAGTACGAAAGGGTTTATGGTAAAGGCTTAAGTTATTATTATATACTAGAAGCAATCGGTGCGATTGTAATCACTTATGTTTACGATTGGAATGCATATGCGGCGTATTGGATATCTTTGGCTATTGTTGGTTTTGCTACTTTATATTCGTTTTTGATTAAAAATCCAACAAAGTTTCAACAGACAAATATAAAAATAGATCCTAAACAAGAAACTGTAACAAACAAGATAAAAAAGACAGACGGATATTTTAAAATTTTGGCTTCAGGTTTTGTTATGTCAATGATGATATATACGTTCTTTTTTAGGGGTGTAATATCAGTTGACAGTTCTTTATTTAAAATTTATCTTCAAGACATGATTGATCTTAATGTATTGCCATTGTGGTCGTTTGGATATATCTATGCTGGGGCAAGAATTTGTGTTGCATTATCATCTAAATATCAATTCAAATACAACTTAAAATTTGGTGTAAGAAGTTTGCTATTATTTAATGTTGCTATGATTGGTAGTTATGCGTTAAATGGTATTTTGTTTTTAGTTATGCCAACAAATTATTTAACAATCATATTAATAGTTGTTGTATCTTATATTCAAATTTCATTGCGTATTCCAAATCAAATTTTTATCAATAATTATATTCAAACATGTGTGCCAAAAAAGAATATAGAAAAAGTTTATGCTATAAGGACAACTTTTGAGTATCTAGGATATGCATTGATGACTTTAATATGTTCTGGTTTGTTGACAAAATTTAACAACAACTACGGCATTGTCAATGTAGTGTATATTAGCATATTTGCAGTTCCTTTAATTATAAGTATGATTTTCTTTATACGATTGCTTTGCAAAAGATATGCTCAAAAATATACCATAATAAAAAAAGAATATACTGAAGACTAAAAAAGACGGATGGTGTATCCGTCTTTTTTAATTGGTAAGTTGCACGCTCTAACTTCGAAACAAGTTACCTGCTGGCATGGCTTTATAGCACTCCATCAAAGCAACCTCATAGCACATATTGTATCCTTCTTAATGCTGCTACCTTCCGGTCCTGACATGGTTCGTAGGGCAATATTGTATGAGACCTTAATTTCAACATACTCTAAAACCACTCAACACAAATAAGCTTGCCCCTCAAATAGCGTTTCGGCCCCACTGTAGTGGATTGTGGGTACAGGGCACCACTAGCTCCCCGCCTAGTACAACTTAACTATATTATACTATAATCCTATTAAAATTACAAGTAAAATTAAAATTTTTGTTGTAGTTTTATTGTAACTATTGTAAAGAAAAACAAATAAAATGTAATATCTAAGCAAAAAAATAAAAATTTGTTTGGAAAATTTTGTTTCTGTTGATATAATAACAATATGGTTAATACAAAGAAAAATATAGAAAAAGTAGACAAAAGAAGCAATGCAGAAAGATTTATATCTGCATATAATACAATCGATTACAGTTTGCGTACAATCTACGATTTTAAACGCAGTATGTCTTTTAGTGATGTGATCAGACGCAGTGTTGTGCTTAATTCTGTTGTCAGAAAATACGAAGAAGACTTGATTGATTATGGTAGACTTAGAAACTCTATCATACACAATGGCAATGCAAAATACATCATTGCAGAGCCACATGATGATATAACTGACCATATAGAAAAATTGGCAGAACTTATTTCTGAGCCACCACACGCAATAGATAGGGTTGGCAATAAAGAAGTTGTTACAATTGATGGCGATGTCAAGATTGCTTTTGCACTAGAACTTATTTATCGCACTGGTTATGGCAATTTGCCAATATACAGCAAAGACAAACTAATAGGCATTTTAAATGCAAGGAAGTTGATTACAGCACTTGGCAAACGCGTCAGTGAAGGTGTAAATTTACAAGAATTTATAGAAAATACAAGCGTAAGTGAAATAATAAGTGACATGGGTGAAGACTACTATTTTATGTTGGCAGACGAAGACTTAACCATTGACACTGCAATGAATTATTTTGAAAACAATAGAAAACTTTTGATAATTCTTATAACAAAAGATGGAAAAGATACAGGAAAACCATTGAAAATTATTTCATCAGCTGATATAATAGACATGAAAAAAATATTGGATGTTTATTAATGAGAATTGCTAAAGATTGGATTGATTATAAAGTGTTGTCCACTGCAAAAGGCGAAAAGCTTGAGCGTATCGGTGGATACACTTTTTTGCGTCCAGATCCACAAGTTATATGGAATTTGGACAAACCTATCACAAAAAAAGTTGATGCTAAATATAAAAGGACAGAAAACAAATCTGGAGAGTGGACAAAAAGTCCTAAAATGCCAAACTCTTTTGTGATTGAGCGAAAGGGTGTGAAATTTCATATAGAACCGATGAGTTTTAAACACATTTGTTTGTTTCCAGAGCAAGCAGTCAACTGGGATTTGATGTCTGACCTAATCAAAAACGCAAAGAGAGAGATAAAAGTGCTTAACTTATTTGCATATACTGGTGGTGCCAGCGTTATAACAGCTTTGGCAGGTGCAAAAGTTACTCATGTTGACGCTGCAAAAAGTATGATAGAAATTGCAAAAGTTAATGCTGAGTTAAACAATATATCAAATATTAGATATATTTTAGACGACTGTGCAAAATTTGTAGAACGCGAAATCAGACGCGGTAACAAATACGATGCAATTATTATGGACCCGCCATCTTTTGGTAGAGGCCCTAAAGGTGAAACTTGGAAGATAGAAGAAGATATATATGAATTTGTAAAACTTTGTGCTCAAGTACTTAGTGACAAACCATTGTTTGTTTTAATAAACAGTTACACAACTGGTCTACAACCAACAGTAATGGCAAACATATTAAATGCAACAATCAAAGGTGGCCAAACTGATTGCTATGAAGTTGGCTTGCCAACAGAAGAAATTGGCATTGTTTTGCCGTGTGGCTGTAGTGCAATAAAAATTTTTAAGGATTAAAGATGAAATTAGAACCAAAAATTATTTACGAAGATAATCATATCATTGTGGTGATAAAACCGCAAAATATCGCAGTGCAAGAAGATGCAAGCAAAGATATAGATATGCTTACAATTATTAAAGACTTTATTAAAGAGCGTGACAAAAAAACAGGTAATGTTTTTTTGGGTCTTGTACACAGATTGGATAGACCGACTGGTGGTGTTATGGTATTTGCTAAAACAAGCAAAGCTGCAAGCAGACTTTCAAAACAACTTAAAGATAAGCAACTTAAAAAACATTATTTCTGTGTTGTAAACGGAAAGCCTCAAATTGCAGAAAATCGAATTGTTACTTATCTTAAAAAGGATGAAAAAACAAATACTGTACGCATTGCTCCAAAGTTGGAAGAAGGCAGCAAAGAAGCTATTTTAGAATATAAAGTTTTAGAAACAAAAAGCAAACTTTCGCTTGTTGATGTAAATCTTATCACTGGCAGAAGTCATCAAATAAGAGTGCAAATGTCTGGTCAATTAAATGTGCCAATTTTTGGTGATTTTAAATATGGCGACAAAGAGCATGGTGGCAACTTGGCACTTTGGGCTTATGAGCTTACTTTTGTGCATCCAGTAACAAAACAAAATATGAAATTTAAAGTTGCACCAAGTTACGAAAATTCTGCCTTTAAATTTTTTGAAGAAACTATAGAGAAAATAATCCAATAAATTATTTTCTCTTTTTCATAAAATTATTAAAAATCGCAAAAAAACTTAAAATTTTAATTAATTTTATATTATTTTAACAAAATTTATTAAAATTTTTATAAAAAATCCTATTATTTTTTATTTTAAAACTAATATTGGAACTTCAAAAATATACATAAAAAATTATGAAAAAAATTAAAAAAATTTTCAAAAAAGGTATTGACTATATCAAAAAATAGTGCTACAAGTAAGGCATAAATAAAACATAAAAAAGGAGAAATTATGAACAAACTTGCAGTCTTTGAATTAGATGTAAATGCAGTTAAGTTGACAATTTTTAAATATACAGCAAATGGTTTTTTTGCGCCTGATCAACAAATTATCGAGCCAGTAAAACTTACTCAAGATATGGAGCGCGATGGTTACATTAAACCCGCACGCATACAAGAAACAATTTCTATATTGAAAAATTTTAGAAAGATAGTAGACAATGCAAAAATTGAAAATCACATTTGTTATACAAACCCTGTGATTGCAACCGCGCGCAACCAAATTGCTTTTTTGGACGAAGTGTACAAAACTGTTTCTTTATACTTTAAGGTTTTGTCTCAAGAAGAGCAAGTGGCAGCGCTTCACAATGCAATAATGTATTCTTTCCCAATGACTCGTGGTATAATCATGCAAGTTGGCGATTATACAACAGAAATAATAAAATTCAATCGTAGAGTTGTTACAAATAGTGTTAGTCTTCCTATTGGTAGTATGACAGTTATGTCTACTGTTACTGGCAAAACTTTGGCAGAACAAATGGATAAAGTGGTTGATATTGTTTCAAACGAAATGAAAAAATTAGACTGGCTTTACAAACTAGAAGAAGAATGTGAATTTATTGGTGTGGGTGAAGTGTTTGAAGCAGTAGGCAAATTGTCACGCAAAGCATGCCGTTATCCAATGGAACTTGCACATAACTATGAAGTAAATACAGAAAGTTTCCAAAATATTTACAATTTAATCCGTGGCTTAGACCTTGACAAAGCAAAAAAATTGAAAGGCATTTCAGACAAACGCGCAGATGTTATATCTTTTGGTCTTGCAATTATCAAAGCCGCATACAACGAGTTTGTTCGTAACCATGTAAAAATTTCTACAAACGGAGAAATGTATGGTATTGTTGCTAAAAACTTGCTTGGACAAACTGGCGAAAAACCTTTGCTTGATATCTTAGGATATTCTTTAAGTAGTATTAACGAATTTTATCCTACATGTATCAATCAAGATAGTAACTATAATTTGGCTGTTATCTTATATAAACAACTCAAAGTATTGCACAAACTTACTCGTCCATATGTAAAAGTTTTGCGTATTGCTGCAAGCATGTGTATGGCAGGCAAGCGCATATCTTTTGGCAATTATCAAAAGAACAATTTCCCTGTGATTGCAAACAGCAGTATTTACGGTGCGTCTCACAAAGATACATTGCTAGCAGCATTTGTGGCAAGCAGTCAAAATATTGACGACTTTAGTCTAAGCGATTGGGTAAGATACAAAGATTTGGTTACAGACGAAGACCTTGATGCAGTTAAAAAACTTGCCATCATAATAAAAATGGCAACTATGTTGAATATAACAAACTCTAATTCTGTAAAAGATGTTTCTTGTGATGTGCTTGGTGATACAGTTATATTAAAAACAGAAGTAGAGCGTGATGCTACGCTTGAAATAAGCCAAGCAATGTCAATTGCGGGCGACTTTAAAAAAGTTTATGGTAAAAATTTGCAAATATTGTAATTAAATAAAGGGGTGTAACAATGTTTAAAGTAAATTTAGGCATAAAGTTTGGTAGTAATGAGATTATCATCTACCGCAAAGGATTTGGTATTGTTGCTAAAGAACCTGCATATCTAGCAGTTGAAGAAAACGGCAAGCGTCTTAAAGTTAAAGCGACAGGTCTTCAGGCAGAAAAACTATTTCACTCTAAGTCTAGTTCGGTTACTGTGTATCAACCTATAGAAAATAGTCAAATTAAAAACGAAAAAATGGCAACAGTTTTGCTTTCAGAGATACTAAAAAAGGTTGTTTCTGACAATTTCTTGCTAGGACATTTGTCTGCATTGGTGGCGGTGCCATGTGCACTAAGTCAAAATCAACTTTTTGTATTAAAAAAGGTATTAAAAGCCTCTGGTGTTGATAAAGTAACTTTTGTGCAAAATAGCGTATGTGCACGCGCAAATCTTGATATTGACAGTCATGCACATGTTATGGTTGTGGATATTGGTAAATATTTAACAGATATCTCTATCCTTAACGAATACGATTTTACTTTTGGTCGTATGTACTTTATGGGTGGTGCGGACATGGATAAAAGTATCACTACTTTTATTGAAGATAACCACAACTTGGAAGTATCAGACTTGACAAGCGAAGCAGTCAAAAACGAAGTTGCTTCTCTTTATGATAGAGACCTTTATAAAACAGAATATATTGGTATTGACGAAAACAATAAATTTATAAAACACGAAATTACAGCAAACGAAGTAAAAGTTGCAATTTTAAATGTTTATGATATAATATTTAAACAAGTTTTAGAAATTTTACACTCTATGCCAAAGGAAATTGCTTCTGATGTTTATAATAATGGTGTAATGCTTGTTGGTGGTGCATGCAAGATTTCTGGATTATATGAGTATGCTAAAAAGAAGTTAGAACTACCAATCATTATCCAAGATCAACCAGAAGATAGTGTTGTTTTGGGGCTTGGCAAATTGCTAAGTTCAGATAAAGAGTTTTTAACAATAAAACTATAATTATATTGACGAATAATAGCGAAGTCAAAAATTTAAATATTTTTGGCTTTGTTTTTTTTATTATCCTTGTTAAATTTTTTTAAAAGGAGAATTATATGGGTAGAGCAATTGTTATGACATCAGGCAAAGGTGGTGTGGGCAAAACCACAGTTACAGCAAACTTGGGGATGCAACTCGCCAGCAAAAATTATCGTGTTTGTTTGGTGGATATGGATATAGGTTTAAACAATCTTGATGTTGTTATGAATATGGATGACAGAGTGGTATACACAATGTTGGATGTAATAGAAAACAGATGCAGGCTTAAAGAGGCACTAGTGCAAGACGACCATTATCCGTTGTTGTTTATGTTATCAAGTGGTGGACTCAATCAAAATTTGACAATACAAATGTCTGAAATCAAGGCAATTATAACAGAACTACATAAAACTTTTGACTTTATTCTTATTGATTGCCCAGCGGGAATTGATGCGGGTTTTAAGCGCGCAGTCAGTTGTGCGGACGAAGCCATTGTTGTTACAACTCCACACTTGTCTAGTATTAGAGATGCAGATAAAGTTGTTACAATACTATCTAGTTATGATATTGTAAGCAAACGATTTGTTATAAATCGCGCAAGGGGAGATTTAATTCAAGATAAAATCATGTTTGATGTGTATGATATTGGCAAAACATTAGGCATAGAGTTTGGCGGTGTTATACCAGAAGATGACAATGTAATTACAAACACAAGTGAAAACATTACAAACACAAAAATTGCACTAAACCGCGCGTTTGATATCCTTGCGGATAATATCATCACTGGTGGCAAAAAATTGTTCGATTGTACATATAAATATCGCGGTATTTGGGGTTCAATCAAACGCATTATCAAAAGGAGTGTTTGATGGACTTAAAAAAACGATTAAATTCGGTGATTGAACAAAATAAAAAAGTAAATCCTAATTATATCAAAGATGTAATAAAATCTGATTTTTATTATCTTATCAGCAACTTTTTTGAAGTTGATTTTGATGATATCATGATCGAAATAAATCCAAAAAACAATAAGTATTCAATCAAAATAGAGTGCAATGGAGATAGGATGAAATTGGTACGCATGTTGCCATAATTTAACATGTTTGTAATGTTGATTTCATATATTGAAATATGAAAAAAATCAAAATAGGGGCAACTTTTTATCTGCTTGTAATTGTATGTGTTTTAAACAATCAATTTTTGTTGTTAATAAACTGTATTTCTGCACTTATATTGCATGAGTTGGCACATTTGATGGTTGCCAAATCGCGCGGTTATGCTTTAAAACAAATCAAACTAGACATGTTTGGACTGGCAGTAGATTTGGACGAAAATATTAGTGATAGAGATAACTTTGCAATTAATATTGCAGGGCCAATCTGCAATCTTTTTATTTGTTTGCTATATATGTCTGCTTACTGGTTGTTTCCAGTGTCTGTTTTGTATTTAAACACCTTTTGTTTGGCAAATTTGACACTTTGCTTATTTAATCTTTTGCCAATATATCCGCTTGACGGCGGAAAGATTTTTCAATCCATAGTGCGTAACGAAAAAACACATTTAATTTTAGACAAAGTAGTAAGAGTTTCGTTATTTATTCTATCCATTGCTTTGTTTGTTTGGTCTTGCAGTAACTCACCAAATTTTATATTGCTTGCAGTGGGGGTTTTCTTTATTATGTCAGAAAAAAGAAAAACTCCAACATTTTCATTGTTTAAACATAGGAAAAACAAAGATTTTCAACGCGTTACTATACTTAAAATATCAGGCAACGAAACACTATTTCAACTACTTAAACAAATAAAACAAAAGGAGTACACTATCTTTTATTTAAGTTCAAGTTGTCAGTATTTTGATGAAGATAAAATTATAGATTTGGCAACACACATACCACTTACAACAAGTATTGTTTCAGTTGTTAATAAATAATAAAATATTAAAAACCCGTTGACAAAATGTTTACGCTTTGCTATAATAGACGCGTAGTACCACATTGAAAAGGTAAAAAGATCCATTTGGACACCTTAAAAGTGAGTCTTTATAGGAGGTAACTAATGTACGCAATCGCAAATATTTCAGGTAAACAATTTAAAGTTGAAGTTGGCTCTTGCTTAGTTGTTGACAGATTAAATGCAGAAGTAGGAGATGTTGTATCTTTCCCAGTTATGCTTACTGTTGATGGTAGCAAAGTTAAAGCTGGCACACCTGTGATTAAAGATGTAGTTGTTAACGCAAAAGTTGTTTCTCACGTTCAAGATAAGAAGATTACTGTCTTCAAATACAAACCTAAAAAGAACGAAAGAAAGAAACAAGGTCACAGACAACCATACACCAAGATTTCAATCGAAAGCATAGGTTAATTTAATGATTAATATTCTTATTATCAAAAACAAACAAAACATTATAACTATCGAGGCAACTGGTCACTCTGGTTATGCAGAGGCTGGTTCTGATATTGTATGTAGCGCAGTGTCAACATTGATGCAATCACTTGCAAATGGATTGACAGAAATCGTAAAAGCATCCGTAAAAGTTATTGTTGATGAAGATATCCCGCATATGAGCATAAGTTTGCAAGGTGCGGACAAAATGCAACAATCTCAAATTTTGATGCAAACAACAGCTTTGGCGCTTAAAGAGTTAAAAGATGGTTATAGCAAATACATTAAAATAAAGGAGAAGCAAAATGATTAAGTTTAATATTCAATTATTTGCCCATAAAAAAGGTGGCGGTAGCACCAAAAATGGTCGTGATAGTGAATCTAAGCGTCTTGGTGTAAAAGCTGGTGATGGACAATTTGTTCACGCTGGTTCAATTATCGTTCGTCAAAGAGGTACAAGAATCTACCCTTCATCAAATGTAGGTTGTGGCAAAGATCATACTTTGTTTGCAACAATTGATGGTATTGTTCGTTTCAAACGCGACGGTCGTGGCAGAAAGATAGCTACTGTAGAAGCAAAAATATAATTATAAAAAATCCACTTTTAATAGTGGATTTTTTTGTTGTTATAAACATAATTTATTTTAAAAACCTTAAATCAAATGTGGTTTTGCACTTGTAAATAATCGCAATTACGAAATCTAACATATATAAGCAAACAAACACTGCAATAAAGATAAAGTTAACTTTAAAATATGCCAAACAAACTATCAAAGATAGGGTTATAGCTAAAGCCATAATAATTGGCAAAAGCATAAATTTGTCAAACTTAGCTTTAGGCTTTGCGCTGTTGCTTATTTCTTTATCTTCAATGTAAATAGTTTTACTTAATTCAGGCTCAATTTCAAAAATTCTGTTACCGATATGTGTTGATAATAATGTTGTTGCGTATTCTATAGGAATGAACTGCAATTTAGGACTTATCAGACTATCGTTTGCTTTAAACAAAGATTTTACATATGTGTTATAGACACTGAAACACATTTTTTCAAAACCGTTATAATTTGGCATAATGTTGACTGCTTTGTTTTCTTTACCAATATTGTGTATAAATTCGTTTAACAATTTGTTGTCCAATTTAAGACTTGTATAATAAATAACAATACTTTCAACTGCAGATTTTAAAAGTAGCATATGCATAACTTTGGCCAAATTCTTTTGATATACAGCATTGGCAGTGTATCCAAAAGTTTTAAACAACTCAAGCAAGTTGCCTTTAACAATGTATACAATATTAGAGCCAAAACGATTGCTTAAAAGATTGATTTTGTTTTTGATATCTGTGATTGAATCAACCACGCAAACAACTTTCATATGTTACCCCTTTTGATTAGTATACACAATTTTTTATTAAATTCAAAAAGTTTTGTCGTAATTTGCAAAATTTATTTGAAAATATTTACACTTTTTTTACCGTTTGTGATACAATAAACAAAAGGGGAAATATGAATACACTAACAATGCTTAAAAAGGCAATGAAAAATAATTATATTGTGCCTGCTTTTAATTTTGCCAATTTTGAAATATTTAAAGGACTGATTTTAGCCTGTGAAGAAACTAAATCACCTATGATTTTGCAAGTAAGTGAATCTGCTATGAATTACTTTGGCGATTTTGTTTTAGCGGGTATTATTGCTGGTGTAAAAAAACAAAAATTACCAGTGTCTTTTCATTTAGATCATGGCGCAAATATGGACATTGTAAAACGCGCAATAAAAATTGGTTTTGACAGCGTTATGATTGATGGTTCCACTTTAACTTTTAAAGAAAATGTTAAACTGACAAAGCAAGTTGTAAAATATGCTCATGCAAGAAATGTCACTGTAGAAGGAGAATTGGGGGTACTTGCTGTTGCCAATGATGACGGACTGATAGCTGATAAAGAGAGATTTACTTCTCCAGCAGAGGCAAAGTTGTTTTTAGAGCAAACGGGCGTAGATTTTCTTGCTGTCTCAATTGGCACAAATCATGGTGTAAACAAATATGTTGGAGAGCCTAAAATTAGATATGATATTTTAAAAAAGATTGAAAAAGAGATACCAAACACGCCTATAGTGTTGCATGGTGCCTCTTTGATAGAAGAAACATACATAAAACAAATAAACAATAATGGTGGCATAATACAAAAAGCAGTTGGTAATAAGAATTTACTAAAAAATGCTTATAAAACTCATATAAGCAAAATTAATATGGATACTGATTTTAGGTTGGCGAATACAGCGCGTGTGCGCGAATATTTAAATGAAGCGCCAGATAAGTATTGTCCAAGGACATATGGTAAACAAGGTATAGATGCAGTCAAGCAATGTGCGGTGTATAGGATAAAAAATATTTGTAAATCAAACAATAAATTATAATAAACATTTAAATTGATAATTAAATATAAAAAAATCGATGCTTTATGCATCGGTTTTTTCGTTAGTGATGTTTTGTTTTGCATCTTCTGACTTTTTGTTTTTACTTTCGTGTTTTTCTTTTTGTTTTTTGCTAGGCTTTTTTATCAATGCACCCCACAAAATGATTGCAACTTGCAAAGGAATACCAAGGAAATATATAGGCCAAATGTTTAAACCAACCAACAATAATTGAATATGCAAACATGCCAACAATACCCACAAAAAGACTGTAAGGATAGGGAATAAGTATCGCATGCGTCCCCAAAAACTATTGAAAATAATCAATAAAACACAACTTAGTGGCAATGCCCATAAAAACACCATACCATAATTGATGTTTATAGTAAGTTTAAGCACTACAAAAGTTATTGTTGCAAACAACCAAACTGCACAAACAGACAAAAGCGTTACAATCAAATGAGTAGGGAACATCCTTGGTTTGCGTTCTTTTTTAGTTTTAGATGGTGTTTGCGTCTGCAAAATGTCATCTTCTTTAGTTAGTGCGTCAAGCGTGGTGTTATAAAATTTAGCAACTTCATACAAAACATCTACGCTAGGCAAAGATTCGCCATTTTCCCACTTAGAAATCGATTTGTCAGAATAATTAAATTTTTCAGCAAACTCTAGTTGTGTAAGTTTTGCGTTTTTTCTTAAAAGCATTAAATTTTTACCAATAATGGTATTGATTTCTTGCATTTTCACCTCAACTTAAAGTAAAAACTCATATTTTTACATAAAAATATTAACATATTTAAAAAAAATAAGCAAACAATTTTGATATTCTATTTAAAAGAGATAAAATTTTATATTTTCTAAAAATAGTAGAGTTTAAATTGTTCAAATCAAGTTGTTGTAAAGACAAAATTTATATATTGTTTTGACATTTTACTCTTTTAATGTTAAAGTTATAATATAGGAGAATATATGATATCTAAAGAAAGGTTAGAAATTTTAGAAAAAATTAAAAAGTTTGAAAAGGAAGGCAATTTTGATACTGATGTAGAAAACGATCCGCCCTCAAAAGTATTGTTGCCAGATGAAATTGATTATCTAAGAAAAAGTTTAAAAAACAAAATAGCAAGATTTTTTATATCTCGTTTTGCTGAAAAAGGTATGGACAATCTTTTTGCCGCAAATCAAATTATTATAAAAGATGTAATAGGTGCAGAAAATATTAATAAAGTAAAAGGTTCTGCATTTGTGACAAGCAATCACTTTCATATTTTTGAAAATATTGCTATTTATAAAACTTTTCAAAAATATTCAACAAAAAAGAAGGATTTTTATCGCATAATCAGAGAGGGCAATTATACCGCTCCACCTAAAGGGTTTGATAAATTCTTTAAACATTGCAACACACTTCCACTTAGTAGCAGTCCAAGTACGATGAAAAAGTTTTTTGAAGCGCTTGATGTTATAACAAAAAAAGATTCGTTTATTTTGATATATCCAGAGCAATATATGTGGTGGAACTATAAAAAACCAAGACCATTTAAAGATGGAGCATTTAAGTTTGCATGCAAATTTAATACTCCAATTATCCCTTGTTTTATTACGATGGAAGATTCTAAAGAACATGTTGACGGAGATGGTTTGCCAGTGCAAGAATATACTATTCACATAATGGAACCTATTTATCCGGACAAAACACTTAGTGTTAAAGAAGCATCTGAAAAAATGAAAAAAATCAATTTTGAAATGTGTAAAAATGTTTATGAAAAAACATATGGCATTCCTTTAAGTTATAAGGATTAACAAGAGGTTACTAATGATAAGTTTAATAATTTTCTTATTTGCATTTGTTGCAATTTATGTATTAAATTTGGTTGTTTTTAACAATGTTTTGTCTGTTTGGACTATAACTTGGATTTATCTTGTGGCTGTTGTTGGTATAATTGCAATAAATGGTGTTGTGGCTGTACTATGTGCTAAATTTATGCCAGACAAGTGGTTTGAAGGTAATAAAAAATTTTACAATCCAAGTAAAAAAGAGTGTAGATTTTATGAGAAGTTAGGTGTAAAAAAATGGAAAGATAAAACTGCAGAATTAGGAGCGTTAAATTCTTTTAGGAAGAATAATATCAAATCTCCAAATGATCCTGAATATATCAAAAAGTTTATTGTTGAAACAAATAAAGGATTTTTAAATCATTTTGTAAGTTTATTTGTAAGCATTGCTTGTATTTTTATTATGCCTATCAAGTTCTGGTTGCCAATGGCACTGCCAATAGCGGTAACAAGTTTTGTTTTAAATCTAATCCCGGTTGTCATTTTACGATACAATATGCCAAGATTACAAATTATGCTTAAGTTTGCAGAAAGAAAAAATCTAAAAAATAATGACCAATAGAGTGATTGTAAACAAAAATGTTTTATCTATTTTATAGCGCAAAATTGATACTTTTCTTGTTTAAATAGAGCAAATTCTAATTTTAGTAGAGTGATAAATTTTACTCTATTTTTAATTGTTTGGACATTATAGAATTATTTTGGCAATTCTATTGATATTTTTTACTTTTTTTTGATATGATAACGATACAATAACAAAAGTTATTGAAACATACGGAGGTTAAGGGGTATGAAATTAAAAAATAAAAAAGAAATACCAGTGTTCTTTGCTTCAGATAAAAACTATGTTCCTTATTTAACAATTGCAATCAAATCTTTAGCAAATAAAATATCAAATAAATACATGTATAAGATATATATTCTTACAAATGATTTAAAAGACGAAGATATATCAGAAATCAAACAATGTGAAAAAACAAATCTTAAGGTCGACATTGTAGATGTAAATGAAAAAATTGAAAGTATTAAAAACAAGGTGGCACTCAGAGACTACTATTCTGTTTCAATTTATTTTAGATTATTTATTCCGTCTATGTTCCCACAATACGACAAAGCAATTTATTTAGATTCTGATATCGTTTTAAATGATGATATTGCTAATTTATATAATGTCGATATTGGTTTAAATTATCTTGGTGCTGTTTTAGACGAAGTTGTATATTCTAATAAAGACTTTGTTTATTACACTAGGGAAGCGCTTGATGTAACAGAAAAACAATATTTTAATTCTGGCGTTCTTATCATGAACTTAAAGAAATTTAGAAAGAACAATATAGAAGACGATTTTTACAAATGGGTAAATAGTTACAACTTTGGTGCTGTTGCGCCAGATCAAGACTATTTAAATGTTACATGTAAAAATAGTGTTAAATACTTAAAACCAGGTTGGAACAAAATGCCAATGGGCAAGTGTCTTGAAGACAAAGATTTATATCTAATTCATTACAACATGTTTATGAAGCCTTGGAAGTACGAAAATCTTATGTTCGAAGAATATTTTTGGGATATTGCAAAAACAACATCTTTTTATGACAAAATCAAACAAACACAAGCATCTTACACTCAAGAACAAAAGGATGCAGATAGAATCGGTGGCGAAAACCTAATAAAATTGGCATTAAATATTGCAAATTCAGACAATAACTACAAAACAATAGTTTTAAAGAAAGGTAAAACACATAATGCTGTATCAACAAAAGAACTTGAAGAAGATATTTTAGATGATTTGTTGTCTATGGTATCGTTGCCATGCGCTATTAAGACTAATCATAGAAGATAGTGGAAAAACACGAGCTCATTTTACGGAAATGATGTAAAAATCATTTCCTTTTTTATTGCTCGGTTTTTCCACCATATCCCACTGCGACACAAGTCTTGTGGGAGCCCTAAAAAGCGACACGAGCTCATTTTACGGAAATGATATAAAAAATCATTTCCTTTTTTATTGCTCGGTTTTTTCTATATGATTGATGTTCATAAATCAACTCAAGATTTTTATATAAATGAACGGTGTAATTTATTTTTTTGTGTGCAACGCTTAGCGCATAATAGTAAAATATTATTTAATATTTATATTAAATTTTGTTGTATTTTTTGTCGTATATTGTTAAAATAAATATAAATATATTTATTCAAATAAATTTTTGTGAGGGGTAGTATGAATAATACAAAAACTAAATTGGCAATAAAGTATATTGTTTCGTTTTTGGTAACTATGCTTATAATTGTATCTTGCATAGGCATTTATTTCGCAACAAGAAAGGATTCAATTCCGCAAATTGCAAAAGTAAATCCAATAGAGTTTGCAACTGACACTTGGGATGGAAAAACCAAAGACGAAAGTAAATGGTTGGCTGGCAAGTCATACGCAAAAAGGGGCGATAATACTTACACAATCAATTCTGCAGAATCTTTTGCCTATTTTGTATACCTAGTAAACAATGGAGAAACTTTTGAAGGATACACAATCTACCTTAACAAAAATATCGACATGCAAGGACATTTTATCCAATCAATAGGTAGTTTGCAAAATCCATTTAAAGGCACATTTGATGGACAATACTACGCAATATATAACGCAAAAATTGATGGCAATGGTTTATTTGGATATACTAATGGCGCAACAATCAAAAATATAGGTTTGTACAATTGCTTTGTTTACACAAAAGGCGAAATTGCAGGTGGTATTGTTGCCACTGCTTTAAATACAAACATATCAAACACTTTTGTGCGTCTTGGCAACATAACTGGCGGTTATATGGCAGGCGGTATTGTTGGTAAATATATTTCTAACAATGGTGCACATAAAATAGAAAATTCTTTTGTAGATACTCAAATCAATTCATATTATGTTGGTGGCATTGTAGCTGAAATCTTTACAAACCACACAGCATCAAACATGGTTACAATGTCATATTGCTATCATACAAATGGCAATGCTTATTCAATAATTGATGATATTAACAATATCGATTCTATTCAAGTTGACCATGCAAACAAGACAAACTTTAATATTTGGAGCTACTCTCCAAGCTACACATTAAAAAAACTTTGGTGTAATTACTCATATGCAGATGGATCAACTCCGCTTAGTTTTAATTATCCAATCTTGTCAAGATTTAACAAAGTATTTTTGACAGGCTCTTGCTTTGAAAATGTAATCATTAAAGATGGTGTAGCAACAGAAGTAGAAACAATGGCAGATGCATTTGATGTGGCAGGGGATGAAAAATCAGAAATTAATATTATTGTAGAAAAAGTGTTTGTTGACCAAACAGCTGTTGCTGACGGAAATTCTTACATTACGCTTACAACAAGTACAGACACAACATTGGTTCGTTCTGGCAACAATACAGATGCTATTGTCAAAGGTACAGATTTATCATCATTGGTTATAGGTGATATTGATGCAGATGAAACCACACCTGTGATAACCTTTGACGGACAAAAAGACTATGCAAAAGCAAACAATATCCAAACAGATGCACTTGTTGTGTCAAGCGGATATGATTTTGTTTTAAACAAAAATGTAAAAATCCAAAACAACATAAACAACAAAACTGGTTATGGTGGCGGTGTTTCATTAATCTTCCCATACAAAGCAACTTACACTTCAACTGACGAAATTTCTGCTGTTGGTATCAACGGTGCAACAATCACTAATTGCGAATCTGCCAAAGACGGCGGTGGCGCCTACATCGGTGGTACGTTTGCAAGTTTAGGTGCTAGTTTAAATTTAAATATTTATAATTGTATGTCTCATGCTAATGGTGGAGGTTTGGCTATTGACCGTGCTTACAAATTTGAAACACAACAATATATTCAAAGCATAAACACTATTTATGGTGGAAACAAAGAAATTAACTATACCGCTGAACATTATGGCGAATACAATGGCGTAGACAAAGACACTACTATAACTGGGACCGTTTCAAATCAAATAAGTGAAGACCCTTGGGCACCTTTTGTTGGTTCGAGTAGTGCAGATTATAATGGTGGAGGTATTTATATAAATGCAAACGGTCATAATGTTTATTTCGGTACTGAAAATGCTAGTTTAACAGTAAGTAATTGTAAAGCAAATAAGACAGATGGTATTGGTGGTGATGGTGGAGGAATATATGTAACAAATGCTAAAACTGTAAATGCTTCAAATCTAACCATTTCAGGTTGTACATCTAATGATGGTAACGGTGGCGGTATTTTTATTGCGAGTAGTGGTAGTGTTAGTTCTTCTTCATTGACTATTTCTGGATGTTCTGCATATTCAACAGACATGAATAGTAGTGAAAGAGGTAATGGTGGTGGTATTTATGTTAATGCATGTACACAGTTACTTCTTAGCAATGCAACTTTATCTGGAAATTTTTCAAACTACTCGGGCAGTGCTATTTACTCAACAGTTAAAACAACCATTAACAATACTACAAAAATAAATAGGGAGAACAGTTCTGGTAACGGCACGATTTTTATTAGTAATAATACATTAGATTTTTTAGGTAATTGTAGTGGAAATAAATCAACAGGTGGCGCAGGTATAGTAGCATATTATTCTACTATAAACTTTAATGGTACTATATCTGGAAACATAGCAATAGATTCTAATGATAATGCTATTAATCAATATTATTATAACATGGAAGCTAATGATGGTATATATTTAAAGGATTCAACTTTAAATATAAGTGGAGGAACAATTACGGGTGATAATCCTTGTAATGATATTTATTTAGATTATAACTCATACATAAATTTTAAATCTAAAACATCAATAGGTGGTGAAATTTATTATTCAAGTTATGCTCCAACAAAAAGTATAGATGTTCAATACAATATTACTATTTATAGGTCAATAAGAGTTTGTCTAAGTAGAAACAAACCTTTTGATTTTGCTAAATCTTCTATATATAGCAATGATAACAGTTTTAAATCTTTATTTGTATGTATGTATGAATCTTCAGGCTCTCTTGCTAAAAAATGGATTGAATATAATAATGCAACAGAAGTAGAAATTATTAAAGAAAATTCATATTATGTTGCTAGAATAACAAATGCAAAAAAAGAATTTACTTTTAACACAATTGATAACGCTACATTGTATTATGCAAGAGTAATTAAAGGTTCAAGTGCTAATGAAAGTGATTTTATAAAGCAAGATAATGATATAACTTTAACATTTTATGGAAATCAAACTTTATATATAAAAACTAAATCTGAAAATTCTGAAAAATATCTAATTACTCTTGAGATATCAGACAAAACCTATAATTATTATGTTAGATATAAAAGCAAATCAGAATTTGTTACTTATAATGGAGAGTCTAAAGAGTGCTATCAAACATACTTTAACAATAAAATTTCTATTTACAATAATGTAACAGGTAATATAAACTTTGATATCACTACATATGAAAATTATAGCACAGATAGAGAACAAGGTTCACCATACAGTACAAGCAATATAACAAAAGATCAAGAAATTGCTATGTATCAGCATTCTATAACACCAATCTTTGAGTTAAAAGAATATGGAATTAGATATCAAACATTGATTTTGGAAACTGCTGAATCTGATCAAACAGAAAACATTTATACGATTAATGCTACTAATTATGTATTTAAAGAAATTAAAACTTCTTCAGCAGGTATTACAAATACCATATCTACTATTTTAAGTAATCAAAATATATCTTCAAACCAAGGTCAAAACACTTTGACAATTGCTGATAATACCTTATCTTATAATGGTAGCGACTATATCTATCTTGCATGGGCAGTTAGTGCTATATCAGGAAAAGATGGAGTGCAAATAATAGACAACTCATCAACAAATTACTTAGAATCTCCACAAAAAATATTAGTAGAAGATTGGGGTAAATGTTCAAATGGTGATTTAATCTATGTTACAGTTGTAATTAAATCCTTAAAAATAGGAATAGATTTATATTATAAAAACTTTGGTGAAGATAATTACAATAAAGAAACTATAGTATTTAAACCAAATGATAAAACCATGAGATATAATGGTGCTCTTATAACAAATGTAAGCCAAGATGTGCATTTAGACAATTTAGGTTTGAACAATGCTCCAGATAAAAGATATTTTGATGGATGGGAAATTGATTATGCAAATACTGCATACACAATAAGTGTAAATGGCAATTTTTTGACGGCAACAAATACAGCAGGTGCAAGCATTACATTTGATGTTACCAATATAGAAAATACAAAATATAGAGTAAATTCAATAACCGAAGGTTCAGAATTTGTACAAGATAATAACAATCCTTTGGTGACCGCACGATGGGTTGATGTATACGAAGTTGTTGTAAACACTGGTGAAACAGTGTGGGATGAAGATGAGTACAATGTGCCACAAAATATTGGTGTTGTTTACGATACAAGCTTGATTGTAATCGGTAATGGATTTATTATAAATCCCGTAAATTATTCAGAATTGAGCAATAAAATTGGCAACTATGTAAATGCCGCAAAAGGACATGCATTTAGTCAAGAACATCTTGCTGGATATCCGTTCTATGTATATAACTATGGATTTGAAATTAACTCATTACAATTTGAAATAATTCAAAATGGTAGTATAACACAAAATAATTTTAATAGTCTTGCAGATTGTTATCAATATATAGTTGCCAACAAATTGTCTGCAGATTCTGTCAAAATCTCTATTACACCTCTTTGGAACGAGCTTGGTGCAAGTTTAAAGATTGAGGAAGGTTCAAATACTTTATACACAAATTATAATGCTGCTTACACTTTAAAATGTATAAGTCCTGTTGGTCAATCATTTGTTGCATATAAAAATAAGGGTATATATTTACCAAAACAAGGTGTATGGAACTACTACTATCTAGGTAATCCATACACATACAATGGAACAAATTACTTATTAGAGATACCTGAGTATGACGAGTCTCAAGAAGAACACGATCAATTTAAACCTTTATATTTGGATGATATCCATAAAGTTTATTTGGAAATACCAGATTATTATTGGTCGTTAGGAGAATTGACTATTGATGCTGATTCTAATTATAGATTTTATAATGGCGATGAAAGCAGTAAAGCGAAATTTACTTATCTTGACGCGGTATCGACAATCAAATCATTGTATATAAATCCAAACTTCTCAAATGGTTTTGTAGATTATACAAAATACAACAAAGCAACACATGGTTTGATAGAAACTAGTGATTTGCAAAATTTGATACCTGAATTTATTGCTCAATGGAACAACAATATTTTAAATGCAAATTTATCAAACAAATTGTATTTAACAAGTGCAAAAGCATTAAATGGTGATGTGGAAACAAGTTTGACAGATGGTGCAACCAAAGCATTGTCTGCAAACAGTGCTTACATATATCTTGTAAATGGTGTCTCTATAGGTACAGATAGTGATTTCGCATGGGTTGATGGAGATCATACAAACACTGCAAAAAGTTTGCCAGTGTTTAATATGAACAGGCTTTACACTTTAAGATGGTTCAACTCAGCAGAAAAAGATATCTACTATAAAACATACAAGGGTGTAGAATATACAAGTGTCAGTGAAGAATTTGCAAGCACTTTAGATGATACAAACCGCAAAACTAAATGGCAAGTTATTGATGGATATGAAACAGACGGAACAAATTATCAACTAAAATTGGAATTGGACGATTTCCGTATTAGATCAGTCAACGACTTTACAATCAACACATTATATGATGAATTGGCAGACAGCATTTCTGATTATGGATATGTACTTGTAAAATTTACAGACGAAGTTGTAGACGCAAGTCACAAAGGTTCTGCAATGTATTTGGCGTATGCCGAAGATGGCGAAATGGCTTACTATAAATTGTTTAGTGGCGAAGATGCTGTCAATAAGGACTTTACAAACTTTAAATTTAATCTTAACAAAGATGATGTTAAAAAGGTAAAATATAATGGTAATGAAATAGATTTGTTAGCGCTAGATGGCAATAACAATCCAGTTTACAAAGTAGATGTACCAAAGTTATACGAAGGTAGCAAAATTCAATTAGCAGTATATGATCAGGCGTATGACAATACAGTTTCTGACAATATGATAGGTTATCGTATTGTGGACAGAGCAGATTGGTCAATACAAGAATATCAAAAGGAAAGGGTAGTACAAAATTTAACATATCAATCAAGCAATTATCTCTTTAACAATGAAAACAGAATTGCAGAAGGTCAGTTAGATTTCTATTCTGATATATTTATCAATGTTTATTTTGAAAATATTGTTTATGATTTAAGCGTTAAATTGGATGACCCAGAAGCAAGCATAGACAATGGTAATTTTGATGTTGACGCATCTTCTGGAAGTGTGTTAGAACAAACAGAAATTGCATTTGATGATTTAATCAAAGACTCACAAAGTTTTGTTCTATATTACAACCCAACACCTGCTTATGAGTTAAGTGCAAATGCATTTACATTGGGAGAACTGATTTTACAATCAAGCAATCTAGAACAATACTATGGATTTACTTTTGATGGTACATGGTTAAGAAAATACTACGAAAATGTAGGTTTTAGCACAGAGGATCAATCATTAGAGATTTTGATTAATACAACAAGGATAGTATTTACAATTAATGTAAAAGTGGTTGACACATCGAGAGAATCTGGTCAAACAATAGAAGAAATATCAATAGACACATGGAAATACAACAATACTATTTGGACAGATGCTAATTTTGCAAAAGTATTTGAATACGATTCAACAGTTGGCACATATTTAACAAAGGGGCGTGTTCCGCTAGAAAGTTATGCAATGTTACAATCTGGTAACAAAAACTTACTTTACAAAGCATACGGATTTAAGGTTGTAGACAAACCAACAATTTACGAAATTTCAACAGAAAACGCACTTCTTCAAATGGCAAGTGGCACACTTGGTGAGATAATCCCTGAAGATAATCGTACTTTAACTTACATTGTTGATACAAGAGAACTTGTTACAATATCATTGAAAGCTATAGATGTTTTACATGTAAACCATAGTCATGATACAAATTCTACTGTAAGAAAAACTACTATATCAAATGGTATAAACAACTCAACAACATTTATATTGTCTGCAAATGCTGAAAAAGTTGCATCGGACAACACAACATATAACAATACAGCATTAATTTATGCTTACAAAGGTTTAGATTGTGAACTATCTAGTGACTTTAATACAGTTTATTATGATGATGTTGAATATTATTTAGGTTTAAGGCCAGACAGAGACTCTGGAGCAGAAAAATTGTCTTCTTACATGTTTACTGCCACAGAAAGCACTACATTATATTTACACTTTGTACCTAGAGAAATAGACGTAAATGTTGTATATACATTGGATGGAGAATCTACAACAAGTGCAAAATTGACAGAAAATGGCATAATGTCAAGCACCGTGTCATTAAATGATATGTTTATAACACATCAATTAGTGTTTAAAATCAATTATTTACATACTGACTATGTTGTGCAAGTATTTGTAAATACAAACAATATAAATTTGGTTAACAATGAAGCAAGATACAATCTAACCCAATCTACATACGAAAACTTTGCTGGAGAATTAGACTTATATATAAATGTATATAGCAAAGATGTTAACGCAATCACTATCAAATTTGAATCAAATGGTCAAAGTATAGAAGGTTATGATTATGGTTCAATTATACTTACAGATACTGATTTAAATGGTGTGTCTGCAACAAAATCTTTAATTTCTATCGGTCAAAATTTAAATTCTTATTCAGTCATTGCAGATCATAAGATAAAATTAAATGTATCATTGACATCAGCCTTTAGTTATGCGGGATATAGACACGAAGATGGCGCTTTGATTACAAAAGCAACACCAGATAGTTATCCTGATAGGAGCGAAGAGATTGTATTATTTGAAAAGTTCAACCCTGAATTACATTGGGGAACATATACTATTGTGCTTGAACCAATCGAAGTAAAGGCAAAGTTAAGTGCAACAAGCGAACAAATTGAATATTATACAATCACATCTTCAGCAGGTACAATAACCAATGAAGAAAACACATTGTCCATAATAGGATTAGGATATGGAGATATTATCTATTTGTTGGTTTCTGAAAAGATAGATGAAAGATTTGATTATTTATATATAGACAAAAATAACAATGGTTTATATGATACCGCAGAATTAAAATATACAGCAGTTGATGGCGTTTTAGAAGTGACAGATTGCTTAATAGATAGCGAAATATTAAGTAGTTATGCAGAATATATTGTGCAAGGCAATTCAGTTTACTATTTGCTCAACTTTAGGATAGCAACAACACCTAAATATAAATTAGAAATCAACGGAGCAACAGATAATGTGGTTATTACTACTAGTCCAGAGATTTTGAAAGATGGTCAAGTTCAATATCATTTGGTTAACACTCAAATAAGTTTATCTATCAAAGCTAAGTTGCATGGCAAATATAACTTATCATTAAATGATGGCGATACAGTGCTTGCAGTAGGAAATAATAGCAATGAATATATTGTAAGTTATACATTTAATATTACAGAAGATAGTATTTATACAATTTTAATGACACCAGAACAATTTAATATCAATTATACAGAAAAACATATTTATAATTTGTCTACAGGTGCAACAACTGTTACAGGCGATGATATTGTTGGACAAATCACAGTAAATGAAGGTGGCAATGTGTATGACAGCACTAGCATAATTACATTAAATTACGCTGGTGAAACAACAAACAAAGTACAATTGCAAAAGGTAATTATTACTGGCAACGACGCAGAAAAAGTAGAAATATTAATAAATACAAAAGAAGATGGAAGCATAGATATAACAGGTACAACTGACGATTACGCTGTTACAGCATACAAAGTTTCAGGTGTAACAAAAATATCTATCACTTACACAACAAAAAATAATATTAGTATAGAAACACAATATATATCATTAGCATTGATATCTCCAAGCGAACAAGCATAAAAAAAAGGATAGAATTTCTATCCTTTTTTACTTTTATAATTAAAATATTTAGCCTTGATGTTCATTTAAGTTGATTTTGGCAAAATAAAAAAAGCGAAATAATTCGCTTTTTTAAATTTCGATTTTTTCCACCTTATATTGAACCATGCCACCTGGAGTTTTTATTAAAGCAACCTCGCCAACTTTTTTACCCATAAGACCAGCACCGATAGGGGAAGCATTGCTAATAAGACCGTTTAAAGGGTCAGAGTCTGTATCGCCAACAATTTTATATTCAAATTTGCGACCAGAAAAAGATACGGTTACTTTACAACCTATGCCAACTTTATTTGTATTGATTTTTTTAGGGTCAATAAGTTCTGCAGTTTTTAATTTGTTTTCCAAATCAAAGATTTCAGCTTCTACACTAGCTTGTTCTTCTCTTGCAATATCATATTCACTATTTTCACTTAAGTCACCATAACTACGAGCTTCTGCAATTTTGTTTGCAACTTCTTGTCTTCTTTGAGATTTTAAGTAGTCAAGTCTTTCCTTTGTGCGTTTAAGACCCTCTGGTGTCATAAAATTTTTCTCGTCCATTTTGTTTCTCCCATAATAAAAGTTGCAACAGTTTCCTATCGCAACAGATTGATTATATCATTAAATTGAAATTTGTGTCAAGAGTTTTAAGTTATTTTTATAAAATAGTATCTTCTAAAGATTTTGTCTCTAAAGAGTTGCCAATCATGCCAACAGACAAACCAGTTTGCCCAGATATAATCATTTCAACTGCTTTTACGCCAGCAGTATAACCATATTTTCGGTCAAATGCGCTTGGGCTACCACCTCGTTGAATATAACCTAGTATATGTGGTCTCCACTGAAATTTGCACTTTTCTTGCAAAATTGATGCAAGGACAGTGGTGTCAACAACATCTTCCAACACCAACACGACAGGTGGCAAATTGTCACTATTGTGAGATGCCTTTATCTTTTTTACTAAATTGTTTAAATCAAAATCTTTTTTAGTTATTACAAAATCAGTGTGCAAAGCACATGCAACGCTTTCAACCAAAGCAGGGCAATCGCGTCCCATTATACGCACAACTGCGCCATAATCAAATGATGATAAAGAATCTGTAATATTATCTACAGCATTAACAATATTATTCGTTGCAGTATCATATCCTATTGTAAATGTAAAATTTAAATCATTGTCAATGGTTGCAGGTAGGGTAATAACTTTAACACCAGCATCGCGTAGTTCCATTGCGCCTTTAATACTGCCGTCTCCACCAATTATAATCAATGCATCTATTTTGTTTTCTTGCAAATTTTTAATTGCCTTTTTAAAGTAAACAGCTTTTAAAAATTTAGGGCTACGACTGCTTTTGATAACACTGCCACCGCGATCAATATTGCCATTAAGCATAGCAAAATCTAATCGGACAAATTTGTTGTCAATAAGTCCGTTGTAACCTTCCATTACAGCAAAAGGAGTGATTTTGTTTGCAACACAAGCGCGATACACGCCATAAATTGCTGTGTTCATGCCTGGAGCATCGCCACCACTTGTCAAAACTGCAATTCTTTTAATTTTCATATGTTCCCCTTATTCTCTTGCGAGTTCTATGATAAACTGGTCAAAATTAACTGTATCTATAAAATCATCTGGCTTAAAAATAGTTATATGAAAAAGATTAAAATCGTGTACATGTTTATCCAACAAAATAGGTGTTTGGATACCTAAAGATTGACTTACATCTTTAAGCATAGAAAAAAACGAAGTTTTAGATTCGTCAACTTCTGTATACGATGTTCTAACAACTCTTTCACGAGTAACAATTTTGCCCCAAATTTTAATCATTTATATTATTTTATTCAAATTAAAAATAAAAATCAATCAAATTTAACTCTTTAATTCAATATATTTGACAATTTGATTATAATTTAGTAGCATATATTCATGAATAAAAATGTATCTTTAAAGTTTATTGAAGAATATGATATTAATATGGTGGAAGAAACTGTCCAAAGCATAATAGATGGCTTGAATTTTTCAAATGTGATTAAACCTAAAATGAAAGTGCTTTTAAAACCATGCTTGCCAATGTCAGAAAGTCCAGACAAAGCAACAAGCACACATCCAGTTGTGGTGCGTGCGCTTGCAAATGTGCTTTCAAAAATGGGTGCACAATGCATTATTGCAGAAAGTCCTTATGGCAAATTTTCAACCAAAAATTTGGAAGATGTATACCTAAACACAGGCATGTTAGAAGTTAACAACCTAACAAAATGTGAACTTAATACCGACTTGCGCACTCATACTTTTGAAACACCAAAAGGCGTTATGTCCAAAAATTTAACACTTTTACAAATTGTTAATGAAGTTGATGCAATCATAAATATCGGCAAAGTAAAGTTAGACAATCAACTTGGATATTTTGGTGCTTGTGCTAACCTGTTTGGGCTTGTACCAGGTGATATGAAAACTCAAATGCTTAACAGGTTTGAAACTGCAAAAGATTTTAACAATTGCATTTTAGATATCTACGATGTTTTAAAAGATAAAATTGTACTTAATGTGCTTGATGGTATTGTTTCGTTAGAAGCAGGCAATACGCAAAGGATGTTGTCTTGTATCGGTGTGGCGGAAAATATCTTTAGCCTTGATGCAGCAATGGTTGATGTTTTAGGTTTAGGTTACAAAAATACAATATTAAGGCAAGCAAGGGAAAGGGGTATGTTTGAGTTTGACAAGTCCTACAAACTTATCCACGAAAGGATAGAAAAATTTGTTGTACTAGATTATGCTGTACTAGAGTATAACGAAAATACCAAATTACATACCGACACTTCTGCACAAAAAAGATATTACAAACGTATACAATGCAGGCCAACAATACCGCAAAACAAATGTAAAGGTTGCGGAATATGTAGCAAAATTTGTCCAACAGGCGCAATTTTGATGAAGTACGATAAAAATGGGGAACTGTTTGCAGAAATAGATTACAAAAAATGTATTTTATGTAAAAAATGTCACACCGCTTGCCCATATCAATTAGTAGATATGATTACACCTTTAGGATACAAAAAATTTGATAAAGCAATAAACAAATATAATCAAGAAAAAGGAGAATAAATATTCTCTTTTTTTGTGCATAAAAATTAAAGATAAATCAAAAATAATTTAAAGAGGTTGTTTATGTTTAGATTGTTTGCATTTATTTTGGCTAGCCTTGGCGGTCTTAACTGGCTTATGATTGGTGCCTTGCAATACGATTTTGTGGCTGGTGTGTTTGGTACTCAAGCCAATGTTTTTAGTCGTATAATATATGTGATAATAGGTTTTATGAGTATGTATATTCTGTTTGTAACAATTTTTTCTAAGGGCAGGTTTAAACTATTTGGATATAAAAAGAAAAAACCAGTAAGAAAACAAGAAGATGATGATTTTTAATGTCATCTTTTTTTCTTTTGTTTGAATAAATTTATATTTCTTTGCCAATAAATTTGTTGGAACAATCTAATTTAAGGAGGAAAGATGAACCCATTAGAGTATAAAACAAAAGAAGTGGATAAATATTACATGTCTTTTGACAAAATGTATCCAAAAGCGTACAACAAGAAAACAACAAACCCATACACAAAAACAAGAGTGATATTGCTTAATGGTACAGAGTATGAAAGTGTATGGTTTTTACACCAATTTGCGCGTAATTGTAACAATGACGAAATCAAGCGCGCCATTGCCACAGTAAGAAAACAAGAACAGCAACAACAAAAGCGTATTGCTTGCTTAAAACCTCTTAACGAAAGCATTTTAGAAACCACCATTGCATACGAACAACTTGCAATCGACTTAACTGCAACATTGGCGCAAAACGATAAGGATAAAAACAACATTGAAGCTTTAAATTTTGCCTTACTAGAAGATTTTGACCACCTATATCGCTTTAGTAATCTTATGATGCTAGATGTAAAAAACGCTGACCCAGAGTTTTGTGTTGGCAAGTTTACAGAAATTATGCCAGGCAGACCAACAATAGCGCACCATCGTTACCCAATGGATGAAATAAAAGCACCTATGAACGCAAAAAAAAGCGACCTTTACACAAAACTTGTGGCAAACATTATAACTGCAGCAGAGCAACAAACAATGAACTACTATATGAATATCAGTCAATGGTATAAAAACGATTTAGGTCGTAAACTTTACGCAGAAATTGGATTGGTAGAAGAACAACATGTCAGTCAATACGAAAGCTTAAAAGACCCAACTTGCACTTGGCTAGAGCAATGGGTACTACACGAGTATACCGAAGCGTATTTATACTATAGTGCATATGTTGAAGAAAAAGATAAATACATCAAAGAAATTTGGTTAGACCATTACGAAATGGAATGTGCACACTTAAAACTTGCGTGTGACTTATTAAAAAAACACGAAAAAACAAACTATCAAACAGCAATAGGGGATGGCGAGTTTCCTAAACTGCTAAGTCTTGGCACAAACAAAGATTATGTCCGTGATGTTTTGGCGCGAACAATCACTTTAACTGCAGACAGACAAAAATATGTAGAAATTTTCAAACTTAAAGATAATGCAGACTTCTTCTTGTATCAAGACGAAGTAATAAAAGACGAAAAAACTGTGCCAAGTCATGATGTTATTAATCAAGCAATTAAAAAACTTGGTCAAGATTATCGCTATCAAGACAAACAAAATCCGATTAAAGAATTGCAAAATAGAAAAAAAGACAACACAACAATAGCAAGAAAAAAATAGGCGCAAGGTCTATAACTTTTAAAACTAGCGAAATCACTTTATTTATTAAAAATAAGGTGGTTTCTTTTTTATGCAATACTGCTATTGAAATATTTTACAAATATGCTATAATAATTGCGGAGAAAGTTATGAAGATTAAAGACCTTTGTTTTGAAATAATACAAAAATGTCCTAATAATTGTTTGTTCTGTTCTTCTGAAAGCAATTTTGATAAATGTAATATTGTTGATTTTGAAAGTTTTAAAAAGACTATTAATCATTTCATCTCTCTTGGTGGAATTGAAGAAATATCTTTTAGTGGTGGAGAGCCAATGCTACACCCAAATATTTATGATATGGTTGAGTTTTGTAGTAATTTGGGAATAAAAACAACACTCTACACAAGTGGAATTGTGTCACGCACAGAACAATTACAAAGTGAAAACAAATATATACAAAAAATATTAAACCAATTTGGAAATCTTAGGGATATATCTATTGATGAATTTAAAAGAATAGAAAGTTGCGGACTGTCAAAAGTTGTATTTGATTTACAGGCAAGCGAAGTTGATGAGTACAATGAGTTAATGGGAACAAAAAATAATATGCCATTACTTTTAAAAACTATTTTACACGCTTCTTATTGTTCATTTGATAAATCTATTCACTTTATACCAAACAAAATAAATGTAAATCAAATAAAAGATGTTTTAGAATTGACAGAACTTGCAGGGATCAACGAATTAAGAGTTTTAAAATTTGTACCACAAGGTCGTGGAAAGCAAAATAGAAAAGAATTACAATTAAGTAATGATGAGTTGATTGCCTTTGTAAAATCTGCTGCACAATTAACAAGTGATACCACAAAAATAAAGATTGGAATTCCTTTAATGAGTGAAAATCAGCATATATGCACAGCCGGTTACGATAAAGTTGTCATAAGATATGACGGACAAATATTGCCGTGTCCTGCATTTAAAGACATTGATTTAAAAGCATTAGAACAAAAAGGTTTTAACTCTGTAAATATATTTCATAATTTAAAAGATTTTCAACCTACCGAAAACTCACACAACACACCTTTATGTGAACAATTTGGTAGACATAAAGAAAAACAATTGTAGTAAAATTACATATCATAATATGGCACTTAGAAGTGTGCTTGTCATATACAAGTGTTCTCGCTTCGCTCGAACAGACAAGCACACGCTTATAAACTAAATAAAGCAGACAAAAAGCGAAAATGTTGGCAGAGCATAACACATTTTCGCTTTTTGCTATTCTATACAATGGTTTATTTATTCCATGGTGTACTTGACAAGAGTCTCTGAAATGAGTTTTCTTTTTGCTGGTTAAGACTGAGAAACGATATTTGTGCTTACGGCTTTGCCATTTTCGTTTCTCTACCTTTTTATATTGTGTTTTCATTTCTTCTCTTGTCAAGTACCTTTCACGGCATAAAGTAGCCTTAAAAAAAAGAGTTAAGATATTGCTATCATAACTCTAAATTATTACACTAGTTTCAAAATTGCTAGACTAATGCCTTTTTTTTAATTTAAATTTTTATATGGTCATATCTAAATTTCTTTTTTAATAATATGTCAATGATATAAATAAATTTATTTGACTTTGCATTAAAAATTGTTATATCCTTATACATTATAAATACTGGAGGATGTATGTTAGAAATTTCTAATATTACAAAAGAATATCAGTTAAAAGACCAATCAGTTCTTGCTCTTAACAATGTAAGCATTTGTTTTAGACGCAGTGAATTTGTTTCTATTTTAGGTCCAAGTGGTTGTGGAAAAACCACCCTTTTAAACATAATTGGCGGTCTTGATAGATACACAAGCGGTGATATTTTAATTGATGGAGTGTCTACAAAGGAATATAAGGACAAAGATTGGGATAACTACCGTAATCATAGGGTAGGTTTTGTTTTTCAAAGTTATAACCTTATACCACACCAAACAGTACTAGAAAATGTAGAACTAGCACTTACCCTAAGCGGTATAAAAAAGAAGGAAAGACGCGAACGAGCAATTAAAGTGTTAAATCAAGTTGGTTTAGGGGATAAACTTAAATCTAAACCAAATCAATTGTCTGGTGGTCAGATGCAAAGGGTGGCAATTGCGCGTGCTTTGGTAAATGATCCAGAAATTATTTTGGCAGACGAACCAACCGGTGCTTTGGACAGCAAAACAAGTGTTCAAATTATGGATTTGTTAAAACAAGTAAGCAAGGATAGACTTGTGATTATGGTTACACATAATCCAGAACTTGCAGATGCATATTCAAGCAGAATTATCCGCTTGCTTGACGGTGAGTTGATTGAAGATACCAAACCATACACAAAAAAAGAAGCAGACAAAGAGATAGTAAAAAACAAAAAGAAACAAACTACACAAATCACAGAATTTAAAAAGACAGAAAAGAAAAAATCTATGTCATTTTTTACAGCCCTTGCACTTAGTTTTAAAAACTTGCTTACAAAAAAGGGTAGGACTATTATGATATCTTTTGCTGGTAGTATTGGTATCATTGGCATAGCACTAATTTTGGCTGTAAGTGCTGGTATGACAAATTACATAAACAAAATGCAAAGCGAAAGTCTTTCAAGTTCTCCAATTGCCGTATCTGCTATTGCAATGAACATGGAAGAAGCATTAAACATTATGCAAAACAACACAGAGCAACAACAAGGTAAAGAAGACGAAATTGTTGTATATGATCCAGCAAATACTCTTATCCAAATGGGCAAATTTAACTATCTAGGCAAATATACAAACGAAAACGGCCAACAATTAAGTTTTGTAGATTTTGTAAATGACTATTATTCTCAAAACAGCAAAAAAGAAATGTTAAACGAGTTAAAGGTCAGTTATGCTAGCACAATGCATCTTTTGACAGAAACTGCACCAGCATCATACCTTGCAATCAACAACAAAGTATCTTTCAGTGCAATGACAGGCTCAAGCAGTTCTTTATTTTACGAAGAACTTAACAACAAAGAATATGTTAAATCATTATATGATGTGGTGGCGGGTGAATATCCAACCGAAAGCAATCAAGTTGCACTTGTGATTGACAATTCTGGCGCTTTGTCAAATTTAGAACTTGCAAGCCTTGGCATTATGCCACAAATAGACCCAGAAACCGGTAAATATATTCCAGTTAAGTACGAAGATATTGTCAACAAAAAACAATATAAACTTGTATATCACAACGGATATTATAACTCAAATGGCAATCCTGTTGCAGATTTTGAGCAAGCGGTAAATGCAGAATTTTACACTAACAACTATACCGCATTGGATAGTATGTACAATGATAACGCAAACACAAAAACATTGACAATCACATGTATATTAAAACAAAAACCAGATGCTAGTGGAGATTTGTTTAGCAATGGTATTATGTACACAAGTGCATTGGCACAAGAGTATAGACAAAATTGTCAAAACTCTAATGTTGTAAACAAAATCAAATCAGAATATCTTGATCAAAACAACAACTTTATAGATGCGACAAAAGAATTTACATTGCCATATATATTAAATGTTTCTGAACTATCTGCTTTTGGTGATGCTTATAAAAATATGTTTACATTTAGTAGTCCTAAGCAAATTTCAGATACGCTTAAAAACAGATTTTCTATCACTCTTACAGATGACGCTGTTATAGATTTGTACCTTCAAGTTTATGGTGCAAGTAGTGTGCCTACAGGCGTGTTCTGCTATTGCTCTACATTTGACGCAAAAACCGATTTCCTTGCCATGGTAGACACTTGGAACAATATGGCAGGGACATATGATATAACTGTAACTGACAGTGCAGCAATGCTTACAAGTATGTTGGGCACATTGGTTGATGCAGTGTCCTATGTGTTGATTGCTTTTGCTGCAATTTCACTTGTTGTGTCTAGCATAATGATTGGTATTATAACTTATACATCTGTAATAGAACGCACCAAAGAAATTGGTGTATTGCGTTCTGTCGGTGCGTCAAAGCGAGATGTTTCACGCGTGTTTAATGCAGAGACAACAATAATTGGCTTTACTGCAGGTATGTTAGGTGTAATTGTATCAGTTATTTTAACAATACCAATTTCTATGTTATTAAAATCTTTGACAGGTATAGCAAATCTTGCAGTTCTAAACTGGTTGCCTGCTTTGGTGCTTGTGACAATCAGTGTTGTACTTACATTTGTTGCAGGATTGGTGCCAGCGCGCATTGCTTCTAAAAAGGATCCAGTGTTGGCATTAAGGTCAGAGTAATAAAAATGAAAAAAAGATTGAATTTTTCAATCTTTTTTTTAATGTTTGTTGACTGAATTTTTTATATTTGTTAATATAACAAAAAGGGGTAACAATGAAATATAAACAAATAGAATTATCAAATGGTGCTATTTTAAGATATACAAAAAATAATATAAATACAATCACATCAACCGAAATTATGTTTGATTGTGGTGCAAGGTGTGACACTATACCAGGATTGGCGCATTTTACAGAGCACATGTTTTTTAGTGGCACTGACACAATGACTAAAGAAGAAATATCCAAAAAGTATTTTGATTTTATCAATGTAAATGCATATACTAGCCCTAATTATATTGTTTTTGCTGGTGATGTGTTTACAAAAGAGTTTGGGGAATATCTTTCAACAGTAAAAGATATGATAACAAAGTCTACTTTTAAGCAATCCGCTGTTGATAAAGAAATACCTGTTGTACAACAAGAAATTGCTCGCAACAATGATAATTTTAGAAGAAAAGCAAATGAGTTTAACAACTACAGTCTTACACACATGAAATATTTTAAAGATGAAGTTTTAGGCTCTAACGAAAGCGTTGGTTCAATAAAAAGCAAAGATGTAAAAGATTTTGTAAAGAAATATTTTGTTGCACAAAATGCAGAAATTTATGTGGTTAGTCCATTGCCTTTTGCAAAAGTAAAAAAGTTGGTAGAAAAAAATCTGGTAATGCATTTGCCAAGCAATAAAAAATTTGCAAAATTGCCTTTGTATTCAGATTATGTTGTAGATAATACTTTTTACGAAGTAAAACAACAAGACATTGATAAATGTTATTTAAATATCAATTTTGTGGTGATAAAACTGATACAGATTTTGAATTTAAACGCAAATTTACTTTAGTGCGTAAAATGATGAACGACTTTTCTGAAGGTGTTGGCAAGCGCGTTCGTCTTGACAAAAGTTTGACTTATGGCGCATCGTTCTTTTGTGGTTATAACGACAAGGAAGGTGTAGTAACTTTTTATACAGAATGTGATAAGAAAAATGTTAAAGAATTGGTGCTTACAGTTGCAGAGTATCTTAACGATACAATAAAAACTGGCTTTACAAAACAACAACTTGATAAAGCTAAAAGAGAATTTGATTATACAGAAGCATCAAAGTTGCCTAGCGTCAGAGCAAAATTAAAAGATTTGTACGATATAAAATATTATAACAAAATGCTAGATCAAAAATGGTTAAAAAAGGTTACAAAACAAACTACATTAGAAGAATGTAATGAAACATTTAAACAAATATTTAACAATCCTATTGTTAGTATGTCTGTGTATGGCAATATAAAGAAATCTGAAATTATGAATAAAACAGAATTTAAAAAAGTTTTTAAGCAAAGTTAATCTTTGCTTTTTTTGTGTAATATTGTCAAAACTAATCAAAAAGCAAATTTATTTTATTTTTACTTGACAAATGACAATAATATGTTATACTTAAAAAACAAACTTATTTTTTTGATTGTGAAGTGAGTTATCACTTTTTATATAAAAAATCTTAATAATATATTGGTTTTTTACATTTCACAAAAAATGCTTTTTTGCATGACAAAAATAAAAAATTAAATAATTTAAAGGAGAATTTTATGGAAAATTTAATGACAAGTGAAGAGTTTGACAAGTCTATTATAAACGACAAAAACTTTGCACCTAAGAAAAAATCTTACACAAAAAAACCTCGTCCAGTTGATGCTCCAGTTGATGCTGTTGTAGAGACTGAAGTGTCTGAAAAAACTATCGAGACAAAATCAAAAACTCGTGCCAACAACTTAAAGGTTATGTTCCTTGGTGGTCTTGGCGAAATTGGTAAAAACATGACAGTATTTGAATACGGCAAAGATATTGTCGTTGTAGACTGTGGTGTTATGTTCCCGTCTATCGATATGTTAGGTATTGACCTTGTTGTACCAGACATCACTTATTTGGTAGAAAACAAAGACAAAGTTCGTGGTTTTGTTATAACTCACGGACACGAAGACCACATTGGTAGTGTTCCATATGTTGTAAATGAAGTAAACGCACCAATCTATGCCAGCAAAATGACTTGTGGCCTTATCAAGAAAAAAATGGAAGAACATCGCAAGGTGGAATATAAAACCGTTGCAGTTAAACCAAAGCAAAAAATCACACTCGGTTGTTTTGAAATTGAATTTATTCATGTAAACCATGCAATACCAGGCGCTTTTGGTCTTGCTATCAAAACTCCAGTTGGTATGGTTGTGCATACTGGTGACTTCAAAGTAGATTTAACACCGGTGTATGACGAAAAATTTGATTTTCACACTTTTGCTCGACTTGGCGAACAAGGTGTATTGTTATACATGGCAGACTCTACAAACGCAGAACGTGAAGGTTACTCTTTAAGTGAACGCGTAGTTAGTGCAACGCTAGAAAAATTGTTTATCGAAAACAAAGAGCGCAGGATGATTGTTGCGGCCTTTGCTTCAAATGTAGACAGAGTGCAAGAAGTAATGCATTTGGCAGAAAAATATGGCAGACGAGTCGTTCTTACTGGTAGAAGTATGGTTAATGTAACAGATGTTGCAACTCAAATAGGAGAAATGAAAATCAACAAAGCCAACATCATAGAAGTTGAAAAGATGAAAAACTATAAAGATAGCGAAATTCTTATCCTTTCAACAGGCAGTCAAGGCGAACCAAACAGTGCACTTTCTCGTATGGCGTCTGGAGAATTTAAAGGTATAGAAATTGGCGATAATGATACTGTGATTTTCTCAAGTAGTCCAATCCCTGGCAACGAAAAATCAGTAAACAACAGTATCAACAAACTTATCACTATGGGCGCAAAAGTTATCTATAGCCAATTAGAGCAAGTTCACGCTTCTGGTCACGCTTGTAAGGAAGAACAAAAATTGATGCTTAACCTTATCAAACCTAAATACTTTATCCCTGTGCATGGAGAACAAAAACATCTGCTTGCTCAACGCGAAACTGCTGTTTCAGTTGGTATGGATAGACACAATGTGTTGTTGCCAACATTGGGTATGCGCGTGGAAATTAACAAGAACTTTATGAAATGTACCGGTAGTGTTCCGTTTGGTAGTAGACTTATTGATGGTGCAGGTATTGGTGGGTTGGAAAGTAATGTTTTAAAAGAACGCAAGCAACTTAGTGAAGATGGTTTATGTATCGTAATCTTAAATGTAAACACAAAACGCGGCGAACTTAACGCTCGTCCAGAAATTGTTTCTCGTGGTTTCACTTATATGGGTGAGGCTCAAACATGGTTGGAAGATGCAAAAAACACAATCATCAACAGCATTGATGAAGAAAGCTTAAGAAAAAGAGACTACCTAGATGTAAAAATCAACTTGCGTAAAGCTTTAACAAATTACCTTAACAAAAAATTAAAACGCAAACCGATGATTATTCCGATAATCATTGAATCAAATGATTAGAGGAATGGGAATTTATCTCTAATCGTTATAGAGTAATGATTAACTCGCAGTTCGACCTCTTTAATCGTTTGTGTAAGTGTACACAAACTTCATTGTTGGTCGACTGCTCGTTTAATATGAGAGGGCAATACTTTCCCTCTCATTGCTCACCCTTCAGAAAAGGTTAGTAATAAAAAAGAAAATATAGGATTAATCAAATTTTTAGATCAAAAGTTATGACAAATTTAGACAAACAAATAAAAGAATATGGTAAAAATCACAATGTGCCAATCACAAAAGATGACACATTGGATTTTTTGTGTCAAACTATCAATAAAGAAAATGCAAAACAAATTTTAGAAATCGGCACTGCAATTGCATTTGGCTCAATAACAATGGCAGAAAATACAAGTTGTGAGCATATAGATACGCTAGAAAAGGACGAACAACGCTTTAAAATAGCCAACGAAAATATAAAAAACCATGCGTTGCAAAGCAAAATTTCTACTTATTTAACAGACGCAATGGATTATATTAAGAACTGTACAAAGACTTACGATTTAATATATCTTGATGGTCCAAAAGGTCAGTATGTAAACTATCTACCATACTTAACAAAAATTTTAAAAGTTGGCGGTGTTATTGTTGCGGACAATTTATATTTTCACGGTATGGTAACGGGAGAAATACCCGTAACAAAAGGATGTCGTTCTATGATAAAAGGTCTTCATAAATATATTGAACAAATTACAACAAACCCGATATTTGAAACACAAATTTTAAACATAGGCGATGGTGTAGGTGTTACAAAATTAAAAACCGCTTGCAAGTAAAAGTATTTATAAAAATCTTAAAAGAAACATCATCAAAGGTGTTTCTTTTTTTAAAAAAGATTATAAAGCGCAAAATCGGTAAAAATATAGAGTTGATTTTTTGTATAAATAGATGATTTTATTTTTAAATATGCTATAATCTGTTTAACAAAAGGAGGATAAATGATAGATTATAATAAAATTGGCAATTTTATAATGACAGAAAGAAAGGCACAAAAGTTGACACAAGCAAAACTTGCAGAAAAACTTTTTGTAAGCGAAAAGACTGTCTCTAAATGGGAAAACGGCAATGGTATTCCTGATACAAACACATTGCTACTGATTTGTGAAATTTTTAATATTAGTATCAACGAATTATTAAATGGGGAAAGAATAGATACAAAAAACTATATAGACAAAGCAGAAGAAAAATTGGTAGAATTACAAAAATCAAAAGAATTAGGCGACAAAAGGTTGCTTGCGCTAGAAATTGTTATTGGTGTATTGTCTATTATAATTTTACTTTCTTTTGATTTAATTGCGGCTTTTATACCAATGCAAACTTGGCAGCGTATTGTTCTCATCGTATTTGGTTTTATCTTAGCTTTGGTTGGTATAGGTTTTGCGCTTAAAATCGAGCAAGTTGCAGGATACTATGTTTGTAACAAATGCAAACACAAATATGTGCCAACATACAGTCAAGTGCTATGGTCTGCGCATATAAACAGAACAAGATATATGAAATGTCCACACTGCAAACAAAAATCTTGGAACAAAAAGGTTATTAAATAAAATTTAAAGGCACTTTAAAGTGTCTTTTTCTTTATCAATAACACTTGAAAATATTTTAATTATATTATATAATAACAATATGGAATTATTAGCACCCGTTGGGGATAAACAAAAATTAATCATGGCGGTAGAGTACGGCGCAGATGCGGTGTATCTTGCTTTTACGCGTTTTGGGCTAAGGACTTTTGCTGGAAATTTTAATGAAGAAGAATTAAAGTGGGCGGTAGAATATGCACACTCACACAATGTTAAAGTTTATATCACTGTAAACATTATTCCGCATGAAAGCGATTTGTCAGATTTGCCAGATTATATCAAATTTTTACAAAGTTTAAATGTTGATGCGGTTATTTGTGCAGACCTTGGTGTAATTTCTATAGTTCGTAAAGTTGCTCCAAATCTTGATGTTCATGTAAGCACGCAAGCAAACATTACAAATAGTGCAGCCGCACAAGTTTTTGTTGATATGGGAGTAAAGCGTCTGATTTTAGCGCGAGAAATGACCTTGGAAGAAATTGCAGAAATGCGTAGCAAAATCCCTGCAGAAATAGAGTTGGAAGCATTTGCTCATGGCGCAATGTGTATCAGCTATTCTGGCAGATGTTTGTTGTCTAACTTTTTAACTGGCAGAGATGCAAATCGCGGTGCTCGCGTGCAAGCATGTAGGTGGGAATATGCTATACGAGAGGTAAGTAGAGAACAAGCCTATCCTATTGAAGAAGATAGTCACGGCACCTATATCTTAAATAGCAAAGATATGTGTATGATAGAGCATCTTGACAAAATGAAAAAAGCCGGCATTTCATCTATCAAAATAGAAGGTAGGATGAAGACTGAATATTATGTGGCAAATGTGGTAAATGCATATCGCAAAGCACTTGATTATCTTGAAACACATCAAGAATATCATCTGCCAGAAGATATCAAGGCGGAAGTTTATAAATCAAGTCATAGAGATTATTCAACAGGGTTTTTCTTTGGTGATCCAAAACAAACCTTGGAAACAAGTTTGCCTACATCAACATACGATTTTGTTGCAGTGGTGGTGGAAGATTGGTGTGATGGCAGAGCCCTTGTTGAGATGAGAAATAAATTTACAGCAAAAGAAACATTGGAATTGTTGTCTAAATCAAAAAATAATGCTATAATTAATATTGATAAAATTGTAGATATAGAAGGCTCAGAACTTAACGAGTGTAAAGTTCCTAAACAACAAGTTTATATCTACACAAATGTAAAATTAATCAAAAACGAAATTTTAAGAAGGAAAAAGTGAAAAACTTAACAAGTGTTTTAATTATATACAATCCAAACGCTTTAAAAGGCAAAATAGACGAATATTTGCCACAAATAAAACAGCGTTTGCTTTTGCGCTATCCGCAAGTTGATTGTATGGCAGGTCAAACACTTAATGGGGCAGAAGAAATTGCTATCAAATACTCTAGCAAATACGATATCGTTGTTGCTTGCGGTGGCGATGGAACAATACATCAAGTTATCAATGGAGTTAGAAAAAGTGGTGCCAATCCAATAGTAGGAGTTTTGCCTTGTGGCACATGTAACGATGTGGCAAGAGAACTTGAAATCCCTTTTGATTTGCAAAAAGCAACAGATTGTATTTTAAGATTAAACACAAAAAAACACGATTTGATGTTTGATGGCAATGAATATATTACATACACTTTGGCTACAGGATATTTGACAAAAACTTCTTACTCAGCGTCAAGCAACAGTAAAAAAAGGTTTGGTAGATTTGCTTATGTTCTGTCCGCACTTAATTGTTTGTTTAAGTTTGAAGCGCTGCCTATTACAGTCACTGCTGATGGAGAACGCATACATGGCAAGTTTGCATACTTTATGTTGATCAATGGTCAAACAGCAGGTGGCTTTAAATTAAACAAAAATGACATCACAGACGATGGCAAAGTAAAATTAATTATGATCAAGAAAAAAGGCTTAGGCAGTTTCTTTGCGTTTGTTCGATTATTCTTGTTTGGCATTAATTCTGTTAGAAAAAGCAAATATGTTATTGTAAGAGATGTCTCTAAAGTTGAAATTGAAAATCATGCAAATTCACCATTTACATTGGATGGAGAAAAATGCAAGTTTTTGAAAAAGACAGTTGTTGCAGAGACAGCAATCACTTTTATAAAAAAATAAAATTGGCAAATATGTATGTTTGTCAGTTTTTTTTAATATCTTAATATATGAATTTGTTTGAAGCAAAATTAAATGCAAATTGTATTATAAAAGCAGTTGAAGTTGAAGATGAAAAAACAAAAATTCGACTTATGGAGTTAGGCTTAATTGTTGGGACAAGGTTAGTGGTAAAATATAAAAGCATAATGAAAAAAACTTTGATAATTTTTTTCAATTCATCATGCTTTACATTAAAGGACAATTTGGCAAAAAAGATAGTGGTGAATTATGCATAAGGTTTTAATTTTAGGTAATCCAAATGTTGGTAAGTCTACGCTATTTAACAGCCTTACAAAATCAAATGAACATACGGGCAATTTTCATGGCGTAACAGTAGAAGAAAAACATAAAATATTAAAATATAACAATCAAGAATTTGATATCGTGGACTTGCCTGGGATGTATTCCTTAAACTCTTTTTCGTACGAAGAAGAAGTTGCAAAAAACGAATTATTATCATTAAATGCTACGCGTGTTATGTTGGCAGACGCAAATAGTTTAAGAAAGAATTTATATCTATGTTTACAACTTGATGAACTAAATCTAGATTATATATTGTTGATAAACAATCATGATTATTTTTTAAAACATAAAAATAAATTAAATATCAATAAATTAAAAGAATTTAATTGTTGTGAAATTATAAATGCAAAAAAAATAAAGTTAGAAAATTTTTTAAAAATATTAAAAAATAATAAAAAAACAAGCAAAAAATCAAAAAATAATAATTATTTATTGCAATTTATTAAAAAAATTAAAGATAAATATAATTTGTCAGAAGAAAAAATTATTAAAGCATTAAATGGTATAAATGATAATTTAACAGACGAGCAACACAGTTTTATTAAATCTTTTTTGCCAGAAGTAATCAAGGCAAGGTATGATTATATTGATTGTATTTTGCAAGATGTTTTGTTTATCAACAACGATTTTGTATACGGCGCATCTAAGGCGGATAAATTTTTGCTAAAACCAACTGTTATGACAATAGGTTTTTTAATAACTTTTTTGTTGTCTATATACTTGATATTTTTTCTGATCGGGCCATGGTTAAGTGATGCCCTAAATGTAATTTTTCAGTTTGTAATTGTTAATCCATTTATGAATTTTTTATATCTCATAACAGACAATGTTTGGTTGATACAATTCTTTTCTTCTGGAGTGTTTAGTTCAGTAGGGACAATATTGTCTTTCTTGCCTCAGGTGTGTTTGCTTTTTATATTTTTAACAATGTTAGAAGATAGCGGAATCATATCCCGTATGTCATATGTGTTTGATGATTTTTTGTCTATTTTTGGTCTTAACGGAAAAGCAATTTATATAATGCTTTTGGGGTTTGGTTGTAATACGATGTCTACCATGGTTGCACGCAACATGAGCGATAAAAATATGAAGATAAAAACAGCCCTATTAAATCCTTACATAAGTTGTATGGCAAGGTTGCCAGTGTTAGTGATTATTGCTTCTGCATTTTTTGGTGCAAAATCGTATTTTGTTATAACAGGTTTGTACTTATTGGGCATAACTGTTGCACTGATATTAGGCGGTATATTAAATAAAACAATATTAAAAACCAAAAGTAATGAATTGTTGCTAGAATTTGCACCAATCAGACCACTCGATTTTAAACATATTTGGCAAGTTGGCAAAGTTAATGCTTTTGATATGTTAAAACGCATTTTTGTAATAGTTTTAAGCGTTGGCGTAATTGTTTGGTGCTTAACTCATACTATGTTTAATTTGTCTTATACTGAAAATATGTCAGAAAGTATATTATTTGTTTTGGCTGATAAATTTTCGTTTATATTTGCGCCGATAGGTTTAGGTAGTGCGGGTATTATTTGTGCGTTGATTGTAGGTGTTATGGCAAAAGAATTGATAGTATCCACATTTTCTATCACAAACAATGTAACTTCTAATACCGCTTTGATTGCCAGTTTAACATCAGCAACAAGTGTAATCAGTTTTACATTGCCAAGTGCAGTATCCTTTTTAATATTTTCGCTTTTATATTGTCCATGTGCTTCTAACTTGGCGGTGTTAAAAAAAGAAACCACCAAATTTTATATGTGGTTTGCTGTTATCAGTCAATTTACTATAGCATATTTATTGTCATTTGTTGTTTATCAAAGTATGACACGTGGTTTATCAATAGGTATATTGATATCTATAGTAATTTTTATGATAATGTTTTCTTTAATTTTGATAGCAAAAAAAATCAAGTCTAAAAAAATTAGTTGTTTGTTTTGCAAAAAAAATTGCAAGTGATATTACAAGCAATTTTCTAATTCTTCTAAATTATGTTTTTTAGTTGGTATGTAATACTTGTAAAACTCAATTTCTTTTCTTAAAATTCTTATATCCACTGCATTTTGCTTGTCTTCAGATAAATATTTTTTTACCTTAGAAAAAACAGAATAGAATTCTTGTTCTATTTGCGAAGCTGTTAATCTAATTTCTTGTGTTTTAAGTGCGCGTTTAGAAACATTAAGTTTTAAATAATAAATATCTTTTTGTAATTCTGCTACTTTTGTATAAAATTCTATTAATAATTCATTTTTGTTCATGGTGTATATATAAGCATAAAAATTAAAATATGTAAATATTTTTTAAAAAAATTAATTTAAAATCGTCAAAATTAGTCAAAAATTTTATAATTTTTACAATTTTCAATAACTTTTATGATATAAATAAAAAAAAGTTAAACAAAAGTATGCTTAACTTTGATTAATTATAAATTTTGTGTGGGACCAAACTCGATATGTGTTTCTGATATAAATGTATGTAAGTCTTGTAGCAATGAAAAACATACATCAAAAAGAAAAGGTGGCCATTCTTCAGAACATTTGTTCATTGATTTTTGTAAATTTATATATAATTCTTGTGCCTTGTCTTTTGCTTCTTCTTTAGAGATGATGCCATTGTTTTTGTCTTTTTTCAAATTTTGATAAGCTTTTTGTATAGTATTTATTGTATTCATAATTCCTCCTGCAAATATATTATATCATTTATTTAAATTTTGTCAATATGCAATAAAATAAAAAAAACCATTGAAAATTAAAAAAAATTTGTTATAATATAAGTATGAAGAAACCATTAGTTGCAATTGTTGGTAAACCCAATGTAGGCAAATCAACCTTTTTTAATAAGATAGCAGGAAGCAAAATTAGTATTGTAGAAGATATCCCGGGCGTTACTAGGGATAGGATTTTTGCTAATGCAGAGTGGTGTGGATATCAATTCCAAATTGTAGATACAGGTGGTATCGACTTTCATAAAGAAGATGAAATAAACAAGCGTATTATAGAACAAGCAAATTTGGCAATAGATTTGGCAGATGTGATAATTTTGTTTGTAGATGGTAAGGAAGGTTTAACTCATCATGATTTAGAAGTGGCAAATCACTTGCGCAGGGCAAAAGCACCAAAAGTTTTGGCTGTTAATAAATTAGATAATTACGAATTGGAAAAAACATATGAGTTTTACGAACTTGGTCTTGGTGAGCCTATTGCAATTTCTGCTGAACAAAGCAAAGGTTTGGGTGACTTGTTGGATGAAGTTGTAAAATATTTAAAAAAATCAGAAAAACAAACCGAAGATGATAGTGTAAAGATTGCTTTGGTGGGCAAACCTAATGCTGGCAAATCAAGTATAACAAATCGTTTGCTTGGTGAAGATAGAGTGGTTGTATCTTCAGTTGCGGGAACAACGCGAGACGCAATCGACAGTCCTTTTAGATGGAACAACAAAGATTATTGCCTAATTGATACTGCCGGACTTAGAAAGAAAGCTAAAATTGAGCCAGACAGTATAGAAAGATATAGCGTTATACGCTCTTTAAACGCAATCGAACGTGCCGATGTATGTGTGCTTGTGATTGACGCTAGTGCGGGGATAACAGAGCAAGATATAAAAATTGCAGGACTTATTCATGAACAAGGCAAACCAAGTGTTATAGTTGTAAACAAATGGGATTTGATTGAAAAGGACGAAAAAAGCAAAAAAGACTTTGAAAAACAATTTGAAATTGATTTGGCATTTATGAAGTACTATGTTACTTTGTATGTTTCGTGTGAGACAGGTCAAAGGATAGGTCAAATCATGGAAAAGGTGGACTATGTTTTGGCCAACGCAAAAAGGGAAATACCTATGGCGTTGTTTAACAATATAATCACAAATGCAATTAGTGTAACTGAACCACCTGCTAAAAATGGTAAAAAACTTAAAATTATATTTGGCAAACAAGTGGCAACATGTCCGCCAACATTTAGTATTTATTGCAACAATTCAAGTCTGGTAGAAAACTCTTACATAAGATATTTAGAAAACAGTTTGCGTCGAGCATTTGATTTTAAAGGCACACCAATAAAAGTGCAATTTAAAAATAAAAATGAAGATTAAAAAGTCACCCCAATGGGTGCTTTTTTATTTATTTGTTATTAGTGTTGACCAAACTCAATTTCATTTTTCTGTTTTTCTAGTTTTTTGTCTAGAATATCAAAAAGATCTTTTTTGTATGCATCACCAAATTTTTTATATAGAAATCTTCGCCATCTTCGTTCTAACCACGCATAGTTGTAAGCGTCATGACCCGCATTTTTTTGCAAGTAAAAATCGCTTAGTTTACACTCAGGATAAACATCGTTTTTAAACTTAATAACTATAATGTTGCTAAAATTGTATATTTTATCAAGTTTTACCATCAATGATTGTGCAAATTCTTCATAGTCTTGAGTTTTTAACTTCTCTATATACATAAAACCCCTATATCTATATATAATTTTTAAAAGAAAATTGTTATAATTAGAGACAAAACTCTATTTTAAATTTGATAACGCAAATCATTTGATTAATTTATGATTTTGTGTTAATATTCAATTTAAAGAGAGAGATTATGACTTATTTTTATTATGTTCTTCTAGCAGTAATCAGCTATTTTATAGGTAATATTACATTTGCAAGGGTGATTTCAAAAATCAATCACGGAGATGTTACAAAATCTGGCAGTGGAAACCCTGGCACACTTAATACTTGGCGCACATTTGGTTTTTGGCCAGGCGTTCTTACTTTTGTGCTTGATATGATTAAAGGTCTTGTGCCAACACTTGTAGCATATCTAACATTTGGATATCTTGGTTGTGATCCAGAAATTGCTTTGTATATTGCGGGCTTTGCGGTTGTTTTGGGGCATATTTTCCCTATCATCTTCAAGTTTAAAGGCGGAAAAGGAATCGCAACATCAATTGGTGTGTTCTTTGTTGCTAACTGGTGGGTGGCACTCATTTGCTTTGCGCTAATGATTGTTGGTATGATTTTTATCAAATATGCATCTATCTTTACTATTGGGTTTGTGGTTGTTATGTCTTTTATAGAGATATTTTTAACTTCACCTGCTCAATGGATAAATTATATGTTTATAAGCGGTATTATGATTTTGGTAGTATATGCGCATAGGTCAAACATCAAAAAATTGATACAAGGTAAAGAAAATAAAACAGAGCTTTGGAATATGCTTAAAGGTTTGGTAAGCAAGAAAAAGAAAAAAGAACAAATTGTAGAAGTAAAAGAAGAAAAATAAATTTCACATTAAGTGAAATTTTTTCTTATACTTGCAAACTACTTAACAAAATGTTATTATTGATTATAAAGTTGAGAAGGGGATAACAAATTTAAAAAATTTTTCAAAGTGAAAAAAGGAGTGTTGCAAATTTGATAGATACACATTGTCACTTAAATGATGCTAAATATGAAGATGTTGACGAAATTGTTAACAATTTTTTGCAAGCTGGGGTAGAAAAAGCTATATGTGTAGGATGGGATTTAAAGTCTAGCAAGCAAGCACAAGATATTGCTTATAAGTATCCATCTGTTTACTATGCAGTTGGTGTGCATCCTGATGAGTGCTCATCCTATAATGCGCAAGAATTGCAAAATTTGATAGTTAAAGACAATAAACTTGTGGCAGTTGGTGAAATTGGGCTTGATTACTATCACAATAAAGAAAATAAGGCTCAACAAAAGCAAGTGTTTGAAAATCAAATCTTGATTGCAAAACAACACAAATTGCCTATTATAATTCATTGCAGAGATGCTTTTGGTGATACATTAGAAATACTAAAAAAACATGCACCATTTGACTATGGCGCTGTAATGCATTGCTATAGTGGCAGTTGGGAGTTTGCAAAGCAAATCATATCTTTGGGTGTTAAAATTTCATTTACAGGTTCTGTTACTTTTAACAATGCAAAAAATTTACATGAAGTAGCAAAAAATATACCGCTAGATAGTTTTTTCTTTGAAACTGACAGTCCGTACATGACGCCTGTTCCAAATCGTGGCAAACGCAACGAACCAAAATTAGTGTTAGATGTGGCACGCTTTGTGGCAAAACTACGCAATATGGACGAAAATAAACTTATATCAATCACAGATAAAACCGCAAAAGAATTTTTTAATCTTTAAAACAGCCTAAAATGGCTGTTTTTGGTATCCAACAAAAATGGTTAGAGCAGTAAATTTATTTCTTTTTTAAAAAATTCTACAATTTTTAAGGAGATTAAAAAGTTTTGTTGAATTAAGTTATGAAGAGGGGTTTGAAAGTGCAATTCAAATCTAAATTTTTTTTGGTTAGGATAAGCACTATTTCTTAATTTTTGTCGATAAAAGTTAGGAAATTATTTTTTATGGTTGTATTTAGATTATAATTTAGGAGTTTTTTACATGACAAGAGGAAGTTTTTCCCCAGAGTTTTTGGAAGAACTAAAATCTAGAAATGAAATAGTTGATGTGGCAAGCAAATACATGACACTCAACAGACGAGGAGCAAACTTTTGGGCTTGCTGTCCTTTTCATATGGAAAAAACACCTTCTTTCTCTATAAAACAAGATGGTCAGTTCTATAAATGCTTTGGTTGTGGCGAAAGCGGAAATGTAATAGGTCTGGTAATGAAGTTGGAAAATGTAGATTTTCCTACTGCTGTAGAAATGCTTTGTAAAAATGCTGGTATGCAGATGCCAAACGAAGTGGACAATGAAGAAATGCGCAGAAAAAAACATGAGCGTGAACGCGCATACCAAATTTTAAAAGCTACAACAGATTTTTATCATAACAACTTATTGCAAAATCCACAATCTGCACAAGCGCAATATTTAAAAAAACGCGGTATTAATGATGCGATGATTAAAAAGTTCCAAATCGGAGCATCTCTTAATTATAAAGATTTGCCAAAGCATTTGCTTAATCTTGGTTTTAAAACAACAGAAATGATAAGTGCGGGTGTTGCAGGCAAAGGTGACAATGATATCTACGATTTTTACGGATCTAGATTGATGTTTCCAATCTTTAATGGTTTTGGTGACGTGGTTGCATATTCAGGCCGCAGTGTAGAAGAAAATCCAGACCGTACAAAATACAAGAATACACCACAAACAATTGTGTTTAACAAAAGTGAAATATTGTTTGGTTACAATTTTGTGCGTGATCTAAAAAAAGCACATATGTTGGATACAATAATTGTTGTGGAAGGTCATATTGATGTTATTGCATGTCATCAATATGGATTGGACAACACTATCGGATGTATGGGTACTGCACTTACATCATTACATGCGCGCAAAATCAAACAACTTGTGGACCATGTAATCCTTTGTCTTGATGGCGACAGTGCAGGGGCGCTTGCAACTTACAAAGCAATAGACACTTTAAAAGAAGTTGGTTTAGATGTAAAAGTGGTGCGTTTGGTTGGAGCAAAGGACCCGGACGAGTTTTTGAAAAAATTTGGCAAAGAAAAGTTTGTTGAACTTTTGTCAAACGGTCAAGATTGTGTTGATTTTGTGCTTAAGGATAGTGCACAAAAATACAACTTAAACTCTAATGCGGATAGGAATAAATACATACAAGAAGCATTGAATTATATATCAAAATTTTCTACACAAGCAGAACAAGAAATTTATTTGTCAGAACTGCAAAAAATAGTCAGAGTGCCTATTGATGCTCTTAGAAAAAGCATGAACACAACTGATGTGGTTGTTGTATCAAAAGCTGAAGATGAAATCACTGATACAGCACAAAATAATTATATTACAGAAAGTAAAATAATGTTGCTTGCATCTATGCTTTACAAAAAGATTACAAATCTTAACGAAATTTCAGGACTTTTTGTTGGTGATGATGAATTAAGTAAATTATATGTCTTTTTATCAGATAAAATAGAGAATAACAAGGTTTACAACGTCTCAACATTGTTTGATAATTTTGAAATTGATTCAAAATCGTTGATTGATAGAGTCATAAATTACGTTTTCCCAGCTGATGATGTATATGAAAATTTCTTAAAAGATACTATCAAACGCGTTAAATTGTTAGAACTTCAACAACTTTATGACACAGTAAAACGCAAAATGCTTGATAGTACAACTGATGAAGATAGATATACATATTTAAATCAACTTAACAAACTTAAAAATAAGATTAATAAGGAGAAATAGTGGTAAAAATAGATAAAACTGATGCTTTATATAAGTATTTGTCAGGGTTAAATATATCTGAAATTGATGATGTTTATGTTGAACTTGCTAAAGCAGGCAGATACAAGCGCGCAGATGTACAACAATATTTTCAAGATTTTTTTAGGCCAAGCCATGCACAAGATGTAGAAGAAAAAGATTTAGAGATGCTGGTTGACTATTATGCAGATATAAAAAAGTTAAAAAAATATAATTCTACACAACTTAAGCAAATGCTTTGCAATTATAAACAAACAAAGGATATATCCTTATTTAATATTATTGTAAACTCTCAACTTAAAGATGTGATGCAAATGTGTGTAAATTATTCAACCATGCACAAAGATATAAACATACAAGACTTGGTGCAAGTTGCAAATTTAGGTTTAATTACCGCTGTTGAAAAATATGACGAACAAGCAAACATAGACTTTAAAGACTATATCGTGTACTATGTAAGAAAAAATATTAAAAAAGAATGTGAGGAGAAAAACAATGGTTAATGTAGAAGAAATACAACAAAAATTGCTTCAACAATTCAACACAAATCATCAAAGGTCAATTTCGGAAGAAAACCTTTGCAGTATGCTTATCAATAAATATGAAGATATTGATGCAGAAGAAGTAGAATCAATCAAACAATTTTTAACAAACAATGGCATCATCATCACAGAAACAGTAAGTGATATTGTATACGACGACAAAGAATTTGAAGATATTATAAGTCAAATCAATGTAAACGACCCTGTAAAAATGTATCTTAAAGAAATTGGTAATATTCCATTGCTTTCTCCGGAAGAAGAAAGAGAACTTAGTCGTCAACTATTGGAAGAAAAAAGCGAATATGCAAGAAACAAGTTAATAGAGTCAAACTTGCGTCTAGTTGTAAGCATTGCAAAAAGATATCAAAACAAGCACAATATGCCATTTTTGGATCTTATTCAAGAAGGTAACACTGGTTTAATGAAAGCGGTAGAAAAATTTGACTACACAAAAGGATATAAATTTTCTACATATGGTACATGGTGGATTCGCCAAAGTATTACTCGTGCAATTTCAGACCAGGCAAGATTGATGCGTGTGCCTGTGCATATGGTAGAAACGATGCTAAAACACAACAAAGCAGTGAGAGAATTATTGCAAGAGTTGGGCAGAGATCCAACAATAGAAGAAATCGCTAAAAAATTGGGTACTACACCTGATAAGGTTATCGAAGTGCAACGCATTTCTCAAGATCCAATTTCATTAGAAAGCAAAATGGGCCACGAAGAAGATAGCAAAATTGGCGATCTTATCCCAGACGAAAGTGCACTATCTCCACAAGATATTGCACAACAAAATATGCTAAAAGAACAACTTATGAGCGTTTTGGAAACATTGACACCAAGAGAGCAAAAAGTTATTCGTTTGCGTTATGGTTTGGATGATGCACATCCAAGGACTTTGGAAGAGGTTGGTAGAGAATTCTCCGTTACTCGTGAAAGAATTCGTCAAATCGAGGCAAAGGCATTGCGCAAACTTCGTCATCCGTCAAAACTTAAAAGGTTAAGAGATGATATGGGTGATGACGATGATAAAGGAGGCATATTTTAGATGAAAACAGTATTAGAAATTCAAAAGTTGGATAGACAAATTAAAGCTCTAGAGCGTGAAGTTGAAAAATGTCCAGCAAGCATAGATTTTAGAAACTATAAAAAAATACTTCAAGAGGGCAAATCAAGATTTGAGCAACTTGAAGCACAAGCAAATGAAATTATAAAAAATTATGAAATAGCAAACAGCAAATTTTCTCGCATAAAAGGTGATAGCGAAATTTTAAAGAAACAAAACACTGACGGTATCAACCTTGAAAATGTATCAACACTTATCGCAGATGCAAATGTTATGGTAGGCGAATTAAGTGAAGAAAACAGACGCATGGAAGATTTGGTTCGTAAAGCTGAAGAAATTGTAAGAAAAAGCGCAGATCTTTCAAACAAACTTACAGAAGCAAAAAAGAGATCTGCAGTGTTTAAGGCTAGAATTGAGCAAAAACGCCAAGAAGTTGCCCCAAAAATTGCAGAGATTGAAAAGAAAATTAAAGAGTTAGAACCAAAAGCAGATAAAGAAAAATACGCAAAATACACTCAAATGAAAGAAAATGGCATTTTCCCAGTTTATGTGAACTTAGAAGATGTTTTCTGTGGTGGTTGTAAGGTAGAACTTTCTTTAAACTTTATAGAAAAACTTAAAAATGTAAAAATGTTGCCTTGCGAACATTGCAATAGAATTATTATGCTTGACAAGTAATTAAAAACAACCATTTTTCATATAATTAAATATGAAAAGTGGAAACAAAATATGGTCCACTATGGTGGACTATTTTTTAATCTTAGGAGCAATTATTGGTGTTGGTTTTGCTTCAGGTAAAGAAATTTGTGTTTTCTTTTTTGACTTTGGTGGGGCGTCGCTTTTTGGTTTGGTTGCCTTCGGGCTTTTGTACATATATTTATTTTTTGTAATTCAATATGTTAGTCGCAAATTAGAGTTAAACAGTTATGATAAATTTAATGCAAAAATGTTTGGCAAACTTTGCAAGATTTCTAATATTGTAATGCTTATAAATTTTACAATTACAAGTGCAGGTATGCTTGCGGGTGCGGATTATTTGTTTCAAACTTTTTTTGGTGTAGGGTATAAAATACCATCAATAATTTTATCAATCCTAACTTTTGTTTTATTGCTTGGTGGTATTGACAAAATTAAAATAGTTGCAAATGTTATTATACCTATTATGATTGCCGTGATTGTTATAAATTCTATCCAAAATATTACACCACAAAATGTAAACTTGAACATTACTGCTGGTAATATGCACATGGCAATTTACTATGGACTATTGTTTGGTGTAAACAATTTTGTTGCTGCTATGCCTGTATTGTTCGAGACCAAACAAAAAAGCAAAACAAAAGCTTTTGTAATATTAAGCATTTGTATAATAATTTTATTAAACATTTTGGTGTTTGCAAGCAACCATTTTACAACAGATATGCCAATGTTTGAACTTAGTGCAAATGTGTCTCCGTTGTTTTATTATATATATTTTGCAACATTAGTTTTGGCACTTTTTTCAACACTTATGATATGTAGTTACAATATGCAAAAAATTGTAGCAAGGGATAAAAAATCAAAATTTATTTCTGCAATGATTGTATTGTTTAACTTACTTTTATCTAATGTCGGTTATGCTTTTATAGTAAAATATTTGTATGTTGTGTCTGGTATTATTAGTGGTGTTTATGTAATTGCGTTGATAATGATGATGATAATAAATTTATTAATTTATAAAAATAAAACAAAAAATACTAAAAAAATTAAATAAAAAGCGATTTATTTTTAAATTTTAAATTATTTTTCATATAAAATTCTGTTTTACTTATTTTTTTGTTATTAATAATTACATATTTATTGTAAAAATTATAAACTACAAAAAATAGTTAATATTTATAGATTTTTTGATAAAATTTAATATTTTTTTTGATTTTTTCTATATAATTTGCAGTTTCTTTATAAGGGATATATATTAAAGTCTTTCCGTCTGCAGAAAACTCTTCACTTTTTAACCAACTTCTAACACGCGTTTCACCAGCATTGTACGCTGCAAGAGAAGTGTAAATATCTTCAAACTTTTCTACCAAATAACTTAAATACATACATCCATATTCTATGTTGGTTTTTGCATCAAACAACTGTGTTTCAGATATATGCTCTGTATTATTTATGTCGTTTAAATAATTGGCTGTATCAAGCTTTATTTGCATAAGTCCAATAGCTTTTTTGTTAGACATAGCATTTTTTTTGTAACTACTTTCCACATTGATTACACTAGCCACAACTGTTGGCGACAACATATTTTTTTCTGCAAAATATATTATGTCATTTTTAAATCTTACAGGATGAGAAAGGGATAAAAAAGTTTTGTATCCTGCAACAATCAATGTTGATATAAAAATAATTAGCAAAAAAATTGTCCACTTTTTCATAAAATTATTATATGTAAAAATAAAATGTTATAAACGTTATTATTAAATTGACAAATTTAAAAAATTTTCTTAAATTTATAACATATGAAATACAAAGCAATTATTTTTGATTTTGATGGTTTAATGTTTGATACAGAAGCAATTTGGAAGCATTATTTTTTTGAGGCAAACAAAAAATTTAATCTCTCATTTTCTGAACAAGACCGACAAAAATGTATAGGCAGAAACGAACAAGAAATCCGTAAAATGTTAAAAAGCATTATCAAAGATTGTGATGTTGATGCTTATAGAGATTGGATGAGGCTGAAAACTTTTAACCATATCGATACGATTGGAGTACAAGCAAAATCAGGGTTGAAAGAAGTTATCGATTTTTGCAAAACAAATCAAATGCAAATGGCAATTGCCTCTGGTTCTGAAAAAAATAGAATTTTAAAATCTTTGTCGGATGAAAACATATCAAGCGACGATTTTAAAGTTATTGCTTCAGGTGATATGAAAATAAATCCAAAACCAAATCCTGATATCTATTTATATGTTTGCAAACAACTTGACTTAGACCCAAGTCAATGTATTGTGTTAGAAGACTCGTATCTCGGTGTAGAGGCGGGGCACAATGCAGGTTGCTTTACAATCATGATACCTGACACATTGCCTGCAAACAATCATATGAAAAAAACTGCAGATTTGATTTTAAACAACCTGAATCAAGTTGTAGATTTTTTAAAACAACAAAATTAAAAGTTTTTATAGTCTTTTGCTAAACTTATAATATTGTTTCCAAATTTTTCTTTTAACTCATCAATGGCAAAGCAAAGGTTTTCGTTTTTTGTGTTGGCGAACATGTTTATCTGGTGTTCGCCATTTTTTGTTATCAAGTTAGTGGTGCTAATCCTAAGTGCGCGCACAGGCTCAAATTTATTGCCAACAAGGGCAACAAAAATTTCGTAAGCAAACTTAAAAACATCTTGCTCGTTGCAAAAATGACAATCTTTTGTAGTTTGTGCAGAAAGATAAGTAAAATCTGCAAATTTTATGCTCAAATGTATCGTTTTTGCACTAAACTTGTGTGCACGCAATCTGCCAGACACCTTAACTGCCAAATCGTGTAAAAATTCCTTAATTTCATCATGTGTGGTCATGTCTCGTGGTGCGGTGGCGCCATTGCCAACACTTTTAGTGTCTTCATCCCTAGGGGTAACAAGTTTGTCATCATCAATGCCACTTACTGCGTTGTGCAAATATAATCCAATCACACCAAAATGCTTGCGCAAAAAGTTTGCATCCAAAAGGTACAAATCATAAAGCGTATTGATATTCATAGCACGCAACTTTTTTGAAGTGTGCTTACCAATCATTATCATATCTTCAATTTTAAGTTTTTTAATTATATCAATATGATTTTCGTGCGTAATTTCGGTTAAACCCATTGGCTTTTTCATATCACTACCAAGTTTTGCAAGGGTTTTGCCAAAACTTATGCCAATGGAAGTGGATAAGCCTAATTCATCCTTAATTTGTTTTTGTATTTTGATTGCCAACTGTTTTGGTGTGCAACCAAACAGCTTTAAACTATCCGTAATATCAAGCCAACACTCATCAATGCCAAAAGGCTCAATTAAATCGGTGTATTGATAATAAATATCATGTGCACGCTTGCTAAATTCTTCGTACTTTTCAAAATGTGGTGCAACGCAGATTAAGGTAGGGCATTTTTGCTTAGCTTCCCAGATTGCCTCACCAGTTTTGACACCATAAACTTTTGCCAAATAGTTTTTTGCCAAAATTATGCCAGTGCGCTTGTTTGGGTCGCCAGCCACTGCAACCGCATAATTTTTAATGCTAGGATTAAGCAAACACTCAACCGATGCGTAAAAATTATTCATATCGATATGAAAGATAACTCTATTTTTCATACAACCACCTTGTTAAATAAAAAACGAGATACAACACGAAAAAATGCTACAATTATTAAATTTGCAACAGATATTGTATTCATTAATCCAATTATAGAACATATGTTCGACAATGTCAAGCGGTTTGCAGTGTAATTATTGCAATAAAACCCGCTATTTTTTTATTTGATTGACTATTATAAGAATATATGATATAATATATTTATGGAAAACATAGCAAACGAACAAAAGGAATTGAAAAAAATTCGTTTTATAAATGTCAAATTTATAAAAAGTGCAAGCAAAAAGGCAGAGTTTATTGCAGACGAATTGCAACAAGTTGCAATAGTTGGCAGAAGTAATGTTGGTAAAAGTAGTCTTATTAATTTGCTTGTTAATAATAGTAAAATGGCAAAAACAAGCTCAACACCAGGCAGAACAAGACTTGTTAATTATTTCAATATCAACAATCAATTTTATTTGGTGGATTTGCCAGGGTATGGTTATCACAAAGCGGGTAAAGAACACACAACCGTGTGGGATAATACCATGAACGATTACTTTACAGACAATCAAAAATTAAAAGCAGTAATGCTACTTTTGGATGCAAGACTAAAACCAACAGAATTAGACAAACAAATGCTAGATTATTTGGCAGAGCGTGATATACCTGTGGTTTTGGTGTTGACCAAAACAGACAAAATTTCTCGCAGTGAAATCAACCTACAAAAGCAAAAAATATCTACTGAATTACGCTTTAATAAATCAAGGATAGTTGCAACATCAACCCTAAAAAAACAAGGTGTTGAAGACATATCACAAATTTTAGAAGAATTTATAAACTAAAAAGAGCCACATGGCTCTTTTTATCTATTAGTTGTTGATTGTGGGCTGACTGCTGTTGGATAAAGTGGTAAATCAAACACTCCTGGGCAGATTTCGTCGCCAGTAAATGGAGTACATGGTGGTATTGGACAATAACCGTAACTTGGCACAAGTACATCAACCACTGCAACAACTTTAAGTATTGTTGTTACGCATGCAGAAATGGTAAATCCGCCAGTTTCTGTGTTAAATGTTCCGCTTGCAATAACAGCACTACCAAAGGCGACAACGTCAATAGGTGTAAGACTTGGTTGTGGTACATACAAAATGACGTCTTGTGCAACTGTAATTACTCCATTTGCAGTACCGGGCACGCCGTTTGCGTCGGTGTATGTAACAACAACAGGGATATTGATGTTTGCTTGAACTCTTGCAAAGTTTGGTCTATCTTCAAATCTTGTTATAACAAGGTTTGTGACAGTTGATGTACCTGCAACAGAACTTCCGCTTATAAAAGTAAGTGGAGTGGCAGGATTTGCTGGGTTAAAATCAGTAAGTGTCAAAGAATAGTTTTCAATTTGGTTTTGAGACATACATGCGTCAAACACTTTGGTTGCTTGTATACAAATTCTTTCGCATAATCCGTTTGAAGCATTGTTTGTCTGACCTGGGAAAATACCTGGTCTTGCGTCCGTGTAAAAAGACATTTATACCTCCTAAAATATACAATATTATTTTATTCGGCAAATTAATTTTTTGTTAATTTTTATTTTAATTCAAATAAATCATCAATCGAAATATTAAATATTAATGCAATTTTTAATAAGTTTTCAACAGTCGGTAATGCAACATTATTTTCATATGCTTGATAACTTTGTGTTTTTATGCCAATCATATCAGCAATTTGTTTTTGTGTTAAGTTTCTGCTTTTTCTTTCAATTTTAAGATTTCTTGAAAAATTTTTGCAAAACAAATAAATTTTATCTTTCATATACTTGCATTTTACAGTTTTAAACTGTATAATATTACAAAATCAGTTTTAAACTGTTTTTATTATTAAGGAGGAAATATAAAATATGGATAAGAAAAAGATAATAAAAGGCATAGGTGTGGGAACTTTATCATGTGTTGCTATGGTTGGATTAACAGGTTGTGCCAATGTTGAAATACCTCAAGAAAAGGTTTATTCAATGGTAGAAACCGTTTCAAAAGCAGAAAAATATATGGAGGACCAACTTAAACTTTTAGAAGAACAAAACAACAAGCTTCAGGAACAAAATGAAATATTAAAAAAAGAAAATAATAAATTTACAAAACAAGATGCTGCAGATAAAGTAAATCTTTCTCAAATTAAAATTTTATTAAATCAAGGTGGAATTTTAAACAATCTTAAATTAACTTCAATAGAGCTAAGTGGGGTAAGAAATGAATCTTACTATTATGTTACAGAAAACGGAACAAGGATGTTGTACAATTATGCAGAAATGAGAGATGGAGATTATCATTCTGTTATTTATGATATTGATGGTATGAATACTGCTGTATGTGAATGGATTTATAATGGAGACGTGTCTAAAGAAATAATTTTAAATTCAGAAGGTGGATTTTTTAGCGGTAAATTATTTGGATATTCAGGTCTTCATTCTATGGCAATGTTTTTGTTGAACATTACAAGTGAAGATGTTGTTTCATGTGAAAAATTGGAAGGGAATAAATATAATGTCGTTGTTTATAAAAACACTGGTATTGTAGACATTGGTAGTATTTATGCAAATATAATACTGGATGAAGATAATAGAATTTTATCTATGACAACTGGTGTAATAGACTTTTCTGATATGGATAATATTTATTTTGAAGAAGATTCTTGTATTAATTTTGAATATAATACAATTACCGAAAACGATATAGATGGAGTTTTAAAGAAAGCGCAAAATAAGCAATGTCAAGAAGAAGCAATATTGCTTTATAATCAGGCATATAGACATATAATAAGAGCTGAAACTATTAGAGTTGATAGGATCGGAACAAATGATGTTGTTGAACAATTTATGCAGCTAAATATTAAAGATAACAAAGCATACATTACAGGGAATGCCCAAACTGGTGAAACAATGCAAGAATGGTATCAAAAAGAAGGTGAAAATTGGTTTGATTATGTTACAAATGGCATTAATTATAATAAACACCTTTTAACTGATTCAAATTTATATACAAATGTTTTTGATGTTGTTGAGGGATATTGTATGTTTATGGGCGGAGAAGTAAATGAAGAAAATTTATCATCTAATAATATGTTGATTTCGCATGAATATATGGATGGAGAAGTTAAAATAACTTTAACCTTTTGCGGAGAACTTGATGAGGGAGATGGACCAATTGTTGCAACAATAAAAAATGGAAGATTTGTAGAGACCGAAGCAACTTTTGATGCAGGTACAATAGAAGTAAAAAATACATATTCATTTGATGAATCAAGCGTAGATATGGTTGAATTACCAGATGTGGATTGGGTTTTAATTGAAAATTAAAATAAAATAATATAAGCACTAAGAGGGTTTTAAACTCTCTTTTTTCGTAAAATTGGTAAACATTTGACAAAATCTATCTGCTTTATTAAAATATACTTATATAAAAGCTATACTTGTGAAAATTTATTCAATTAGTGACTTACATCTTGTTGCTTAACAAGGAATCTGCGTTGTGCGTCACAAATTTGAATAGCAAAGAAGGGGAATATGAAGATATACTCAATTAGTGACTTACATCTTGATATTAATAACACCAAACCGATGGATATATTCGGTCCTGTTTGGCATGACTATTTAGGCAAAATTTTTGAAGATTGGAACAATAAGGTAAAAGATGAAGATGTGGTTATTTTAGCAGGAGATTATTCCTGGGCAATGAAGTTAGAAGAAGTTGTGCCAGATTTTGATTTTTTAAACAAACTTAAAGGCAAAAAAATCATCATCCGTGGCAATCATGACTATTGGTGGAGCAGTTTAACCAAGGTTAGAGAAAACTTGCCACCAAACACATATGCATTGCAAAACGATGCAATAAAAATTGGCGATTATATCTTTTGTGGCAATCGTGGTTGGATTATTCCAGAAGGCAAATTTAACACAGAAGAAAACAACAAAATTTATGCACGAGAATTGATAAGGTTGGAATTATCATTAAAAAGTGCAAAAAAACAGCAACAAAACAACGAAAAAATTATTTTCATCACACACTATCCGCCTTTTAACAACAAGATAGAACCAAGCGAATATACACGCAAACTTGAAGAATATGGTGTAAGCGCTGTAGTGTTTGGGCATTTGCATGGTTATGTCAACCCTAAAATGCTGTATAATGAAATCAATGGCATAAAATACTACTTGACAAGTTGTGATGCAGTAAAAAACACATTAGTAGAAATTGAATAAGGATTTTTATGGAATTTAAACACATTTCAGTTTTAAAACAAGAAAGCATTGACGGGTTAAATATCAAGCCTGATGGTATTTATATAGATTGCACAACTGGTGGTGGCGGACACTCTCTAGAAATTGCAAAAAGTCTTACCACAGGCAGATTAATATGTTTTGATAAAGACACTGACGCACTCACTTTTGCAAAAACAAGGTTAAAACAACATTTAGATAAAATTACTTTTGTAAATCGTAACTTTGCAGATATTGAAGAAGTTTTAAACGACCTTGAAATTGATGCAGTGGATGGCATATTGGCAGACCTTGGGGTGAGCAGTTATCAGATAGACACTGCAGAGCGTGGGTTTAGTTTTATGCGTGATGCGCGTCTTGATATGCGCATGAACAAACAACAAAATTTGGATGCATATCAAGTTGTAAACACTTATAGCGAGCAAGATTTAAGCAAAATTCTATACATGTATGGCGAAGAAAAGAACGCACGCCAAATTGCGCGTAAAATTGTAAAACAACGCGAAACAAAACCAATAGAAACGACATTTGAGTTAAGAGATATTGTGGTGTCTAGTTATCCACCAAAGTTTCAAAACAAACCAAGTTTGTGCAACAAAGCTTTTCAGGCAATAAGGATAGAAGTAAATAACGAATTAAATGATTTGCCAATTGCAGTCGAAAAAATGTTGTCAAAATTAAATAAAAATGGTAGAATATGCATAATAACCTTCCACCCGTTGGAAGATAGGATTATAAAAACAGCTTTTAAATTGCATGCCACTGATTGCGTGTGTCCACCGCGTATACCAAAATGCGTGTGCGGTCACAAAGCAGATGTAAAACTTATCACAAAACATCCAATCGTGCCAGAAGATAACGAATTGTTGTCTAATTCACGCTCAGGCAGTGCAAAACTTAGGATAGCGGAGAAATTGTAATGGATTTGGAGCAAGAGCAAGAAATCAGCACCAATATCGAGACAGAAATCAAGCCAGAGACAAAAGAACAAACTTTTGCAGGGCTTGATGATTTGCCACGCCTTGAAGACTTGCTTAAAAGCGAAAAAGAAATTAAATCTAGTCAAGAATTGGCAGGTTTAAAACAAGTAGAAGCAAAAGTTAAAGCAGAAGACAAACCATTTGCGCGTGCCGCAGACGAAAAAAAAGCCTTTGTAAAAAAACGAGTTAAAGTTTTGACAGGAGTATACACTGCAGTTGTTACATTGTTGTTGGCCTTTGTTGGTGTAAACTTGTTTACGCTTGTAAGTTTAAACAAACAAATCGATACAAACACAAAAACAATACAAGCGGAAAGTGTTGCTGTTGAAATTTACGAAGAAGACGCAACAACACCTGCAGACCCAACAAACCCAGATATAATAATATCTTTAAATACACCAAGAGATTATGCGGACGACAAAAAAGAATTAACATGGCTAGACAAAATTACAATTTTGTTCAGAAATTTATTTGGTTAAAAGACATAGGCATCACCTGTGTTTTTTTACTCTGCTTATTCGTTTTTTGTATGCAAATTGATATCTAAAATATTTAGATTTTATTCTTAATTTATATTTTGATTTATATAATAATACATGAAAAGATTTAAAACTTTTTACAATTTATATTCATTACAAAGGCGTTTTGTTTCAGTGTTATTGTCAATTATTATCCTATTTGTTGCCTTGTTGGGCAGGATTTTTTATTTGCAAATTGTAAAAGGTAAGCATTTGCAAGTGCTTGCAGCAGAAGAATGGTTAAGAGATTTGCCATTATCCAGCAAACGCGGAGAAATTTTAGATTGTACAGGTGTCAGTTTGGCAACAACTGTCACAACATTTGATGTGTATGTAAGGGCAAGAAATGTGACAAATCCAAGCCAACTGGCATCTGAAATTAATAAACTTTTAGGTATTAATTACGATACCGCTTATCAAAAAGTTACCAACAAAAGTTTAAGTGAAATTTTAATCAAAATGCAAGTAAAGGAAGATATAGCAAAAGCTTTGACAAAATTTGATGGTGTATATTTGTCTCAAAATGTGGCAAGAGTTTATCCATATTCTAGCCTTCTTACACAAGTGTTGGGATATTGCACAATAGATAATATTGGTCAAGCAGGGTTGGAAAGTTATTATGACAAATATCTTAAAGGCGTAGACGGCAAAAGTTTAACTCAAACAAACGCACAGGGCAAAGAAATAGACAATTCACTATCCTATTATATACCAAGTGTGGCAGGTGCAAATGTTTGTACCACACTTGATGTGCAAATGCAATCGATACTAGAAAAAGAACTTTTGTCTGCTTATCAAGAACACAAAGCGTTGGGCGTAAGTGGCATAATTTTAGATGCGCAAAATGGTGGAATAAAAGCAATGTGCTGTCTGCCAAACTTTGATTTAAACAATATACCAAGAAACGACATCACTGATTTACAACAAAAAAGCAAAAACTCAACCGTTGTTGATGTTTACGAACCGGGTAGTACTTTTAAATTAATCACACTTGCAGCAGCTTTAAACGAAGGTAAGACAAATATCAACGAGCGATTCTTCTGTGGTGGCAGGACGACCGTAGATGGCGAAACAATCAAATGTTGGAAAACCACAGGACATGGTAGTGTAACCTTGCTTGAAGGGTTTAAAAATAGTTGCAACTGCGTATTTGTAAATCTTGCGTTAAGATTAGGCGTTGATAAATATTATGAATATTTAAACTACTTTGGCATAGGTAAAAAAACAGGTGTAGATATATCAAGTGAATCAAGCGGAATTGTTATGCCAAAAGAACAAGTACGCAATGTAGATTTGGCTCGTATCGGTTTTGGTCATGCAATAGCGGTAACACAACTACAAATGGCAACAGTATATGCAAAAATCACCACAGGTTATGATATCACACCGCATTTGTTGTCAAGTATAACAGCAAACAACCAAACTCTCTATCAAACGGAAATAAATAAAACAAAAATAGTTTTAAACACTGACACTATTTCAACAATAAACATGATGTTAAGCAACAACATAAACAGCGAAGGAACATATACATTTGTGCCAGGATATGATGTTGGCGGTAAAACAGGCACTGCACAAAAGTATGGAGAAAACGGACAAATTGCCACAGGTAAATATATTTCTAGTTTTATTGGTACATATCCTGCAAGCAGCCCTAACTATGTGCTTATTGTTTGTGTCAACGAGCCATCTACAAGGGCATATTATGGCGGTGTGGTTGCCAAACCTATAGGAGAAAAAGTTTTTAAATCTATTTTTACAACAAAATCATTGCAACCAACAGACAAAAGTCAATTAGAGTTGCAACCAAATATAGAAATGCCATATGTAGAAGGCAAAACTTTGGCAGAAGCATGTGGGCAATTAAAAGCAGTTGGCCTTAATGTTATATTTGACGGAGACGGCGAATATGTTATAAAGCAACTTCCACCAGTAGGAACAAAACTTTATTTAGGAGAAATTGTATATTTAATCGTAAATTAAATCATTTTGTCTTATTTTGTTAGGCGTAAATTTATGATATAAAGTTGTGTTAAAGTGGGGTAAAAGGGGATATATTTTTATGAAACTTTATGACATTATTTCAAACATGAAATTTATTGGCATTAAAAACTATAAAGAGCAAGATATTGATGCACTTACCTGCAACAGTAACGAAAAAGTAGAAAACGGCATTTATTTTTGCATAAAAGGTACAAAGCAAGACGGACACGATTTTGCTTTAGACAGCATCAAAAATGGTGCTGTGTGTTTGGTTGTAGAAAGATTTTTAGATTTGCCAATAACGCAAATTAAGGTTGACAATGTACGCTATGCAATGTCTTATGTAAGTTCCGTTTTTTACCAAACTTATAAATCTAAAATGCAATTTATAGGCATTACAGGCACAAATGGCAAGACTACAACCACATTTTTATTGCGTGAGATATTGATATCTATGGGCAAAAAGGTAGGTTTGATTGGGACAGAAGGTATTTATATAAACAGTTTGCGTTTGCCAAACAAATTGACGACACCGGATCCTATTGATTTGCACAAAACAATAAACGATATGGAACAAAATGGGTGCGAGTATTGCATAATGGAAGTAAGTGCTCACTCAATAGCCTTAAACAAAATTGACGATATTTACTATGATGTTGTTGGTTTGTCCAATATAACCAAAGACCATTTAGACTTTTTTGTAACAATGCCAAATTACATCAAATGTAAAGCAAGTTTGTTTGATTGTCGTCACGCAAAAATGGGTGTGATTAATATTGATGCTAAACACACTAAGGATATCGTTAAAAAATCAAATATAGACATTTTAACCATAGGTCAAGAAGGGCAAATTAAGTTAGTATCCACTAACCAAACTTTAAAAGGTACAGAGTTTAAGTTTGAATATAAAGGCAAAACTTACACTTGCAAAACAAACTTGATGGGCGACTATAATGTTTCTAACATGCTTATGGCTATTGCTTGTTTGGCAAATCTTGGTTATGAAATTAAATCAATTTTAAGCACAATCAAATCTAACGAGTTTATTATTCCGGGTAGATTTAATTTGCTAAAGACAGAAACAAATTATAATGTAATTGTAGATTATGCTCACACTCCAGACGGTATAAAAAATGTGTTGTCGACAATCAAAAAATTGCCTGCTAACAAAATTATAACAGTTTTTGGTTGTGGCGGAAATCGAGATAAAACCAAAAGGCCAGAAATGGGAGAGATTGCAACTCAACTTAGTGATAAAACCATTGTAACAAGTGACAATCCAAGGGACGAAAATCCAGAAATTATCATAGACGACATAGTGCGCAACCTTAGCGGTAAAGATGTTGTGCGTATAACAGATAGAAAATCTGCAATTGAATTTGCCTTATCTATTGCCCGTGATGGCGACATTGTTGCAATACTTGGCAAAGGAGCAGAAAGTTATCAAGAAATAAAAGGTATAAAACACCCTTTTAGTGATTACGAAGTGGTCGACAATTATTTAAAGTACGCCTTAAAAGATGAGTTGAAAGCATGATAAAACAACTTATTGCTTTTTTGGTTAGTTTTGCAATATCTTTAATATTAATGCCATTGATAATTAAATTTTTTAAAAAAAAGAGTGCAGGACAAACCATTTTAGGTTATGTAGAAGAACATAAAACAAAAAATGGCACAACCACAATGGGTGGGGTATTATTTATTATTGTGCCACTAGTACTATCATTTTTCTTTTTAAATGTAAATGCAACTTGGCTTATTTGCTTGCTGTCAAGTGTCTTTTTTGGCATTTTAGGTTTTATGGATGATTATATAAAAATCAAATATAAACAAAATTTAGGCTTAAGGCCATATCAAAAAGTTGTTGGACAAGTTGGTATTTCTTTGATATTGGCAATATTTATATACTTTAGTCAACAAGGTGGCAACATTTTTATACCATTAACAAACTCAAGTATAGATATAAAATTTTGGATTATACCTATTGTTATATTAGTTATGGTTGCAACAACAAACAGTGTTAACCTTACCGACGGACTTGACGGGCTAGCCGGCAATGTAAGTTTGATTTATTTGATTTTTTTCACGCTTATCACAGGCTTATTTGGTTATAACTTGTATCAGGCGGGTGAAACGGGAATTATTCTTCAAAACATAGCAGATATAAATCTTTTAAGCATGTTGTTTGTTGGTGCGATACTTGGGTTTTTGATGTTTAATACAAACAAGGCAAGCATTTTTATGGGAGATGTGGGTTCATTGTGCTTGGGCGGTTTTATTGGTGCCAGTGCATGTATAATAGGTTTTGAATTGATTGTACCAATATTAGGATTTTGTTTTGTGTTTAGTGCAATATCGGTTATATTGCAAGTTTTGGTATTTAAAAAGACGCGTAAACGAATATTTAAAATGGCACCTTTTCATCACCATTTGCAAATGTCAGGACTAAGCGAACCCAAAATAGTGGCAATATATTCATCCATCACTGCTTGTTTGGGTGTTTTTTGTATTATTTTTTACCTTTTGTAATAATAAATTAAATTATAAATACAATTAAATAGGTGGATTATGAAAAATAAATATAAGTATAAAAATGTATTAGTTTATGGATTGTCTATGTCTGGGACATGGTGCGCAAAACTGCTTACACAACTTAAAGCAAATGTTTATTTATACGATGACAATCAAGCAAAGTTGAAAGATTTATGCCTAAAAAAGTGCTACATTTTGCAAACATTGAACGAAAATTTGATATCTCAGTTTGATTTTATAGTTGTGTCGCCATCAATAGAGCAAAACAACCAATATATAAAACTTGCAAAAAAATTTGATATAAATATTTATAGTGAAATTGAGTTTGCGTCACTTTTTAGCAAAAATCTTGTGGCTGTTACAGGGACAAATGGCAAAACAACAACTGTCCAACTTATAACAGCGTTGCTAAATACAAGACACAAAGCAATAGCTTGCGGTAATATTGGATATCCGCTATCAAAAGCAGTAATCAACAACAAAAAATATATACATGTTGCAGAAGTAAGCAGTTTCATGTTGGAAAACTGCAATAGTTTTTCTCCACATGTTGCAACTATTACAAACATTTCTGCCGATCACCTAATCAGGCATAAAACCATGCAAGAATATGCAAATCTAAAAACAAGTATATACAAAAATTTAAAATCAAAAGATTTTGCAGTGATAAATTTAGATGCTAAAATAGATGCTCCAACCAACTGCAAAGTTGTTACATATTCATATTCGCGCCATGCGGACGTTAGGGTAAAAAACGGATACATATATTTACATCAACAAAAATTGATTGCAATCAATCAACTTAAACTTAAAGGCAAACATAACATCATGAATATTATGTGTGCAATTTGCTATGCTTATATTTATAAAGTAAACACAAAAAAAATGGTACAAGTTCTTGCAAATTTTGAAGTAGAAAAATTCAGGATTCAACATGTGGCACAAATAAAAGGTGTAAACTTTGTAAACGACAGCAAATCTACAAATATCTCATCTACTTTGGCTTCAACAGAAACAATAAAAGGACCTCTAATTTTGTTGTTGGGTGGGGCAAAAAAAGGCTTAGATTATACAGAACTTTTTGACAATCTTACAAAAAGAGTACGCAAAGTTATTGCATATGGCGACATTGCCGACGACTTGCAACAAGCAAACCAAGACAAATTTGATTTGCATATCGTAAAAGACCTTAACACCGCTTTTGATGCTGCAGTTGATTTTACAAAAAAATCTGATACTGTTTTACTTTCACCAGCAAGTGCAAGTTACGACCAGTTTGAAAACTACATAGAGCGAGGCAACTTTTTCAACCAAAAGGTAAAAGAATATGAAAATAGCACAAAGAAAAAATAGTGTCATTATATTTCTCTGCACACTTTTTTTGGCAATTTTTGGTTGTGTTATGGTGTATAGTGCAAGCAAATATTCTGCAAGTGTACAATACAACAACCAATATTTTTACTTAAAAAAACAAATTATTGGTGTGGCAATTGGTTTGGTAGGGCTTGTTGTTTGCAGTTTTGTAAATCATAAAATCTACAAAAAATTTTATTGGATATTTTATTTTGTTGGTCTTGTGTTTTTATTGCTTGTATTTGTGCCAGGTTTAGGTAAAACCAGTTATGGTGCAACTCGTTGGATAGGTTTTGGCAGTTTTACCATACAACCAAGTGAAATTGCAAAATTTTGTTTGGTATTTTTCCTGTCAGGTTATTTATGCGATGGCGACAAATTATCCAAAATAAAGCACATATTAATCACTCTCAGCCTTGGTGGAGTATATTGTTTGCTTATTATGTTAGAACCAAACATGTCCATAACAATGTGTGTTGCTTTTACACTTATATTCATGCTATTTATCGGCGGTATGCGTTTAAAAGTGTTTGGTGTCATGATTGTGCCGGCAATTTGCCTTGTAGTTGTATTAATATTGTTAGAACCATATAGACTAAGTCGTATTGTAGCATTTATCGACCCATGGAAAAACCCCTTAGACGAAGGATATCAACTTATACAATCATTATACGCAATAGGTTCTGGCGGTGTTTGGGGTGTAGGTTTGTTTAACAGTAGGCAAGCAGAATTATTTCTTCCTTTCAGTGAAAGTGACTTTATTTTTTCTATCATTGCAGAAGAATTAGGCTTTGTTGGTTGCATTGTGTTATGCGCTATTTTTGTAACTTTAATTATACATGTTTTTATAGTAGGTATGCGTGCAAACAACAAATTTTCCGCATTTTTGTGCTTTGGCATAGGCGCAGTTATATCAATTCAAGTTATCTTAAACATCGCAGTTGTATCAGGCAGTATTCCTCCAACAGGCTTACCACTTCCGTTTATCTCCGCCGGCTCAACAAGTTTGCTAGTTTTCATGAGTGCGATAGGGGTTGTTCTCAATGTTGACCGTCATTCTAGAAAGGACACTTTGTCATTCTGAGCGAAGTCGAAGAATCTCAAAAATTTTAATGAAAATGTATACAAATTGTAATTAAAGTGTATACATTTTTTTGTTTTTGTGTTAATATTTCACAAAACTAGGAGATATTATAATGCAAGAAACGGAAATTACTGTTGAAGTGTTTGAAGAAAAAGAAGAACTCTTTAATAAATTAAAAGGCAACAACTTTGAAATTGTGGGACATTATTTATTAACTGATTATTACTTTTCAAAATACAACACAAAAAAATTAAAAAACATGACTTATGCGGAAATTATAAAAAATAGTTTTTTGGTAAGGCAGTTTAACGATGATTGCAGTATTGTTTACAAAAACAAGAAATTTGATAAATATAACAATGTAATATCCGAAAGTAAAAAAATATTCAAGATTGAAGACAGTGCAATTGCAAATGATGTATTTTTGAAGGCGGGACTAAACAATTGGTGTAAGTTAACACAAGATATGTATCATTTTAAAAAAGAAGAAATAGAAATATTTGTTCAAATTATACAAGGGCTTGGCATTTTTATCGAGTTTGAAGAGTACGCTAGTATCGCACACCTTCAGGCAAAACAAAAATTTGATATTATGATCAAAACATTAAAATCAATCGGGTTGAATATAGGGGACGATTTTTCAGTTAAGAAGCCTTATAAAAAACTTATGAGATAAAAATTATAGTTTAATATTTTTTATTTTATATGTATACATTTTTTTATTTGTATGATATAATGTAATCATGAAAAAAGATATTTTAATTAAAAAAGTTGATACAATTGAAGAATGTAAAATATGCAATAATTTGTTTGCTGAGTTGATTGAATTTGAGCGTAATTTTGATGATACTATTGTGACTTGTCCTAAAATAGAAGATTATTATGAGCGAACATTAGGTAGAGAAGATTCTGTATTATTTTTAGCTATTAGTAAAGGTGTCGCAGTTGGATATGTTATGGCTTATATACAAAATCAAAAACGCTCAACAGAGAATTTTGTTACAATAATGAATCTTTATATTAATCCAGAATATAGAAAAAATGGCATAGGCAGATCATTGATTGAACATGTAGAGATTTTTGCAAAAGAAAAATTTTCAACTTGTGTTATTGAAATAGATTGCTTTATAAATAATAAAGCTGCGATAGAGTTTTACACTAAACTAGATTTTAAAGACATTAGAGTAAAAATGCGCAAAAAAATTTAATTATTATTGGCAAAGGAGAAATTTATGGCAAACAGAAAAACTTTAATTAATAATCACTATAATAATTATGATGAAGATAACAGACTTATAAAAGATAATACTCACAATGTAGAATTTTTAGTTACAAAAAACTATATAGAAAAATACCTAAAAGAAAACGATAAAATATTAGAAGTTGGTGCGGGTACAGGTAGATATTCATTGCATTATGCAAGTAAAGGTTATGATGTTACAGCCATTGAGTTTGTACAACACAATTTAGACATCTTGACAAGTAAAATAAAAAAAGATATGAAAATAGTGGCGGAACAAGGAGATGCTGTTGATTTGTCAAGATTTAAAGATAACACTTTTGATATTACACTAGTCTTAGGTCCACTGTACCATTTGTATGAAGATGATGATATCCGAAAAGCAATTTCAGAAGCAATCCGTGTTACAAAAAAAGACGGAATAATAATGATAGCATACATTACAAGTGATGGGGTATTTGCCGATTTAGTGGTGGACAATTTGTTGGATAGTCATCCTTATGAGTATGATCAAAATTTTAAACTTAGAAGATATCCAGAAGGTATTTTTGCACCGTTCTATATTAAAGAGTTTAAAGAAATCATGAACGAATTTAATATTGATTATCTTCATAATTTGGCAACAGACGGAATTGTAAATATTATCTCTGACAAAATAAACAAACTTTCTGCAGAAGAATTTAAAGTTTGGGTAAAATATCAGTTATCAGTGTGCGAAAGAGAAGATTTGCAAGGTTACAGTTGTCATATGCTATATGTATGTAAAAAGAAATAAATTAAAAATTATGAAAAAGAGCAATAGTCGCTCTTTTTTTAATGCAACTTAAACAAAATTTAAATAATTTCATATATAGGTATATGAAGAATAATGGTAAGTTTGAAATTGTTGGTGGCAATAAGTTGTATGGTGAAATAATAAACCAAACAAGCAAAAATGCAACTTTGCCTATTATGTCTGCAAGTTTGCTTGCGTGTGATATTGTAAAGATTATAGATTATCCAAATATTTCTGATGTACATAATATGGCTAAAATCCTTAAATGTTTAAATGTAAATATGACATTTGAAGATAAAGTCATGGTTTTAAATACCAAAAATGCTATTTACAATGATATAAATTGCGATTTAATGAAGACAATGCGTTCTTCTATATTTTTGCTTGGGGCGATGCTTGCACGCTTTAAACATGCAACAATGTCTTTGCCAGGCGGATGCGATATTGGTGCGCGTCCGATAGACATACACATAGACGCATTTAAAAAACTTGGTGTTAAAGTAAAAGAGAACAACGGACTGATTGATTTTGATGCAAAAGTCTCCCGTGCAAAAAAAATAAAACTTCGTTTACCAAGTGTAGGGGCAACAGAAAATATTATCCAATTTGCTTGTTTACTTAAAGGTAAAACAACAATTATCAACGCCGCCAAAGAACCAGAGATTGTTGATCTTTGCAATTTTTTATCTTTGATTGGTGCAAAAATTTTTGGTGCTGGCACAGACAAAATAACTATATATGGGGTAGATAGGTTGCATGGCGGAATATATAGACCGTCAGGGGATCGCATCGTTGCAGGCACAATTATGGGTGCAGTTGCAGTTGCTGGTGGTGATGTGACAATAAGAAATGCAGTGCCTTACCAAAATTTAAATTTTATAAAAAAACTAACTCTAATGGGTTGTCAAATTGATTACAAAAATGATATAATACATATATCAAGGGAAAATCCGCTAACTTCAATAAAAGAAATATCCACTGGTTATTATCCAGATTTTCCAACAGATTTGCAATCAATTATGCTTGCGGTTTCTTGTTATGCATCAAGTGACACTCAAATAGTTGAAAATGTGTTTGAACGTCGCTTTTTAACGGTTAAAGAATTGATAAAGATGGGTGCAAAAATTGATTGTATAAGCGACAAAGAAATAGTTGTCAAACCATCTAAATTAAGGGGTAACAAAGTTAAAGCGCTAGATTTGCGCGGTGGCGCAGGTTTGGTAGTTGCTGGATTGGGTGCAAAGGGCAAAACGATTGTTAATAATGCGCGCTTTGTAGACAGGGGATATGATCACTTAGAAGAAATGCTTTCAAACCTTGGTGCAAATATAAAAAGGACATGAAAAAAGCACTTATTATTTCGTCATCAATACTATTATTTTTAATTGTACTGGCAGGGATTCTGTTTGGTGCAGTTTTTCGTGTAAGAAAACAAAATATAGTTATTGTTGGCGAAGATGTTGAATTTGTCCAAGAAATAAAAGATGAAATACTTGCTTCAGCAGGCATAAAAAACGGCAAATCAATATTTATGTTGGATAAAGAAACTGCAATAAATAATATAGAAAAAACTTATCCTTATGTTAAAGTTATTCAAATCAAAACAGTCAGTGTGACTGAAATTCAAATTATTGTACGCAAAAGATTTGATACTTATTATGTAGAAAATAACTCAAAATATTATATCTTAGACGAAGATTTAAAAGTGTTAGCAATAAATGAAATTCAACCAAATTTAACAAAATACAATTCTTCCGGAATAATAATCAACAACAATACAAAGGTTGGTGATTTTGTAGGCAACAATTATGCAAAACAAGCAGCATATGATTTGTTTGTGGCTTTGTATGAAAAGGCAAATATGGATAGAGAAGCCATGAGTGAAAATGTTTTGTCCGTATCGTTTGCTACAGGCTATACTTTGTCCGAGTCGTATGTTAGGATGATATTAGAAACAAAACAAGGCGTTACAATTGATATCTATAAACCAGAACAAGATTTAGGCAGAAAAATTCATATTTGTTATACTGCAATCAGTGCTCCTGAAGTTGAAACTGGTGGTACAATCAAAATATTTTTGGATCAAAACGGGCTGGAAAAAATTGGATATTTTGCTCCACAGCAAGACTTAGATTAATCTAGGTCTTTTTTTATAAAATTATTTTTAATAAGATTTACAAGGGTAGGTAGATTTATTAAAACACAATATATTGTGGTGTTATATGATTTTTATAAAATTTATTAAATAAAATTTAATATATATATGCAAAATATTTGACTATAAATAAGTAATTTTGTATAATTAAGGTATAAATTCGGGGGATAATTTGCAAAAAAAGATTAAGTATGTTTTAGATATAGGATCTTCCACTCTCAGACTTTTGGCTGTTACAAAGTTTGGCAACCGATCACATATCGTTGCGCAAGAAAATATGCTTTATGACGGCTACTTGGACGGAGAGTTTTTGTCAGTTGATGAACTTGATGATGCATTTACTCAATTGACTGACAAGATGTCTGCAAAAATGCGCAAACCAATAACTTCGATTGTTGTAGGTGTGCCAAGTGAATTTTGTATTTGTGTTTGCAAGCGTATATCTCGTCAGTTTGTTGGTTTACATAAAATTACGGAAAACGAAATTGCAAATCTTTACGAAAGCAACTCAACTTTTGGTGATAGTGAAGAATATGTTGTAATTAACTATAGTCCTATGCAATTTGTACTTGACGACAACATTAAAACACTTAGTCCAGTTGGCAAAAAAACATCAACTCTTGTGTTGGATGCAAGTTACATACTTGCTAAGCAGTCGTTTATATCATTGATGCAAGATAAACTTAGCAAACTTGGTGTTAAAAATTTGGAATTTATCTCCACAGCATTAGGCCAAGCCATGAATTGCGAACAACTTAAAGATGATGGCAAACCTATTGCTATTGTTGATGTTGGGCACATTTCAACAAGCATAAGCGTTTATAAGGGCGAGGGTTTGGCATTGTTAAGCTCTTTCTCTATGGGCGGTGGACACATTTCATCAGACATTATGCAAGTTTTGGGGTTATCCTTTAAAGATGCAGAGATGATTAAAAGGAAAGTTATTTTAACAATAGAACCAGAGAGAAATGAATATTACGAAATATGCTCTAAAGGTTCACTTATAAAAGCACCAATAAATATTACCAATCAAGTAGTAAAAAGCAGGATAGAGATGCTTGCAAAGATTGTTGGAGAAATATTGAGTGTAGACCAAGTGTTTAATGATGTCGATATCTATCTGACTGGTGATGGGTTGTCTCATTTTAAAGGTGCAAAAAAGATTATTAAAGATATTACGGGGCACGAAGTTTTTGAATATAAAAATCCGTTTGATAACACAAAGGATAAATATCAAATATCAAAAACAGGTTTGGCTTGTTTAGCAAATATCGTGGTTTAAGGAGTAGAATATGGAAATGTTGGATACTATTTGCAATATCAAAGTTGTAGGTGTAGGCGGAGGCGGAAACAAGGCTGTTAATCGTATGATTTCGTCTGGTATTTCTGGTGTCAAATTTATTGCAGTAAATACAGATAAGCAAGATTTGATGATGTCAAACGCTGACCAAATTATACAAATTGGTGGCGATCTTACAAAGGGACTAGGTGCAGGATCAAACTCAGAAGTGGGCAAAGCAGCAGCAGAAGAAAGTGAAGAAGAAATCCGCAAAATGTTGCAAGGCACAGACTTGTTGTTTATCACTGCTGGTCTTGGTGGCGGAACTGGGAATGGCGCTGCGCCAGTAATTGCAAAAATTGCTCACGACATGGGCATACTCACTATTGGTGTTGTTACAAAACCATTTAGGTTTGAAGGCGCAAAGCGTGCAACAAATGCAGAAAGTGGTCTTAATGAATTGAAAAAACATGTAGACTCTTTGGTTACAATACCAAATGACAAACTTTATACAATGTTCAAACGAGATGTGTCTTTTGTAGACGCTTTTAGATATGCTGACGATGTACTTCGTCAAGCAATACAAGGTGTAAGTGATGTTATATGTATACCTGGTTCTATCAACCTAGACTTTGCCGATGTAGCAACAATTATGCGTAACAAAGGTATCGCTCATATGGGCATTGGTAAAGGTAGGGGTGCAAACAAAACTATAGAGGCTGTGCGTCAAGCAGTTACCAGTCAACTTTTGGAAACTAGTATCGAAGGTGCAACAGGTATACTTATCAATGTTACTGGTGGCAAAGATTTGACAATTTCAGAAGTTTACGAAGCAGCAGATTTGGTGCGTGATGTTGCAGATCCAAATTGTAATGTTATCTTTGGTGCAAACTTTAAAGATAATATGCAAGGAGAAACTATTGTAACAATCATTGCAACAGGCTTTGAAAATAAAGACAATAAAGAACAACCTGCAACACCAGAGTTTAAGGATAACAGCGCAGATTTTTCTGCATTTACTGCACAAGAAAAGGTAGAAGAACCTGTGGAAGAACCAACACCACAACAACCTGAACAAGTGCCAGACAAGGTAGAAGATATTTCTGTGCAAAGCAAAAAACCAGTTGTTGATGATGAAGATATTCCACCATTTTTACGCAAATTAAGAAGATAAAAAAGAGAGCACTGCGCTCTCTTTTTTTATTAAAACAATAAAAGGTATTGGAAGATAAATTATATCACTTGAAACTACAGTCTTTATTGATACAATTTTTGCATCAACTTCTCGAATAAAGCAACAGCGAAATACATGACAGATGCAAGGATACACAAAACTACAGTTGCGGTCATAACAAGGTTTAAGTTAAACACTTGACCGCCATAGATGAGTAGATATCCAAGTCCTGCTTTACTTACCAAGTATTCGCCCATGATTGCTCCAATCCAACTTAGTCCAACATTGATTTTAAGTGTTGCAACAATATCTTTAAGGGAGTTTGGTAAAATCAGTTTAAAGAAGATTTGCATTTTGTTTGCACCAAGCGATTTTGCCAGTGCAATCAATTGTTTGTCGCAACTTGTAAAAGAGTTTAGTATGTTCATAATCGTAACGATAATTACAATTAAAATACACATAAACACTATGGCTTTGCTGCCAGCACCAAACCAAATAATTATGATTGGTCCTAAAGCAATTTTAGGTAAAGAGTTTAATACAACCAAATATGGCTCTAATACGCGCCTTAAAAAGTCGCTGTACCACAAAACAAATGCAACAACAAAGCCGATACCCGTAGCAATTGCAAAACCAATTAGTGTTTCGCTTAGTGTTATTTTAGAGTGGAGTATCAACTCGCCACTTTTAAATAATTGGCCAATTGTTTTTACAATTTTTGACGGGCTGGAAAAGAAGAAAGAACTAATGATTTCGTATTTTGTGAGATATTCCCACGCAAACAAGAACAATAATAAAATCGATATTTGCGTTAGCAAAACAAGCAATTTTTTTGCTCTGTATTTATTTAGATAATCATAGTGAGTTTTACTGAATTTTTTGTTTTTCATTTTGTATTTCCTGCCAAATAATATCAAACAATTCTTTGGCTTTTTCTGTTTTTCGTCTTTCAAATGGTGTAAGGTTTTTATCAAATTTTGGTTGGTGTATTGCTTTGATTGTGCCTGGTCGCGCAGACAAAACATAAATTGTGTCAGACATGGTAATCGCTTCAAATATATCATGTGTGACTAAAATTGCGGTCTTTTTTTCTTTTTTGATTATTTCGTAAATGTGGTCGCAAAGTTCTAGTCTTGTTTGATAGTCTAAGGCGCTAAATGGCTCATCTAAAAGCAACAATTCGGGTTGTAGGGCAAGCGTTCTTATAAGTGCTACGCGTTGACGCATACCACCACTTAGTTCGCTTGGATGTTTTTTTAAAAAGTCTTTTAACCCATATTTTTCTGCCAAACTCAAAGCAAACGCTTTACGGTCATGCGTTTTTTTGTGCTTGATTTCTAAACCAAAATATATATTTTTTTCAATCGTTCTCCATGGCAAAAGATTGTCACGTTGAAACATGTATCCTGCCAAATCATCTTTGGGATTAGGGGTTTTATCTAATATTGTAATTTTTCCGGTTGTCGGCTTTAACAAGCCTGCCACTAAAGATAAAATAGTGGTTTTTCCGCATCCAGAAGGTCCAACAATAGATACAAATTCTTGTTTTCTTATAGTTAAATTTATATCAGATAAAGCAGTGGTTTCAGAATCTATGCTTTGATATATTAAAGATAAGTCTTGTATTTTAACCAAATCTTGCATTAGGCAACTTTCATTGCATAAGAGTTATTAACGGCATCATTCCATGCAACACGGTTTGTTAGTTCGCCTGCGTTGTCTATGATGTCAAGCATGTTGTTCCAAGAACTTTCTTTAAGTACAAAACTAGAAGCATAAGCACCAATTCTGATATAGTTTTTAACTGAAGCCAAAATCAACTCGTCACTTGTAGTTGAAAATGACGGTTTAAGACAGGCAATTATTTGTGCATCAGTTGCGTTAATTAAATAATTATAACCTTTCTTTAATGCACGCATAAATTTGTCTAATTTGTCGCCATTATTTTTTAAATAACTGCTTGTTGCAGTAAAACAAGTGTATGGGATATCGCTTACTTCGTCACCAAGGGCAGATACAATATATCCTGTACCGTCAATTTCGCATTGACTTGCCACAGGGTCAAACATTGTACAATAGTCACCAGTGCCGGCAACAAACGAAGATGCGGTCAAGTTAAACGCAATAGAAGTATCCAAGATTGTGTCAACATTTTCACCAAGTTCGGCACCTGGTTTAAGACCATGTTGCTCTAAGATGTATTGCAATGTCATTGCAGGCATGCCACCTTTTCTGCCTCCGATTATATGTTTGCCTCTAAGGCCTTCCCAAGTAAAGTTGTCTCCTTCGTCAGTTCTGCCAACCATAAATGAGCCATCACAAGCTGTAAGCTGAGCAAAGATAATAGGAGCATTTGTCATGCCATTATTTCTAACATAAACCACAGACTCTGGTCCCATAAGTCCAATGTCTGCACTGCCTGATATTAATGAAGACATAACAGTATCGCTACCACCTGCGTTTGTCAATTCTATTTCTAAACCTTCTTCTGCAAAGTAGCCATTGTTAATGGCAACATAAAGTGGGGCATAGAAAATAGAATGAGTTACTTCGCTTAAACGAATTTTGTTGTCGTCTTTTTTCTTGCCACAGGCGGTGAAAACAACAGAAAATGCGCAAACAAAAGCAACAAGTAAAATTGATAATTTTTTCATTCATTCTCCTTTTTAGGAAGCAAATTTTATCAATACTTCCATAATTCATTGTATGAAAGACTTTGTTTTTTGTTAAAATTATTATAAAACCACTTTAAAAAAGTTTACAAAACAAAAACTATTTGATAGAATAGTGCCGAGGTTGAAATTATGACAAAAAACGATATATTTTACAAAATTTTATTTGCTGTAATGATTGCATTATTGCCTATGACTATCTTTGCAAATATCTATTTAACAAAATGGGCATTGTGCTTGTTTATATGTGCAATTTTGGTTGTTAAAATCTGGTTAGAAGTATTTAAAGATAAGTACAGTCAAACACATCAATTGATTAGTGTTATTGGTACAGCGCTTACATTTACAACACTTCTTATCATGTTTGCAGTTAGTGGTGTAATAAGCAAACCATTGGCTGTTGTGACAGTTGTGTTGGTTGATATTTTCTGTTTGTTTACAGTATTGTTCCGCAACAAAAATGTGCCAGATATGATAGATGCTGTTGACTATTGCTTTATGATTTTTGAATGTTTAACATTGTTGGCTCTTTCGTTTGTCACTTACAGTATAACAATGACAAACATCGGTTTGTTTGCATTGATTTTGACATCAGGCGCTTCTGTGGCATATAAAATTTATTATGCATTTAGATATATGGGCATATGGGATAAATTTGTAAGATTGTTCCGTAAAAAATAGTATTGACAAATTTGCAATTTAGTGTTAGGATAATGATAGGAGAAAATTATGAGTACATTATTATCTTTTGTTAGTCCTTTAGAGTTTTTATTAAGATACACTGTTATTACAGGTGTATTGATTGCAATCGCAGGCGTTGCACTTTGCTTGATGGCAAAGCGTATAACCATGCTTAAAAGGAAACAAGACGAAATCAACAAATCTGACAGATTGTACATTACATTGATGTTGGTTGGCCTTGGCTTTATTTTGATTGGTATGATTATTATAGCTTTACCTATTGACGCAACATTTTATATTGTAGGATAGTATGCAACATTATTTTATTGATAAACAACACAAGGAATCTGATTTCTTTGAGTTTTGTGACGAAGTTTTAGGCTTAAATTTGTGCTTTCGCAGTTGCGATAGCATTTTTTCTAAAAACAAAATTGATGATGGTACACGCGCTTTGTTATCAGCTATTGATAAAAAGTGTCAATTAAGTGGCGTTGGTTTAGATATGGGTTGTGGTTTAGGTGTCATTGCAATTACATTGATTAAAAAATTTGGCGTCAATTTTGATATGGTTGACATAAACAAAACAGCAGTCAGCCTTAGCAAAGAAAATTTAATAAAAAACAATGTGCAAAAAAATGCAAATGTCTTTTATAGCAATGGTTTTGAAAATGTTACAAATCAATATGATTTTATTGTTACAAATCCACCAATTAAAACTGGTAAAAAGTTATTGTTTGATTTAATGCAAGGTGCTTACAATCATCTGAATCAAAATGGACAATTAATTTTAGTAATCAGAAAAGATCATGGTATGGAATCTTTAAAAAAACATATCAATTCTATTTTTAATAATTGCGAAATTATAGATAGAAATAAAGGTTATTATATTTTAAAAGCAATTAAGTAAAAATCTGACTAATTTATATCCACTTTTAAAGTGGATTTTTTTATTCTAATAACTTCAAAGAAAAACATTTTTTTAAGCAATTTTATATAAAAATAAATTTATTTATTTTATTTATAGTAGATTTCTACTTTTAACGCGAATTTTGTCATATTTGTGCTATTTTAATAATAGTTAAGAATAAAGGAGGGAAATTATGAAAAAATTCTTAAGCAAAAAGCCGGTTATGATTACTTTCGTTGCAGTCGCAGTTCTTATGTTAGTATTCTATATCGCTATGTTAGTTCGTCCAGTAGCAATCGGTATGACTTACAAAGGTGAAGCTGATTTTGGTGTTGGAACAAAAGCTGAGATGACTGTTAAAGTTAAAAGTGGCAGTGAAGTTGATGTAAAAATATCAGCTGAAGGTACTTCTATTGAAATGGAAGACATGAGATATGTTTGTCACGATAGACAACTTTACATCATGATTGATGAAGGTAAAATGACTGACGAACAATTCAAAAATGCAAAAAAAGAAATTATTGAAAACTGGGAAACATTGGATAAAGTTGGTGCTTTACTTGATGTAAATGCCTTCAAAGCAGGCGACGAAACAGATACATTAACATGTGCTGGATCAATCGTATTTGCAGCTATTGGTGGTGTTGTAACTGTAGCTTTACTTGGCTTTGCAACATTGTCAGTTTTGGCAGTTGTTAAGAAAAAATAATTGTTTATAAAAAAGACATGATCACATGTCTTTTTTTATTGCTCCTAACAATAAAACTTAGATTGTTCTTTAAAAAAAGAAATTGTTATTGTTAAAATTACGATTACAACAGCAGTTGTTGGTAACTTTTCTGCAACAAGTTCTGGCACAAAAGTTAAAGTTGCTTAAATTAGATACTCTTACGCAGTCGCAACAACCAACTCTAAAGAAGAAATAAAACATATATAATTTTCCTTTTGTGTGTTATTTCACCATATGAAATATGTTTTGATTTTGTGCGGTGTCTGGCAGACAAAATCTTCCAATTTTTTTAAGAGTAAAATGTAATTTAGTGCATATGATAGAGTAGAGGTATTTATGAGAGAGATTGCCCTTGCAACTGGGGTAAGAAATAAAAATATTATAGAATACTTGTACACTCTTGTGCAATCCAAGATAGATTTTTGCAAAAAGATAGTAACGTCCTATGCGGACAAAAATTTTTGTTATCTTTTGCTTGCCTGCGACGATGCATATATTGAACCATGCGAAAAAATATTGCGTGAAATTATTATTGATTATATAGAAAGTGTATATAAGGTTGAATATCTTAAAAACAAAATAAAAAACAAACTGTGTGATACTCTTGCTTTTAAAGCATACATAAAAGTACTTGCATTGTTTGACAAAAGCACCGATGTAAACGCGCTAGAAAAGATTATGTTGTTCAACCAAACTTTTTTTGTTGATAGTTTTTTAGAGTTTAGACTAAATCCACTCAAAAAACATTGGGACAATCTTGCAGAACTTAGTAGCGACAATCTTGCGATGTTTAATTCTGGCACATTTTTGGATGTTATACGGTTTTTAATCAATACAATGGATAGTGTGGTTTATAAGGTAAAAGTGATATGTAACGGCAAAAATTATAGCGTGTATAATATGAAAAGCAGAAACGCAGAAATAAAAAAGACAGCAGAGTGCAATGATGCATTAGAACTTATCACAAATGTGTTAAATTCTTGCCCAAACTATATCGATATCTATGTTGGAGAAAACAATGACGAGGCAGTTAGTTTTTTAAGCAATGTATACACAAACCGCTTAAAAATACACTCAAAGTCTTAAAAATATTAAAAAAATTATTGACAACATAATTTTAAGGTGCTAAAATATAAACATCTAAATAGATTATTGATTGGACAAGTAGGTTATAAGTCACTATTTACAGAGAGTGCCTGCCGGCTGAGATTGGCGCAATAAACTTGTAAACGAAACCACCAATTAGGTCAACGCAAGTGATATTCTTGCAAAATTAAGAGAGTGCTTTTGCGCTAATTAGGGTGGAACCGCGGTTTTGTATTATCGTCCCTTGGATATAAGTCCAAGGGTTTTTTATTTCTTGGTACACAAAAGAAGGAGGTTTTATGCAACATATATACAACACTAAAGGTACATGTAGCAGTCAAATAATTATTGATGTTGATGAACACAACAAAATAGAAAATGTAGTGTTTATAGGCGGATGCAATGGAAATTTAAAGGGTATAAGTAAACTTGTAAAAGGTATGACCATTGATGAAGTTATTCAAAAACTTGAAGGCACGCAGTGCGGGTTTAGACCAACCAGTTGCCCTGACCAACTTGCTTCGGCTCTTAAACAAATTAAGGAAATGAAAATTAATAAATAAAGGAGAAAATTATGGAAAAAGAAGAATTAGAATTATTTAATCAAAAACAAGAAATGTATCGTCACAGCATGAGCCATATTTTGGCAAAAGCAGTAAAACAACTATATCCTAATGTAAAACTAGCAATAGGTCCAGCCATTGACAATGGTTTTTACTACGATTTTGATTTAGTTACAATCACACCAGATGATTTTTCTAAAATTGAAGACAAGATGCGAGAAATTATCAATAAAAACGAAGATTTCACTCGTTTGGAAGTTAGCAAACAACAAGCATTGGAACTTTTTAAGGACGAACCATATAAAACAGAACTTATCAATGAATTGCCAGAAAATGAGACAATTTCTGTTTACAAAACTGGCGACGACTTTATGGATTTGTGCCGTGGTCCGCATGTAGAAAATACAAAATATTTGCGTGGTTTTAGTTTCAAAATCAATCGCGCAAGTGGCGCTTACTGGCGTGGCAGTGAGAAAAACAAAATGCTCACTCGTATTTATGTGTATGGTTTCTTGAATAAGGATGATCTTAAAGCATATATTCATCAAATGGAAGAGGCCCTAAAGCGTGACCATAACAAATTGGGTAGAGAATTAGGTTTGTTTACCACAGTAGATTATATTGGTCAAGGTTTGCCAATCTTGTTGCCAAAGGGTGCAAGGATTGTCCAATTGTTGCAACGATTTGTTGAAGATGAAGAACAACGTCGCGGATGGTTGCTAACTAAAACACCATTTATGGCAAAAAGCGATTTATACAAAATTTCTGGTCACTGGGACCACTATAAAGATGGTATGTTTGTACTTGGCGACGAAAATAAAGATAAAGAAGTTTTTGCGCTTCGTCCTATGACTTGTCCTTTCCAATATCAAGCATATTTAAATCAAGCTAGATCTTACAAAGACTTACCTTTGCGTTATAACGAAACTTCAACACTTTTCAGAAACGAAGAAAGTGGAGAAATGCATGGTCTTATCCGTGTTCGTCAATTTACAATTTCTGAAGGTCACTTGATGTGTACTCCTGAACAATTGGAAGAAGAATTTAAAAATTGCTTAGAACTTGCAATATATATGCTTAAAACTCTTGGTTTGTATGAAGATGCTTCTTATCGTTTCTCTCAATGGGACCCAAACAACCGCGCTAAATATATCGGCACTGTGGAACAATGGGACGAAGCACAAGGCATCATGGAAAAAATTCTTAACAAGTTAGAAATACCTTATAAAGTAGGTGTAGGCGAAGCCGCTTTCTATGGACCAAAACTTGATATCCAAATAAAAAATGTTTGGGGTAAAGAAGATACTCTTATCACAATACAAATAGACCAACTTCTTGCAGAAAAATTTGGTATGGAATATACAGATCGTGACGGTGTAAAGAAGCGTCCATATATTATCCACAGAACAAGCATAGGCTGTTATGAAAGGACATTGGCATATTTGATTGAAAAATATGCGGGCGCTTTCCCTGTATGGCTTAGCCCAACTCAAGTTAAAGTTATCACTGTCAGCGAAAACAACGATAATTATGCAAAAGAAATTCAAAGCAAACTTCAACTTTCAGGTGTGCGCGTTGAGTGTGATTTGGACAACGAAAGTGTTGGTAAAAAGATCCGCAATGCAGTGTTAGAAAAAACACCTTATATCTTAGTTTTAGGTGATAAAGAAATGGCAGAAGGCTCTGTTGCAGTCCGTGTACGCGGAAGCAAGGATACAGTTTCAATGTCTTATGCTGAATTTGAAAAACTTTTAAAAGAAAAAATTGATAGCAAATCACTAGTCTTATAGGTGAAATATGGATTTTTACAAGCAAATATCCAAATTAAAACAATTAGAACGCAATGGTTGGAAAAAATTCAAAATAAATGGCAGGTTAGAAAGTGTTGCGGAACACACTATGTCTGCAATACTTCTTGCCATTTATGAAATAAAACATCAGAAGTTGAACCTTGACGAACTAAAAGTTATAAAAATGCTTGCTTTTCACGACCTTGCGGAAAGTGAAGTAGGCGATATTACGCCTTATGATAACATTTCTAAGCAAGATAAATTTAACCGAGAATATGCGTTTATTAAAAAGTTTTCAAAAGAGATTAACATGCCAGAAATAGAAACACTTTGGCTAGAATTTGAACAAGGCAAAACCCCAGAAGCACAATTTGTATATAATATAGACAAATTTGATGCGGTGGAACAAGCAAGGATTTATTCATGTCAAACCAAAAATTCAGAAATTGCTGACGAGTTTGATAGTCGCTACAAATATATCGTTAATCAATTTAAAAAATCTTAACAAAATCTTAAAAAACTGTTGACATTGTAGCTTATATTTGTTAATATAAAAGCGTAAAAGTAGAAGTCCACTTCTCACCTTGAAGCAACAAGTTATAGCGACAATGGTTATAAAATTACTATAAATAAGCAAATTTTTGCTGTAATTTTAAATGCAAGTGGGTCCTTTTACATAAAGACCCATTTTTCTTTTGGGTAGGAGGAAATTTGAAAGAAACACTTAAAAACGAACAAATTGTTTTACCAGAAGTTCGCCTTATTGGTCCTAAGGGTGAACAACTTGGCATTGTTTCTAGTGCAAAAGCATTGGAGATTGCCCAAAATGAAGACTTGGATTTAGTGCTTATTGCACCTGCTGGCAATCCGCCTGTATGCAAGGTTATGGATTACAGCAAATTTAAGTTTGACGAAATGAAAAAACTTAAAGAGCAAAAAAAGGCACAAAAAGTTGCAGAGACTAAGGAAATGAGATTGTCAATCGATATCGACAACCACGACCTTGAAATTAAGGCAAAACAAGTTTGCAAGTTTTTAGCCGACGGTAGCAAAGTCAAAGTTAGCATCCGTATGAAGGGTAGACAACAAGCACGCCCTCAAATCGGTGTTGATAATATGAACAGATTTGCAGAAATGTGTGCTAGTGTTGGTCAAATTGACAAAAAACCAGAAGTTAGTGGTAGAAATATCTTTATGTTCTTGGCACCTATTGGCAAGAAGTAAACAAACATTTTACACATTATAATTATCAATCAAAAAGGAGAATTTATTATGCCAAAAATGAAAACAAGAAGAGCCGTTGCTAAACGTTTTAGCGAAACTGGCACAGGCAAAATCAAAATGATGCACGATGGTAAAGGTCACATTTTGACAAAGAAATCAAGAAAGAGAAAAAGAAATTTAAGAAAAACCGGTTATGTTTCTAAGCAATTTGCTAAAAACATTAAGGAAATGATTTAGGAGGAACGCAATGAGAATCAAACGTGGTGTAAACGCAATTAAAAAGCGTCGTGCAATCTTAAAGCAAGCTAAAGGCTATCGTGGAGCAAAATCTAAACTTTACCGTGTTGCTCGTGAAGCTGTTATGAAATCAGGCCAATACGCTTATGTTGGTCGTAAGTTAAAGAAACGTGATATGCGTTCTTTGTGGATCGTTCGTATCAACGCTGCTTGCCGTGAAAATGGTGTATCTTACAGCAACTTTATTAACGGATTAAAGAAAGCTAATATCGAACTTAACAGAAAAGTTCTTGCCGAAATTGCTGCTACAGATAAAACAGCTTTTACAAAACTTGTTGATAGTGCAAAAAAAGCTTTAGCTAAATAGTTTAAAGGACTCTTAATAGAGTTCTTTTTATTTAAAAAGATTATAGTTTCAACTTAAACTTGAAATTTGTTTTATTTTTGATCTTGACAAGATAAAGTGAGTGTGATATATTACAAATAGGTGAATTATGAAAAAGAAAAAATATAATATTGAAAAAATTAAAAGACGTAAAATCTCTATGGATATGTTTGGCGAATATTTTGATGTTTTGCTTGTTGGGTCTAGTTTATTATCAATTGTTTTATTTATAACGGCTCTTTTGTTAAACATTGTCCCATTTGCTGTATTCAGTTCAATACTTTTCGGGTGTAGTTTTGTTGTAAGTTGTATTGAATTCTTTACACATTTTTTTACTAAAAAGATTTTTAAGAAAAGTATGAAGTTGGATATGTTAATATGTGATGTTGATGAAGAAGATTTTGTATTCGTAAATGAAGACGATGTAAAAAAATATAAGTTATGTTGCTATGATAATTCTAAGGCAACAAAAAAACAAAATCAAAATAATACACAAACTGAAGAATTAATCGAAGAATCAGATGATGAATTTACAATGTATTTTTAAGGACTAAACAGTCCTTTTTTTATTTTATATAAGGTGATTGATTGACTTAGAATAAGCAATTTGGTATAATTTAAATATGAGTTTGACAAATGCTGAAATTAAAAATTTAAAGGATAAAAAATATAGAAAACAAAATTCACTTTTTATGGTGGAAGGTGAAAAATTTTGTCGCGACTTATTAGATACTGATATTGAAATTGTGCATACAATCACATCAAACAAAAACTTGTCCGGTTTTCCTAATATAGAAGTTGTAAGTGACAAAATGTTATCGTCATTGGCAACTACAAAAACTAATCAAGACATTTTGTGTATTTGTAGGGTTAAGAATTATGGATTTAAGTCTGCTGGCAATTCGCTTATATTAGATAATCTTCAAGACCCTGGCAATGTTGGTACTCTTATTCGTTCTGCATTGGCATTTGGTTTTAATGATATTTATTTGATTGACGGTGTGGACCCATACAACGAAAAAGTGATTAGGTCTAGTGCTGGCACAATCTTAAAAGTTCACTTGCATAAATGTGACTACATTGATATCGACAAAAACAAAAAGGATATTGCTGATAAATTTGTTGTTGCTGATATGTTTGGTGATTCAATCGACAAAATTCGTTTGCCAAAATCGCGTATTGCTGTTATAATTGGTAATGAAGGTCAAGGTGTAAGCAAGTTTATAAAAAACTTAGCGGATACAACCATATCTATCCCAATGTCTAAGCAGGTGGAAAGTCTTAATGCAGGCGTTGCGGGTAGTATTATTATGCAAAAATTTGGAGAAGTAAAATAAACAATATCAAATCAGATTTGATAAAATTGCAACTTCTTTCACTTGCTAAATTTAATAATCAAAAATCTAAAAGGAGAATAATTATGTCAGGACATAGTAAATGGAATAATATTAAAGCTCGTAAAGGTAAATCAGATGCAGAAAGGAGCAAAATCTTTACAAAAATTGGTCGCGAAATTATGGTTGCAGTTAAAGAAGGCGGTGCAAATGTTGATTCAAACAGTAAATTAAAAATGGCCATTGCAAAGGCACGCCAATTCAATATGCCAAACGACCGTATAAATAGCATTATCAAAAAGAACAGTGAAGTTGACAACAGCAACTTTATAGAGCAAACTTACGAAGGTTATGGTGTTGGTGGCGTAGCTGTGGTTGTAAAATGTTTTACTGACAACAAAAATCGTACCAGCAGTGATGTAAAGTATGCTTTTGATAAATATGGTGGCAGTTTAGGAACAGCAGGTTGTGTAAGTTATATGTTTGACAATAAAGGCGTAGTCGTTGTTGAAAAGGGCGATGGTTTTGATTCTGACGCGGCTATGGAACTTGCAATCATGCAAAATGCAATAGATTGCGAAGATGAAGAAGTGTTCACAGTATATGCGGAACCTAATGCAACAAGTGTCAATGATATGGTTAAAGCTTTTGAAGATGCTGGATATGTGATTTTATCTTCTGGTGTAGAAATGATACCACAAAATTATATATCACTAAATGAGCATCAACTTGAAACATTTAACAAAATGATAGATAAACTTAACGAAAGCGACGATGTAATTGATGTAACACACAATTTAGAGGAAGAAGATGGAGAATAGAGACAAACTTTTGGATATAATTAAAAAACTTAACGATAACCGCAGCAAATTATCTGCTTTATACTCTTTGTATAACTCATCTTTGCTTATGGCAGAAAATGATAGGGCAGATTTAAGTTCTTATTACGAACAAATGATTGATTTGCGTAATAATGTAAACGAAATTTCAACTGCAATCTACAATGCAAAAAAGACAGAACGCTCAAAATTGTTTACAAAAAACAAATCAAAAATCAAACTTATTGGTAATCAAGTTAATGAAGCAAATGACAATTTTTCTTCGTCTTGCAAAAAATACAAACTTGCTTTAAAAGATTGTGGTTCTTTAAAAACTGAATATAAGCACGAAGTCAGCGCACTTTGTAAAGAGTTTAAGTCAATAGCAGACGAAAATGTTGATGCAATGATAATCAAAGGCTATAAGCAACAAGTTAAAATCATAAAAGCAATCTTAGACAAGATTGAACTTTTGATTGCAGACTACAATGTTAAAAAGAATAAAGTAGAGCAAGATAACGAGCGTTTTACGGCATTGTATGGTAGCGTTGCAACATTGATAGAAAAATTGCAAAGCGCATAAAGGTAATTATGAAAATTTTAGGCATAGACCCAGGTTATAACATCATTGGTTATGGTGTTATAGAAACAGACGGTTGCAAAGTTGTGGATTATGGTGTGATCACCACACCAAAAACCATGCCAATAAGCACTCGTCTGCATACAATTTTTAAAGCAATGAACGAGTTAATGCAAACCTTTAAACCAGATGAAGTTGCTTTTGAAGAATTGTTTTTTAACACAAACAATACAACTGCAATACCCGTTGCTGAAGCAAGGGGTGTTTTAATAGTTGGGGCAAAGGAGTATACAAATCGTTTGTTTGAATATACTCCACTGCAAATTAAACAAGCCTTAACAGGCAATGGCAGGGCAGAAAAAAAACAAGTGCAATATATGGTTAAAAACATCTTAGGTTTAAGCGAAATGCCAAAACCAGACGACGCTGCTGATGCACTTGCTGTGGCACTTTGCCATATGCAAACAAACTCAATTATGAGCGACAACTCAATGTAATAGGAGACATGCTAAATGTTAGGTTTTATAAAAGGTATTTTAAGAGATAAAGATTATGACAATATCACGGTTGAATGCGGTGGTGTTGGTTTTGTTATTTCAGTAACAAATAGTTGTATGGCAAATCTTCCGCAAGTTGACGAGGAAGTTAAAATTTACACTTATCTTCATGTTAGGGAAGACGAAATGAGTTTATATGGTTTTGTAAGTCCAGAAGAAAAACGCCTTTTCTTACAACTTATTTCAGTTAGTGGTGTTGGTAGCAAAACTGCAATTCAAATTCTTTCTGCCGAACGCATGAGTGCTATTATCAATAGCATTATTAACGAAGATACATCAGTTATTGCAAATTGCAAAGGTATTGGCAAAAAAACAGCCGAACGTATTATTGTTGAACTTAAAGATAAAATCAAACCGTTTGATTATATCATACCAAATGATAATTTAATGAACGCAATGCAAGAAAACAGCCAAGCAATAGAAGATGCTGTAATCGTGCTAACAAGTTTAGGTTTAAGCAAAACAAAGGCAACCGAACTTGCAAAACAATGTGCCGAAAAACACGACACTGCAGAACAAATTGTTGCAAAAGCTTTGCAATATATGGGTGACAAATAAAACTGCTTTAAGCAGTATAATCAACATAAGGAGATATTATGGACGAAAGAGACAGATTTATATCCAGCACTAAAAATATGAGCGATGTCGAAGTTGAAAATAAACTTCGACCTATGTCTTTTGATGAATATGTTGGACAAGAAAAAATTAAATCCAACCTTAAAGTATATATTTCTGCAGCAAAAAAAAGAAAGGAAGCATTAGACCATGTCCTTTTGTATGGTCCGCCAGGTTTAGGTAAAACAACTCTTAGTCATATAATTGCAAACGAAATTGGCAGTCAAATTAAAATCACAAGTGGACCTAGTATTGAAAACGCGGCAGATCTTGCTGCAATTTTAACCAATTTGGGTCCAAACGATGTTTTGTTTATTGACGAAATCCACAGATTAAGCAAAGCAGTTGAAGAAATACTATATCCAGCAATGGAAGACTATGCACTAGATTTCATAGTTGGCAAAGGTCCAAGCGCAAGGAGTATGCGACTTAAAATTCAACCTTTTACTCTAATAGGTGCAACAACAAAGGCTGGCAATTTATCAAGTCCTTTGCGTGACCGTTTTGGTGTTTTGTGCAGACTTGAATTATATTCAGTAGAAGAAATTGCTACAATCATCAATCGCTCTGCTGGTATTTTTGGTATCAAGATAGAAGCAAACGCAACAACAGAAATAGCAAGGCGAAGCCGTGGCACACCGCGTATTGCAAACAGACTACTTAAGCGTGTGCGTGACTATGTTCAAGTAGAAGATAAAGACACTATCACACTTGACGATGCTAGACGCGCATTATCGCTTATGGATATAGACGAAAAAGGCTTAGACTTTGTAGACAAAAGAGTTGTTATGTCTATGATAGAAAAGTTTGGTGGCGGTCCAGTAGGGTTAGAAACACTTGCAGCCACAACAAACGAGGAAGTTTCTACAATTGAAGATGTTGTAGAGCCATATTTGTTACAATTAGGTTTTATGTTAAGGACAAATCGTGGTAGGATGCTGACACATTTGGCGTATGAACATTTTGGACTTCCTGTTCCTAAAAGTCTAAAGATAGAAACTGAAGATGATGACGAGGATGAAGACGATGATTGATTATCTTAAATTATCCACTTATGATTATGAACTCCCTGAAGAATTGATTGCTCAAACACCCTTACAAAAACGCGACGATAGCAGACTGCTTGTATTTGATAAAAAAACACAAAATATACAACATAAACAATTTAAAAACATAAAAGACTATTTAAAAAAAGGTGATTTGCTTGTTGTAAACAACACTCGTGTTTTGCCGGCAAGATTGATGGCAAAAAAGGATAATGGAGTAGTGGTCGAAGTTATGCTTTTAAAAAGACGAGATTTAAACACTTGGGAAGTTTTAATGAAACCAGCAAAGCGTGTTAAAATTGGCATGATTTTAACAATCAGTGACGAACTTAAATGTGAGTTGGTCGATATTTTAGAAGATGGCAACCGTGTTGTAAAGTTTATATATGACGGTGTGTTTGAAGATATTATAGATAGAGCAGGTAGTATGCCATTGCCACCTTATATTCATGAAAAATTGCAAGATAAAGAGCGCTATCAAACTGTATATAATAAGGTAGAAGGCAGTGCAGCAGCACCAACTGCAGGTTTGCATTTTACAAAAGAATTGATGCAAGAACTTCAAGATATGGGGGTAGAGTTTGCAGAAGTTACCCTTGATGTTGGGTTGGGTACATTTCGTCCTTGTAAAGAAGAAGACATAACAAAACATGATATGCATACTGAACATTATCGTGTCAGCAAACAAACCGCAGAAAAAATTAACAAAGCAAAGCAAGAAGGAAGACGAGTAATTGCAGTTGGTACAACTAGCGTAAGGACATTAGAAAGTGCAGCAGGCAAAGCAATGCCGTTAACTGCGGATGAAGACGATACAAGTATATTCATTTATCCGCCATACAAATTTAAGGTTGTTGATGCACTTATAACAAATTTCCATTTGCCAAAAAGCACACTAATTATGCTTGTAAGTGCATTTGCAGGATATGAAAATACTATAAACATTTACAAAATCGCAGTTGAAGAAAAATACAGATTTTTCTCATTTGGCGACGCAATGTTTATCTCGTAAACTCGACTATATTAATTGTATTTTTGTTAACAAAAAACTTATTTTTTAGTCGGTTTACTTCGATTCTATGAAGGAACACCATATGTTTTCCTTCATTACTTCTTTTCCAAGTTGATAATATAAAAGGACATATATGAATAAGTGTACTTGCGGTAATTTTAAAGATAACAAATATTTAATGTGTTTAGATTGTTACAATAGCAAAGTAGAAAGTGAAAATATTAATAATTGGTTAAATTCGTTAAAAGAAAATTGGCTTAATAAGAATATAAACAATATTGTTTCATTATTTTGTGTTGATTGCGATTGTTATGATACGCCTTTTTCTAAAAATGGAAATTTACGCGAAGATTGGTCAGAAATTAAAGAACAAACAATTTTAGATATTCAATATAAAATTTTAATGAGAAACAAATACGAATTTATTGTTGAATTTACAATTCAATATGAAAATGAAATTTGTTCTGCAATTAATCATATAAAACTCAATGAGGCTTTAAAATGTTTTTATTTAAAGCAATGGTATATGTGTAAATAGAGGGAAAGCATGAAAGAGAATTTTAGTTACAAAGTATTACATGTAGATAAAAATAGTGGAGTAAGAACTGGGGTGTTGCACACACCACATGGTGATATTTACACGCCAATTTTTATGCCAGTTGGCACTCTTGCAACTGTTAAATCTCTTACAAGTGACGATTTATATGATATCGGCGCACAAATCATTTTGGCAAATACTTATCACTTGCATATTCGTCCAGGTGATGAACTTATCAAGCGTGCTGGCGGTTTGCACAAGTTTATGAATTTTAATCGTCCAATGCTTACAGACTCTGGTGGTTTTCAAGTGTTTTCTTTAGCAGACATCCGTAAAATTACAGACAATGGTGTAGAATTTAAAAATCATCTAAGTGGTGCAAAAATGTTTTTTACGCCAGAAAAAGCAATAGAAATTGAAAACAACCTTGGTGCAGACATAATTATGGCTTTTGATGTTTGCAGTGAGTATGGAGTAACGCACGAACAAGCAGAAAAAGCCATGCACACCACTTTAGATTGGTTGGATAGATGTGTTAAAGCGCATAAAAACGAAAATCAAATGCTTTTTCCGATTGTTCAAGGCAATTTTTACGCAGATTTGCGTTTAAAAAGTTTGGAAGAAACAAAAAAATATTGTAAATGTGGCATAGCAATTGGAGGTCTTTCTGTTGGTGAACCAAAAGAGAAAATGATTGAAATGTTAGACGCAATGCGCGGTCATTATCCTGAAGATATGCCAAGATATATGATGGGTGTTGGAACTCCAGATTATATTTTTGAAGGAGTAGAGCGTGGTATAGATATGTTTGACTGTGTTCTACAAACTCGTGTTGCTCGCAACGGATTGGCAATGACAAGCAAAGGCAAAGTTACTCTTAAAAATGCAAAATACAAAGAAGATTTTTCTAGATTAGATGATGAGTGCGATTGTTATTGTTGCAAAAATCACACAAAAGCATATTTGCATCATCTTGTTATGTGTAACGAAATTTTGGCGGCAAGATTGCTTAGTCTTCATAATGTTAAATTTACACTTGATATGATGGACAAAATGCGTGAAGCTATCAACAACGATAGATTTCTTGAATTTAAAAAAGAATTTTACGAAAAATACGGTATAAAATCTTAGAAAAATGACAAATTTCATCAAATTTAATTATATTTATAAATAATTTTTAAATTTTAATTTACATTTTATCAAAAAATTGATATAAAATAAATTGACTTATTATTTTTAAGTTTGTTATAATAATGTTATTAATTTAAGGGGAGATATTATGGAAATCGCTTTAATGATAATTTTAGTTGTTCTTGTTGTAGCATTATTTGTAATCAGCTACATGAAGAAAAAAAAGTATTCAACTGAACTTGGTCAAATGAGAGAAGAGTTGAAAGTAGGAGACAAAGTTATGACTGACACTGGCGTTGTTGGTGAAGTTGTAGACTCTTATGTTGAAGATGAATACAAGTATTTTGTTTTGAAATCAGGCAAAGACAACAATGTTGGTTACTTTACAGTACATGCAAATGCAATTTACTATGTTTTTGGCAAAGAACAAGCTCAAAAGCAAGAAAAAGTAGTTGTAAAAGTTGCTCCTAAAACTGCAGAAACAAAACCAGCAGAAGAAGTTAAAAAAGAAGATAAAAAACAATAAAAAATTGCATGGGTTCGCCCATGTTTTTTTATTTAAAATTATTAAACCAACAAAATAATTTTTAATTTATTTTCAACAAAATTGCCAATTTTTCGATTTTATTTTTTGTGATTATTGCGTCTTGATTAAATAAATTATAGTAGGAGGATTTATGCAAAAATTAAAATCAATAAATTTATCAGGTATTTTGTCTATCATCAAATGTGTCTTGTTAGGTATAGTAACAACATTGGTTGGCATTGTTTTGTTTGCGGTGGTGCTTAAGTTTGCAGATTTGTCATCAGGAGTAATCACTTGGATAAATAATATTATCAAAGCATTGTCAATTTTTATAATGATGTCTGCCATTAAAAAAGTAAATGGAGAAAATTTAATAATCAAGTCTATAGTTGCAGGTGCATTATATGCGGTATTTACTTTTATTGTATTTTCTATTATGAACGGCAGTTTTAATTTTGGTTTGGGTTTTTTATATGACTTGTTGTTTGCTGTGATTGTATCTATGATTGTTTCTATCATATTAAACCTGTTAACAAAAAAAACAGTTTAAGTTTGCTTAAACAGTAATAATTGGTCAATAATTCTTTAAATTGTATTTAAATCTTTGTATTATTGCGCACAAGTAATGTTGTTTTATTTGACAATATTTAAAAGTTTAGATATAATAAATCGTGAATTAAGAAATTATATACTTATATATAATTACTTTTACTTGCAATTTGTAAGTATGCGACATCAAAAGGAGAATTATGACTAGAAGACGCGCAAAAAGTTTATTTGTTGTCTTTGCAATACTTTTAGCAGTTTGCTTAGTGGCAGCATTTGTAAATTTTACTTATCCATTTTCAATCAAAGGTAATATTTATTCTTATTCAAACTTTGTAGACAACTTAAAGTTGGGGGAAGATGTTAGTTCTGGTTTGCGTATTGTTTATCGTGCAGATTTGCCAGAATATGAATTAGAATCTAATTACGAAAATTTAAATCAATCAACTATTCAAGGTCTTAAAGAAATTGTTCAAGGACAAGGTTTTAAGGATGTAACGGTTACATCAAATTCTAACAAACAAATCATTGTTCAAGTTGGAAATATTTTAGACGAATCAGACCAAGCGGAAATAGAAAGTTTGATTGGCAATCCTGCCAAGATAACTTTTTCGTTAAATTCAGATGGTAGCAATCCTTTTGCAGAAGCAAGAGATGTAGAATTTGTAGAAGTTCAAACACAAGTTTCTGGTATTACTTACTATTTTGTTAAGGTTCAATTTAAACAAACCAGCATAGCAAAGATTGCAGAAGCAACAAATGAAGGTGGTACTCTTTACATTAAGTTGGGTGATACATCTATTGGTCAAATGGAGTTGTCAGATACAACACTAAGCGAAGGATATTTGGATATTTATAGCGAAGATTTTGTTGACGAGGCAACTGCAAACACTTATGCTAACAGAATAAGAACAGGTATGTTAGAATTAGAACTTACTCAGCTAGAAATTGCTACAATTACGCCAAGTTATGGTGCAGGTTCAAATATTATGCTTGCTATTGCAATGGTGATATTTATGCTTGCAGGATTTGCTTTCTTAATCTGGAGATATAAGCATTTAGGCTGGTTGGCTTGCTTCAATCTTTTGTTCTTCGTAACAATCGGTTTGTTCCTTCTTCAATCTATTCCGCTAGTGCACATCAACCTTGCAGGATTGATTGCAATGTTATTGTGCTTGATTTTGGCTGTAGATACATTGATGAATATTTTTGAAAGAGCAAAACACCATTACAACTCTGATGTTAAGTTGTATGTTGCGTTGCGTATGGCGCAAAAGGAAACTTTGGTTCGTTCATTTGTAATCAATGTAACCTTTATGGTTGCTGGTTTTATATGTTTATTTATGCCATCAATGCAAATTCAATCATTTGGTTGGGTAGCATTTGTATTGCCATTTGTATCTTTGTTTACATCACTTGTCCTTATGAGATTGTTTATCAAAATTTATTTGGCTTTAAACAACGAAGATGGAAAGAAATGTAACTTCCACAAAGGAGGCAAAGATGCTTAATAGAGACTTTACAAAATCAAACAAAGATTACTTTAACAAAAATAAAATTACATTAATAGTCATTGCGTCAGTATTGTTGCTTGCATTAGTTATCGGTTGCATTTTTGGTATGAACGGCAATTTTGAAATTGCTGGTTATAATGAATTTAGCGTGACAGTTTCAAGCACAAACAGCAAAGATTTTGACACATATATTGACAAAATTGAAACTATAGTGGATAATAATGGTGGTGATTTTGATATCGCTTCCATTTACAACGAGGGTGACCAAACAAAATTAGTTGTTCGTTATTTAGATGATTTGTCTGCAGATGTGCAAGTTACAATCAACAAAGCCATATCAGAGCAAATTTCTACACTAGAGATATCTGAACATAGTTTTGTAAAACCAGTTGTAGAAAGCAAAGATTATATTTACACAGCAGTTTCAATATTGATTATAATCTTGATTGCAACTTTGTTTGCATATTTTAGATATAATGGTGCAAGCGCTATTACTACTGTTATATCTTGTGTGCTTGGTACACTTGCATTTATGTCAGTGGGTACTATCCTAAGACTGTCTATTGGTATGAGCTATTTTGCAATGCTTGTTATACTAAATCTTCTTATTGCTTATTGTTGCTTTAATATTTTTGAAACAATACGAGACGGAGCATTTTTAGATAACAACGAATATTCAAAAGCTATTCAATCAGGCATGCAAAAATCAAGATTTAAAGTATGCTTTTTAAGTGTTGCAGTGATGCTTGTTGGCGTATTATTTGTACTAATTGCACCAGAGGCAATCAAGTATGTATCTTTAAACATTTTATTTATTGCAGTTACAATACTTGCAGTAAGTTTGTATGTTGTGCCTTTCACATGGAGCGTATTTATCACTCATACTAACAAAAGAAAGGTTAAAAAAGACTAATATTTTATAGGCCTTTCTTTTGAAAGGCTTTTTCTTTAAAACTAACGATTATGAAATATATTTGCAACTTAACAAACGATTTTAATTCAGATTTTATCAGCGAGATGTCAAAGATTTTTAATCTTGATCAGCATCTTGTCCATCTTTTATATTCTCGTGGCATGGATACACAAGATAAAATCAAAAAATTTTTAAACCCAAGTATCACAGATTTGCACGATCCATTTTTGTTTGAAGATATGCAAAAAGCAGTTGATTTGATAGAACAACATATAGCAAAAAACAGCAAAATTTTGGTGTTTGGCGATTATGATGTTGACGGTATTTCTGCAAGTGCTATTTTGATTAAATATTTTGAAAGTGTTGGTGTAAATGTATCAAATTTTATGCCAAATAGATACGAAGATGGATATGGACTTACAAACGCAACAATTCAAAAGATTTTTGACAAAGACAAACCAGATTTGGTTATCACTGTGGACTGTGGCATAACTGCAATAGAAGAAGTTGAGTTTATAAAAAATCAAGGTGTTGACATAATTGTTACAGACCACCACGAACGTGGCGAAATTTTGCCAAATTGTTTAATAATAAACCCTAAGGTTAGTCAAACATATCCTTTTAAATGCTTATGTGGAGCTGGTGTAGCACTTAAACTTGTTCAAGCATTGGGTGGCATAAGCAAAGCAAGCGAATATTTACCAATATGTGCAATTGCAACAATTGCTGATATTGTAGAATTGTTGGATGAAAACAGAGCAATTGTTACACTTGGCTTAAAAGACCTTGATAATGCACCGCAAGGTATAAAAAAATTAATGCACGAGTGCGGTTTAAACAAAAATTGCAAAGCGAGTGACATTGCATTTAAATTGGCACCAAAAATCAATGCTAGCGGTCGTATGGGTTCTGCAGAGACAAGTTTGGAGTTGTATTTGGAAGAAAATCCTGCACAAATCAAAAAACTTTGCAATCAGATTATTGAATTTAACAATCAACGCCAACAATTGTGTGATAAAGTTTATAATGATGTTAAAACAGAATTAAATAATCAAGATATATTTAAAATAAGCGCAATCGTTTGCTCAAGTGCAGAGTGGGATAGCGGCATATTAGGTATTGTATCCGCGCGTATAGCAGAAGAATATCATAGGCCAACCTTCTTGTTTAGTCAAGTTGGCACAGAGTTGGTGGGTTCTTGCCGTAGTGTAAATGGTGTCAATGTGCACACATTGCTAAGCAGTATGTCACATTTGCTTACTAAATTTGGCGGTCATCCTATGGCAGCAGGGTTAACGCTTAAAGTTGAGTATTATGACGAGTTTATTAAACTAACAAACAAATATGTAGAACAAAATTTAAACAAATCAGACTTTTTGCCTACAAAATCCTTTGATTTTGATATGTTAGAAAGCGAAATTACACTTAAACTTGTAGAAGATATAGAAAAATTTGAGCCATGCGGTCACATGAACGCAAGACCAGTGTTTAAATTAAAATTGAATAATGCAACAATTTCATGTCTGCCTAAACATCCGCAACATTTGGTATTAAATTATCCAAATTTTAGCCTTTTGGCGTTTAATTCTGGCAACAATTATTTTGTGCTTTCTGGCAATACATCTTGCAATTTATTGGCAGACTTAAACATTGATACATTTAAAAATATCAAAAAAATTACAGGTATTGTAAAATCTATTGATTATACAGATATATATAGACCAAAAGAAGAAATTGTTAGGGCGGAATATATCAAACAAGTTATATATCCTTTAGATGGAACATACGCGTTTAACAACTACAACAGAGACCAACTTATCAGGATGCTAGTTGATATGGATAAAAATGTATATGGTACTTTGATTGTAGCAAATGATTACAACACTTATATAAATTTTAAATCTATTTATGACAGTAACAATATATTTAGAAACAGAATTTTTAAAGTTAATGACGAAACTGGTTTAAATACTATTGTTTTGGCACCAACTGATTTTAATTCTTTTGGATCATTTAGCAGGATAATTTTCTTAGATCCTGTTTTAAATATGGGTTATTTGTCAAGTATACAAAAGCAAACAAAATCTACAATTTATTTGCCACATGTTATAAGCAATTCGTCATCTATATTAAATGACATTGATTTGTCAAGACAAGAATTTGGCAAATATTTTAGGTTGATGCAATTTGCGGTTGACAACAAAATAAAAGGATATTATTTTTACAATTTATTTAATAACATTCTTTTAAAATTAAAAGAAAAAACAACATATTCTTATTTGCAGTTCTTTGTATGTTTGCAAGTATTTAAAGAGTTAGGCATAGTAATTACTAATTCTGATGATACAGAAATTATCGAAATTACTGACAAAAAAAATCCTTTAAATTCAAGCGGTTTTTATAATAGATTAAATACAATAAAAATTCAAAAATAATAAAAAAGATAGCGCTTTAAAACGCTATTTTTTAATGGGTTTTAAATTTATTTAATTATTTTATTTTTTTTAATTAAAAAAACAAATATATTATTTAATTGTAATTTATTTGCAATTTAGTATATAATTTATTATAATATATAAAGGAGAAAATTGTGTTAAATTTTTTATATGAAACAACCTTAACACCAGAGCAAGCAGTAATGGTATTTATCATTAGCATTTTTGCTTTTATCTTTTCTCTTACAATACACGAATTTGCACATGGTTTGGTGGCCTTAAAGATGGGCGACGACACTGCAAAGTTATCTGGCAGATTGACACTAAATCCTTTTAAGCATTTAACCATTGGCGGTTTTTTATGTTTTATGATTTTAGGTGTTGGTTGGGCAAAGCCAATGCCTGTCAATCCTATTAAGTTTAAAAAATATCGCAAGGGCATTAGGCTTGTTTCTATCTCTGGCATTGTTGCCAATGTTGTGTTGGGCTTAATCGCTGCAATTATACACGCTGTGCTTATTGCAACTGTTGGTATACCAAATATGGCGATGGAATATCTATATTTATTATTGCAATATTTTATGATAATCAACAGTTATCTAGCATTGTTTAATTTATTGCCAATCTATCCTTTGGATGGTTTTAACTTTGTCACATCTTTTATGAAAGCTGACAACAAATTTATTCATAATGGTATCAAAAATGGTATAAGGATATTATTTAGTATATTGCTTGTGTCTTTAGTTATAGAGTTGCTTTTTGGCATTGATTTATTAACATGGTATTTATCAATTATATATCGTTTGATATATTTGCCAATAGTGCTACTAGGAGGTTAAATGGAAGAATTTGAACAATTTGAATCATCTTCATCTATGAAATTTTCTTTTGAAGGTATGGAAGTTCCACTTGACCTAGTTTTGCAAGTTATTGAAGAAAAGGGCTTGGATGTAGCAACTTTTAAGGTTTCTGAAATTACTGACCAATTTGTGCAATATGTAGAACAAATGGAACAACTTGACATGGAAGAAGCAACTGCATTTTTGGATATGGCTAGTAGATTGTTGTTGATAAAATCTAAATCTTTATTGCCTGTAGAACAAACTGACGAAGAGGAAGAAGAAATTAGCGATGAAGAAAAATTAAGGATACAACTCCAAGAATATAAACTTTTCAAAGAAGCAAGCGGAACCTTGCAAACTAAAGAAAATGTGGACAGACTATATAAACAACCAGACAAGTCTGCGGGTGACACCCGTGTTGTTTTCAACCAATTTAATTTAGATAAACTTTTGGACGCATTTGCTTTCTTACTTATGCGCACAAAGGATAAAGAACATCCGCAAGAAAAGAAAATAAGTAGGGATCGTTGGACAGTTGCAGACAAAATAGCATTTTTAAACAATATTCTTAAGGATAACGAACAAATCAATTTCTTTAGTTTGTTTGATGACTCATATTCTAAATTAGAAGTTATTACAGTTTTTTTAGCTATATTAGAACTTTTAAAATTTCAAAAAATAGAAGTATTACAAGCAGATAAATATGCTGATATTGCAATCAAGCGTAAGGAGGTGCAAGAAGATGAATCTTAACGAAATAGCACGAATAATTGAAGGTGTGCTTTTTGTGGCAGGTGAAGGCGTTGAAATTGACGAATTTAAATCTCGTTTTGATATGAACGATAGAGAATTTAACAAATGTCTAGACATCTTGAAACAAAAGTATAATGAAGAAAGTGGTATAAATATTATCCAATATAAAAACAAAGTTCAACTTTGCTCAAACCCTGCTGTTGTAGAAAATATCTCAGAGATATTAAATCCAATCAGGGAAAGAAGCCTTACAAAAGCTGCTTTAGAGACAGTTGCAATCATTGCATACAAACAACCAATCACGCGTCTGGAAATTGAAAATGTGCGTGGTGTTAACTGCGATTATGCTATTCAACTTTTGCAATCTAACAACCTTATAGAAGTTGTTGGACGTAAGGATACAGTTGGCAAACCAGTTTTGTTTGGCACAACTGAAAATTTCTTAAAACGCTTTGAGTTGGAGAGTATAGAGGCGCTTCCAAACTATAACGAGTTGTTAGACCGTATTCGTGTTATACATAGTGATGGAGAAAGTTTATATAGGGAATTTAAAATTCCAGATGAAGAAAATCAATCTGAAACAAAACCAGAACAACCTTCAGAAAATGAATAAAACTTAATTAAAATAAGATACTACAAATATGTGGCATCTTATTTTTTTATTTTCAACAATAATGAATATCCTTTCATTTATTTATCCGTTTTTACTGCAGTTTGATGTGCGATTTAACATTTTAAGGTTAAAAGGTTCAGTTGCAATAAAAATTTTTAATAAATTTAAGTTTGAATTTAAAATTAGGATAAAAAACGGGTATGTGTACATTAACCATAAAAAGAAAATCCGCAAAGAAAAAATTAGCAATAAAAATGTAAAGGTCTTGTTTATATTAGAACTTATAAAGCAGTTGTATTTTAGAGAGCAAGTTTTACAACTAAATGTAGTCTCTAACTTTGGTTATGTCAACAATTCTGCAACGACAGCAGTTACATCTGGTTTTATTGATGTTATGTGTAAATCAATTTTATCAAAAATCAAAAACAATAAAAAATTGTCACATATTTTTGTGTCAGTTGAACCAAAATACAATGAAGATATATTCAATATAAGAATTATAAATACTGTTAGGATTTCAGTGGTGGATATAATTTATACATTGATATATACAAAAATAAATACATGGAGAAAATATGAAAAAGACAGAAAATATAGCACTTAATAAAGATAAAAAAATCGAATCTTTAATCGATGTGTCATTAGACAAAATACGCACCATGATTGATGTAAACTGTGTAGTTGGTAATGCGATTTCTATGCCGGATGGTAGCACAATTATTCCAATTTCCAAAGTAAGCGTAGGTTTTGTTTCTGGCGGTGGCGAATATAACGACCTAAACGCAAAAAGGAACTCTGCAGATTTCCCTATGGCAGGTGGAACAGGTGGCGGTTTCACTGTGTCGCCTATAGGTTTTTTTGTGGTAAATAAAGAAAAATTTAAGTTAATCAGAGCAGATAAATCAACTGCATATTTAGGTTTAATAAAAAACGCAACCGAAGTGCTTAAAAAATTTGTGGAGAAAATTAAATGAAAAAAACAAAAATATTTGCTTTTGTTTTGCTTATAGTTGCTTCATTAAGTGTTTTTACATTAAATATTAAAAGAAATATGGTTTCGTTTGCAACTCATAGTTCAAGTGGTGTTGCAATGTGTGTGATAGAAAAGGATAGCAAACGAATTTTATATTCTAAAAACGAACACAAAAAACTGCCAATGGCGTCTACTACAAAAGTGATGACAGCAATTACGGTTATTCAGAATTGTACTGATTTAGAGCAATATATTCAAGTTGATGATAGCTCAATAGGAGTTGAAGGTACTTCAATTTATTTGCGTCAAGGCGAGATGATTAAAGTCAAAGACCTTTTATATGGATTGATGCTTAGAAGTGGCAACGATGCTGCAACTGCACTTGCATGCCATGTTGGTGGTGATGTTAAGGGTTTTGCAAACATGATGAACAATTTAGCAAAAACAATAGGTGCAACAAATTCTAATTTTGTAAACCCTCATGGACTAGACCATAAAGATCATTATACAACCGCATATGATTTAGCGTTGATTTCAGCGTATGCGCTTAATAATCCTATTTTTAAAGATATTGTATCTACAAAAACTCATGTTATTGACGCAACAAACAAAAGTGATAAAAGATATTTAACTAATAAAAATCGTCTTCTTTCAAGTTTAGATGGTTGTTGTGGTGTAAAAACAGGTTTTACAAGCAAAGCTGGCAGATGCTTGGTAAGTGCAAGCGAGAGAGACAATATGACCATAGTTTGCACTGTACTAAATTGTGGGCCAATGTTTGAAGAAAGCACATCGCTAATAAATTCTGCATTTGCAGAGTTTGAGCAAACAAAAGTTATAGATAAAAACAAAGAAATTTACAACGAATATATCATAGACGAAAATCAAGGGAAACTTTATCTCTATGCTGAAGAAGACTTTTATTATCCACTTGGTTTTGGTGAAATAAACGACCTTCGTCTTGAATATAATGTTGCTTTAGACACTGCTAAAGAAGGACAAACAATAGGAGAAGTTAAAATATTTTTTAAAAATGACTTGATTTCGACCATAAAATTAGTTACAATAAATAAGATTGATAAACTGATTGACAACAAAACACTACAAATCAGTGAATTACTATGGGAAGAAAAAATAAATGAGAATTAACAAATTTTTAGCATTAGCAGGCATTGCAAGCAGAAGAAAGGTAGAAGAATATATATTAGCAGGCAAGGTTAAAGTTAACGGCAAAGTCGTTAATAATCTTTCAACCGATGTTAAAGATACTGATATCGTTACCTTCGAAAACCGCACAGTGCGCACTAATGCTAATTTTGTATATTATAAATTGCACAAACCAAAAGGTTATGTTACAACTGTTAGTGACGAGAAGGACAGAAAAACCGTAATGGATTTGATGCGCGGAGTTCATCATAGGGTTTATCCTGTTGGTAGATTAGATTACGATACAGAAGGGCTTTTAATTTTAACCAATGATGGTGAAATTACAAACATCCTTACAAAACCAAACAGTGAAGTAAACAAAATCTATATTGTGCATATCGAAGGTGATATTACAAAAGATGATATCAAAAAATTAAGTTCAGGTGTTGATATTGGCGATTATGTTACAAAACCATGTAGTGTAATTGCCTTGTCTGCAAGTGAAAAATTATCTAAATTAGAAGTTACAATCACAGAAGGCAAAAATAGGCAAGTACGTAAAATGTTTGCTTCAATTGGCAAAAACGTAGTGTTGTTAAGACGTATCCAAATTGGCGAAATACGCTTAGGTGGGCTTTCTCGCGGTGGGTACGAACCGCTTAATGCAAGAGAAATAAGATACTTAAAATCTTTAAAAAAGTAGAGAGAAACTCTCTCCTTTTTTATAATCATTTGCTAAAATTTTGATTATGTGTTATACTTATTTAGTTATGCAAAAAGATTATGATGTAGTTATTGTTGGTGGCGGGGCATCTGGTATGATGGCGTCCATTTTTTCTGCCCGCAATGGTTTTAAAACTCTTGTATTAGACCATAACGAAAAATTAGGAAAAAAATTATATATCACAGGCAAAGGCAAGTGTAATGTAACTAACAATAGTTCAATAGAAACTCATTTAATCAACATCATTACAAACAGCAAGTTTATGTTTTCAGCACTTAACCAATTTAGCCCGCAAGATACTATTCAATTTTTTGAGGACAATGGATTAAAGCTAAGGACAGAACGCGGCAACAGAGTTTTTCCAGCAAGTGATAAATCTAGTGATGTAATCAAAACATTAGAAAAAACAATGCGCAATTATGGTGTAGAAGTGTCATTAAATGAATCAATATCTAAGATAGAAAAAGTTGATAATAAATTCCATATATTGTGTACTTCAGATTATAAATACACTGCAAATAGTTTGATTATAGCAACTGGTGGTGTGTCTTATGCTGGCACGGGAGCATCAAATTTTGGTTATGAAGTTGCCAAACAGTTTGGTCATAATATCACAAAGCCAAAAAGTGCTTTATGTCCAATTGTCGTAAAAGAAGATGTATCGTCTTTAAATGGTTTGTCGCTCAGAAATGTTTGCCTAATTTACAAAAATGCCAAGACACAAATTACAGAACAAGGCGATTTACTTTTTACTTTTAATTCTTTAACCGGTCCTATTGCTTTAACTTTATCTAGCAAAATAAACAAACTTGACATAGCAAACACTAAATTATTTTTAGATTTAAAACCAGGCTTAAGCCCAGAAAAGTTAGATGCAAAATTTCAACGAGAATTTTTGGAGTTTGCAAAAAAAGATTATAGGAATTATTTAAATACACTATTGCCAGCTAGTTTTATAGAGTTTTTTATGAAAAAAACCAAAATCAAAAACAAAAAAATCAGCGAATTTACCAAAAATGATAGGCAAACACTCATAAATACTCTTAAAAAATTTGACTTTACAATAAAATCGTTGGATAATATCAATGTTAGTATTGTAACCTCAGGCGGTGTGGATGTTAAAGAAATCAATGCTAAAACTTGCGAAAGCAAACTAGTTGAAAATTTGTATTTTGTAGGTGAAGTTTTGGATGTAGATGCTTTAACTGGTGGTTTTAACCTTCAAATTGCATGGTCTACAGGATACGTCGCAGGCAACAGCATTAAAAATTAAAAGGAAATAATAAAATGATATTTTGGATATGTTTTTCAATAATTTTCTTACCATTGGTAATTATCTTTCCTATCAAAAAAGTAGGCAAGAAAAATTTAAAAGAACTTAAAGGCAAAAACTACATATTGGCATGCAACCATATGTCAAATTTAGATGGTATCATGCTTGATTTAAGGTTTGGCAAAAAGTTTAGATATCTTGCAAAAAAAGAGCTATTTAAAAAGAAATTTACTGGTGCTTTTATGCGCAGTTTAGGTACTATACCGGTTGATAGACAACAAGCTGACCCTAAAGCAATAAAAGAAATTTTTAGATTAATCAACAAAAACAAAAAGATTGCAATTTTCCCACAAGGGACAAGAGCAAAAACAGTAAAAATAGAAGAAGGTAGTGCAAAAGAAGGCGTTGCATTGTTTTCTATTAGAACAAACACACCAGTTATACCTATGATGTTTGATAGAAAGTTAAAACCATTTAGACGCGCAAAATTAATAATTGGTAAACCAATATACCCAGACCCTGAACGCAAAAAGGACAAAGAATATATGTCTGAATTTGCAAACCAAATAATAGAGACTATGAACAACTTGCTTGAAGGAGACAAAAAATAAACATGAAAATGAAAGATTTTAACATAAACATGACACAATATAATCGTGGAGACATCATTACTGGCACGATTGTAATGATTGGCGAAAAAGAGGTTATTGTAGCTATCGGTGGTTTAAAAGAAGGTGCTTTCCCGCGTGAAGAACTTGAGCCATCTTTTAAAATTGGCGACGCTATACTTGTTATGGTAACAGGTACAATAGACGACAAAGGTTGTATCGTACTTACTCATGCAGATGTAAATAAAGCTCTTGAAGACAAGGAAAAATTAAAAAACTTAAAAGTTGGTACAGAATTTTCTTTTAAAGTAAACGATATCAACAACTCTGGTTTGCATGGTGATTTTATGGGTTATAGAGTTTTCTTGCCATTTTCTCAATGTACTGCGCAAGATTATATGAACAGAGAAAGCTTTAAGGATAGAGAAATCACTGCAATTGTAATTGAATTAAACAACATTAAAAAATCTATAGTTTGTAGCACAAAATTGCTTGAAAACAATCAAACAACGCCAGTAGAAGTTGGCGATAGTGTAGAAGGCTCAGTTATTAAGATAGAAGAAAAATATGCAATCGTTTTGTTGCGCAATGGTGCAAAAGCAAAGTTGTCTATAAGTGATGCTAGTCATACTCGCATAAACAACATTAGCGAAGTAGTAGAATTAGACCACGAATATCTTTTTAAAGTGTTAGAAACAAACTTAGATTATTCTCGCATAAGCGTTGGTTTAAAACAATTACAAGAAAGCCCGCTTGATAAGATTTATGCAAGCATTAATATCGGAGATGAAGTTTGCGGTGAAGTGGTAAAGATATTACCTGTAGGTGCAGTGATAAAACTTGACAATGGTCTGTCTGCTTTGGCAGTTACTAAAGACAATAGTGATAGGGCAAATGTGGCTACACATCACATTTACAAACTTAATACAAGGGTAAATGGCTATATTTCTCATGTTGATAGAGAAAGAAAAAGATTAAATATAATTACAAATATTAAAAAAGAACAAGAATAATTTGCCGAAAAGGTTACAAATTTCGACAAAAATCTTGAAAATCTAAACATTTTATTATAAAATGATACTGATGTCAAAAAAAGTATCATTTTTTGTTTATGCCTTGGTGTCTATCATAGTGCTTGCTGGTGCGTTGGTTTTGTTAAATAAAGATAGAATTTTTTTGCATAATGATAATCAAACACAAACAGGTCAACTTTCAGACAACCAAACTGAAGTTTATGCCACCAAATTGTTGCTTAATTGTCCAAGAGAAATAACAATAACAAAAAACAATCAAGTAGAATTGCTCTCAGGTTTTTTAACAGTAGAGCCGGAATCGTTAAAAAATGATGTAAGCATAGAAATAACTCGTAAAGGTAGTGGAGATGCAAATTCATTAACTTTTTTAAACAACAAACTTTTAGCATCTGATACGGGATTTTATTATGTAAAATTTTCTTTACCTAAATCACAGACATTATATCTAACAGAAACATTAGTTGTTAATGTTGTAAATACTAACGATTTTATAAGCATAAACAAAACTACTTTTATCCAAAACGAAACAATTACTTTTTACGAATTATTTAATATTTCAGACACAAGCGATAATAAAAATGTGACGATAAATAATGACAATTTAATATTTAATAATAATATTTTTACTGCAAGCAAAGTTGGAAATTCTCAAATATTTATAGAATTATTATATAATTATTTAAAATATAATTTTAATTTTTATATTTTAATTAATCCTTTGCCTGATTATGAAATTATTATAATTAATTACAATACTGATATAATAAATTTCGAATTTGTAAAAGACAAAAAATATAAAATACAATACCAAATTAAAAATAATAAATTAGAAAATGTATCTCAATCTATAACTGTACAAATAGAGGATAATAGCATTTTAGAAATATCCAATTCTGACGAAAATTTTATTACAATCAAATGTAAAAAACAAGGTCAAACAACAATAAAAATAATTTGCGATGTAGATATTACAGTTTTTAAAGAACTTACAATCATTTTTGATTAATAATTAATTAATTTATTTATGATATTTTTGGTTACAGTGATTTATAATTATTTTTAAAGATAAGTTTTTAGAATTCTTTGCTTGAGTAACAATATTTAAATATGTCAGTTTGTCATTTTGAAATAAAATGACATTGTATATAAAAAAAGTACCCTGATAGGTACATTTTTGGAGCTTCTAGGCGGATTCGAACCGCCGACCTACTGATTACGAATCAGTTGCTCTACCAGCTGAGCCATAGAAGCATATTTACAATTTTAACACAGATTGGAAGATTTTTCAATTATTTTTAACTTAATATTGACAGCAATTCACTTGATTTATTTTAACATCTTGTGATATTATAAATATAATGTTAGCATTTAAAATAATTTTTGGTATTTTTTTGATTTTATCTTACATTGCGATGATGACTGCAATGATTATTTTTGAACGAGACAAACCAAGGAATATTATTTTATGGTCTTTGTTGTTTTTATTTACGCAACTAATTGGCTATGCAATATATCTTGTTGCTCGTAAAGTTTTCTTTATGAAGCGTACTTCGTTAGAAACCAAAAAGAAGGAAGATGAAATTTATACAAACTTAATCAGTTCTCAAATCACCGATGGTACACAAACCGATGATGAACTTTTTGCATTTAGTTCGCTTGCATTTGATGCTAAGGTCAGAGAAAACAATACATACGAATTTATAAACAAATATGAAAACGTTAAAAAGAAACTTATAAAAGATATGAAGTCAGCAAAATCTTACATAATTTTTGAACTTACAAAAATGAATTTTGAATATTGTCAAGAGATTGTTGATATGATGATAAGCAAAGCAAACGAAGGTGTTGTTGTTAAATTTGTACACGACAGATTGATAGATAGAAAAATTATCAAAAAACTTAAAAAGAACGGAGTTAAGGTTTATCGCTTTAGCAAATATAACACGATTGGTAGAGTATACTCAAGCATACGCAACCAAATTGTAATTGATGGCAATATTGCATATCTTGGCAATTTGTTTGTTAAAAATAGAGAAGTTGCTGGCAAATATGTTGTAAGCGATATGTTTATGCGTCTATCTGGTGACATTGTAAGGGATATCGATATCAACACACATAAAGATGTGATATTTGCAAGCGGTAAATTTATAGATTATACTGCGCCAGAAGCAACAGAGATAAGTGAAAAAGCGCAAATGCAATTTATATCTAACCAAATAGAAACAGACATAGAGTTGATGATAATCAAAGCAATTTGTTCTGCAAAAAAATCAATTCAATTACAATTAGAAGAATTTATACCAACCGAAAGTATAATGTCACTTTTAAAATTTGCTATCAATTCCAATATTGATGTTAGACTTATGGTGCCATTAAAGACAAACAAACATAGCAAATATTTTGCATCTCGTGCCTATGCAAAGGAATTGGCATTGACGGGCGCAAATGTATATTTGTTTGACGGGTTTATACGCTTTAATTCAATCGTGATTGACAATAATTATGTTTTTTATGGCTCTTACGTGCTTGATAGAGAACATATCTCGGTAGGACCTCAAAATATGTTAATAATAAAAGATAACAAAGCGATTGATTTTGCAAACAAGATGTTTAATGATGGCGTAAACAATAGTTACAGAATAAGCAATGCAAAATATATGCTTACTAGAGAAAAATTCTTTAAAAACTTTGTTTAGGAGATTTAAGTGGTATTTGGAGTGGCTGGTGTGCCTACAAATTATAAAGGTAAATTTAAAAACCTTTTTGATTGGCTAAGAGAAAGAGATTTAAACGGATATGAAATACAATGTGTTTATGGTTTTAAAATCTCTGATGTAAACAAACAAATTATTTTAGAAGAGAAGTCTAAAGGCTTCTGTTTTTCCATGCATGCGCCATATTACATCAATTTAGGTAGTAAAAACGAGCCTGTTGTTGCAAGAAGCAAAGAGAATATGAAACAAGGCATAGAACTTGCTAAATCAGTTGGTGTAAACAGAATAACATTTCATCCAGGTGGCGGACATGACAACACAGAAGAAGGCAGAAAACTTGCCATAAAACAACTGATTGATGCAGTAAATGAATTTACGCATCAAATTGACATGGGCGATGTCAGATTGTATCCAGAAATTGGTGGAAAAACAGCAAATCTGGGCTCACTTGATGAAATTATTGAGATATGCAAACATTGTGAGTATTGCTATCCATGTATAGACATTGCTCATTTACATGCAAGGGAAATCGGAAGCATTACTAGCAAAGAAATTTTAAAAGAAAAACTTCAAAAAATTAAAGATGCAATTCCACAAAAGTTTAAATATATTCATTTTCATGCATATACAATAAACTATGGAGATAAAGGTGAATTAAATCATTTGCGTCATGGTGAAAATATGCCAGACGGTAGGGTTGGCATGCCTAATCTTGATGATTTCACCTCTGTTTTGAAGGAAATGGGTATAGAACCTTGGGTTATAAGTGAAGCACAAGACACTCAAGAAATTGGTGCTGAGTATATGTTACAAAGTTATAAAAAATAATGCAAAAAATCGAATTTACAATAGAAAAAGACAGTGAACTTACTAAGGCAATAATTGACAAATTGCCTTTTCTTTCTCGTCATGATGTAAAAAAGATATTAGACAAAAAAGATATTAAAGTAAACAACATAAGGGTAAAGGAAAATTGCAATTTAAAGTCAAACGACAAAGTTGTTGTGTTTTACGAAGACAAACAACAAAAAGATTGGCACTCAGTTGTTTATGTAGACGAAAATATCTTAATTGTAAACAAACGCGCAGGTATTGAAATTGTTAGCGAAACAGAGCGTGATTTGCAGTCAGTTTTGCGTTTACATTTTGCAACAGCGACAGCGGTTCACAGATTAGATAGAAACACTGAAGGACTTGTTATTTTTGCTTTAAATAAAAAATCAGAAAAAGAATTGCTAAATGCTTTTAAAACTAGAAACGGAATAACAAAAAAATACGCGTTGCTTGTGCATGGCAGGGTGGATATAACAAAAATAAAGCGTACTGTCTATTTAAAAAAGATTGATAGTTTATCAAAAGTTTGGATAAGCGAATTAAAGACATCAGGGTACGAACCAATTTCTACAGAATTTGATATAATACAATATCAAGGGGATAATACTTTGCTTGAAGCCAAATTGATTACTGGCAAAACACATCAAATAAGAGCACATATTTCTTATTATGGTTTTCCAATAGTTGGTGATCAAAAGTACGGTAAGGATAGCGAAAAACAAATGCATTTAACAGCAAACTATTTATCTTTTAACTTTAAAAAAAATAATATGTTGTATTATTTAAACAACAAGAATTTTGAAGTAATACCTAGTTGGCTAAAATAAATTTTATACAAAAAACAATATTTAAAAAAAATAAAAAAAATTTGTTAAAATTCATTGACATTTATATTCGAGTATAGTAGAATATATTTGTTGTCGAGGTGTAGCGCAGTTGGTAGCGCACGTGATTTGGGATCATGGGGCCGGGGGTTCGAGTCCCTTCACCTCGACCATTAGGGGCCTTTAGCTCAGTTGGTTAGAGCAACCGGCTCATAACCGGTCGGTCCGCGGTTCAAGTCCGTGAAGGCCCACCAACAAAATTTAATAAAGACATAAATTTCATGGCTTGGTAGTTCAGCTGGTTAGAACGCTGCCCTGTCACGGCAGAGGTCAT
>JAFXKG010000004.1 GCA_017531805.1 Clostridia bacterium | reverse complement strand
TTATTTTTAAATTTTATTTTTTACTCTTTAAGATAGCTTTTCTAAGAATTTATAATTATATTTAAATAAATATAATTTTTTTATAAAATATTTTAAAATTGTTTGGAAAAATTTGTTTTTTAGGATATCATATATATATGAAGGTTGATGTTGCAATTATAGGGGCGGGACCTGCTGGGCTAAGTGCTGGTATATTTACAAGCAGAGCAGGGTTAAAAACTGTATGCTTTGAAAAACTTGCCATAGGTGGGCAAGCGTCTTTATCTCATTCTATTGAAAACTATCCTGGATTTGAAAAAATTTCAGGTTATGAACTTATGGAGACAATGTATAAACACGCAACTAGCGTAGGTACAGAAGTTGTGTTTAGTACTGTAAACAAAGTTTGTCAAACAAAAACAGGTTTTTGTTTGACTACAAACGCTGAAACTTACAATGCAAAAAAGTTGATTATAGCAACTGGTGGAAAACCTAGGAAACTTGGTCTTGAAAAAGAAAAGGCTTTTATTGGCAAAGGTGTAAGTTATTGCGCAAGTTGTGATGGAGATTTTTTTAAAAACAAAACCGTTGCAGTGGTGGGTGGTGGTAACAGTGCAGTAGAAGCAGTTGATTATTTATCACCAATTGTCAAAAAAGTATATGTTTTAAATCGAAGCGAAAAGTTTAAGGCGAATCAAAACGATATAGAAAGAATTAAAAAATATAAAAACGTACATATCTTAACAAATTCGGCCGTAAAAGATTTATTTGGGAAAGATGTATTATCTAAAACCAAAGTTGAAATTAATGGTGAAACCAAAAATATAAAGACAGATGGTTTGTTTGTAACAATTGGCAGAGAACCAGATTTATCATTTTTAGATTTTGATTTAGAGTGCGACAGATATGGTTTTATTATCGTTGACGAAAAGATGAAAACAAACGTTAAAAATTGCTACGCATGTGGCGACATTGTTAGTAAGCATTTTAAACAAGTTGTCACTGCTTGTGCAGATGGTGCTATCGCCGGTAACGCTTGTATAGGGGGATAATTGAAAAAGAAATTGTGGTTGGTATCGATATTAACACTAGTGATAAGTTCACTATTGTTTTTGGTGCCAAACAATTCTGCAAAAGCATATGCGGTTGATGCCGTGACTGACACGGTTGTGTCTACATGGCTGATTAAAGATGGGTCTAACGCGTATCAAAAAAATTTTTCTGAAAACGATGGCGCTGGCGTTGTAAGCGGATACGGATATTATCAAATTGGTAAGCCTGCCACTTTAACATCACAAGCAAATGAAGGATTTGTTCTGTATGGTTGGAAGATAAAGGACCAAATCATTACTTCTACAACCACTATCGATGGCACAGTTTATACAGTCAATCAACAAACTTTACATATTTCGGAAGTAAAAAACAACACAACAGTTGATGCTATTTACGATTACTGTTATTACAATGTCACAGTAAATCAAAATATAATAAATGTTGCAAAACTTTCAAAAGAAACATTAACAATCAATGATGTGGATTACGAAATTTATTACAGCAGTAAGTCTGGCAGTGTGTATTCTAATGCTTTTATAAAATCGGTTAATATTTATACATACTATCCAACTTTGCGTTACAACACGATATTGTATACTACGCACACAGACACTGATAAACTTGGCAATACTATAGCAACAAACATAGATGTTGTACGCGGTGCATTTAGAAAAGACGAAACTGCAACAATGACTTTAAGCATCAAAACAACATCTGATGTGCTTGCAAGCAAAAACATTGATTTAATTTCCGCATCCAGTGACGAACTTGACAATGTGTCTTTAGTTAAATCTACTGATGCTTATAATCGTACAATTGGTTTTATGGCAAGTTTTAAAGTTTTAAATTCAAATGCAAATTTAACTTTTGATTATGACAATTTATATGTCGCTACAATAGATTACAAATTAGATGGTGAGTCTATCGATAACGGTCATATTGCTTACGATTATATACTTAATGCTATAAACATTATGAATACTTATAGTGAAATATTGCCAGACAAACAATATTTTGTTAAAAACAGCACGGACTTTGAAGACAAAAGAATATTTGGTATAAAATGTTTAAAAAGCATAATTGATAATGACAAAGTATATTACGATTTTGAAAGCGTTGCTGGACAAACTGATGTTGTTTGGCAAAAAGGTTCTTTTAACGATAATATCAACATAGAAGTAAAATATTTAAACCGCTTGTATGATGTAAGTTTTAAATTTGCTTTGTTGACAAAACTTGTTGGCGGAGAACAATATTTAGACACTACAGTTGACTTTGGTCAAGTTATTGAAACATCTCAATTTGTTAGGGGAAATGGCAAAACATATCTAGAGACAGATGCGCTTGCAAACACGGGGTATAGTTTTTATGGATATTCGCTTGATGGCAGTATTAGTAATGAAAAATCAATAACAGTAACCATCGATTTGGATAGGCCGGAAGACATGGTTGTATATATGATTTATACGCAAATTGAATATACTGTAAAACTTACTAATTTTAACAAAGTGCAAATTGGTACAAGTCCTAATATTACTTATCCACTTAAAAATTTAGTAGTAAAACAAAATGGAATAACAACTTTTACCACAAATGCAAACTATCTTAACACTTCACCAATCCTTGCAAAAGTAACTGTTGGTGAAAATATTTCACTTGAATATGAAACTAATGTTGGTTTTAATATTTTAGGTTTTAAACATATTAATTCAGAACTTGCAAGTTATTCAACTACATTTGAATTTAACGAGCAATATATAAAAGATTTTGCAACTGACACAGACATTTTTATTTATGTTTTTGAAGAATATGTAACCTACAACTTGACATATTATATAGATGCAAAACAAGACGCAAACATAACAGGTGAACCTTTTGTAATTATGGCGAATATTGGTGTAACCACTCCTAGTCATATAACAGCCGACCAAATAACCACAAACAACACAGAGTTAAAAACTGAAATTGTTGTCAGTGGTTTAAGGTATAACGATGTTGTTGATTTGAGTGCCATTGCAAAAGAAGCAGAAATAGGTGGATACAAATATAGATTTGAAGGTTTTACCGAAACAGGAAAGGTAAACATAGCCCACACAAACTATGATGAAGCAGAAGATAAATATACTTTAAGTCAAACAATAACAAAAGATATTGCATTAAGGGTTATTTACAATTTACCAAAAACAAAATTGTATGTGTTTATTGACAATCCTGATGCGTACGATATCTCTCAGTTGTTAGTATATCCAAATGGAAGTGCACAACCTTGTAAAAAAGTTGTAGATCAAAATAGTATATATTTTGAAGTAGAAAAAGGTGTTTTGCAAGTAAATCTTAATCCGGCAAATGTAACAGATTTGATAACTTTTGGCTACTATCTAAAAGGATATACTTTTAATGGAATAGTTGAAGACAACAACTCTGAAACCTTTACTATTGAAATGCCAAACCTTGAGCAAGAACTAATATTTAATTTAACAATAAATTGTCCTAAAGTTAATTACAATTATATTATGGAGTTGCAAAACCATGCAGGGCAAACTGTTCAAAATATAACATATTTATCTACAATAGAAAAAATAGTTATAGAGTCTGAAATTGAAACAGTGTCTTTACTAGAACTTGATGTGCCGGAAGGATATTTTGTAAAAGATATATATTTTGACGATATTAAATTAGAAGGTTGGGGACAAACAAAAAATGATAAAATTTACACGAGATATGTGACAGTTGATGAATTGAAAACCTTAACCAAAGATTTGACAATGGTAAATGGTCAATACAATATTGACCTTGATGTAAAACTTGAAATAATAAGTTTTAGCATCACTATAGATTTAATTTCTACCGAAAAAACAAATGGCTATGATGATCTTACAACAGTTGTGGATATAAATATACAAGGTGACAATAATATTATAAAGCAAAGTCTTGCAAACAAATATATCATTTCAAGGATTCCTTATGGATCTACAGTAACATTTACTATAAATGATATAGAATTACCAAATCATGGTTTGATGGGGTCTAGTTGGAGAGATGCGTTTAATAAAGTGTTGACAACATCTAAAACTTACTCTGTAAGCAATATTCAACATGACAATAATTTTATATATTCAGTGTCTTATTTAACATATAAATTAACACTAGATTATGAAGACTTGCCAGAAGCAAAAGAAGAAATTGCACAACCGCAAGTTAAAGTAAACGAACAAGAAATTTCGACAGTAACATTATTTGACGATATTAGAATTTTGCCTAATGCTCTAAAGCAAAATGGTGTTAAGTTTGTTGCAATGTATCAAAAATATGTTTACTCTGACCAAACATGGGCAGAACTTTGGGATAACTTGTATGTAAAAGATGGCAACAATTATATTTTAAATACAGATTCAAGTTATAATATATCAAAAGTTTATTGTGCAAAAATGGAAACTACTATTATAGACAATGAACATCAATATTTTGACAGCAAATTTGAGTTAAAAGATTATTATTTGTCTAGTTTTGAAATTGTAATATTTGTACAATATGATTGGATATCTGTTTCAATCAATAATACAAATAAGTATAGCAAGGCAAAAGATTCTATTGCAGGGCTTGATATTGCAAATGCAACTCAGTTTATAGTTTATAAAAATGGAGTTTTGGTAAACAATCTTGAAGAACAAAAATTTACCATCAATGATAAAATTATCATCAAGATAATTATGAACAACTTTACCGTAGTTTTAAACGAAGATAAAAACGAAACAATTGATGTAAATTTAATTGATGCATTGAGTTTGGATACAATAGAGATGTTGGGAAATTCATACAAAACTTATTCTACAAATGAAAAAGGATATGAGTTTGCCTTCTTGATGTCTGACATTATGCACATAATTGATGACACAACCGAAAATCTCGACATTGTATATAGTTATATTATCAATCAAAAAACTTTTAAATTTACTACATCAGTTACAAATGATAAATTTTATGCAGGACAAAATGGCGGCAACATTAGTTTGACAACCAAAATTGGAACAAAGACCGTATTTAATGATAAAAAATACCTTACTGTTGATATCGATTTTGGCAAAGAAGCTTCTTGCACATACAGCTTAATAGGTAACTACTCTAAATATTTTAATATTGATAGCTATAGGGTATATGATGAAAGTGGAGATTTAATTAATTTATCAAAATACAAGGAGTATGGCATTAAATATTCTGAAGAAGTGTTGGTGCCAATCAAATTTGTAATATTAAAAAATTTAACAATAGAGTTGGTAGTTAATCCAAAAATCGAGTTTAACACTGCCATAAATGCAGAAGGTCATTATATCTTCGAAAGGACTTTCTTGTTTGACGAAATGGGCAATGGCATCCCTCAAACACTTTCGATGGGAACAAATAGTCAAACAAAGTATGATATTTCTACCGCAAGCATAATATTAAACAGTTTTATAAGCAGTGTATTATATTATCCTTTGACTGATGGCGAAGTGTCTGACACAGGCATAACAAACCCTACAAATGTGGGTGTTTATCAAGTTAAGTGGAAATATGATGTCACTGGTGCAAATGCTTGGTTAAGTGGTATTACAAACACATATTCAGTTTATTTAAAGATTAACCAAAAACAAATCAGCATCAAATTTGACGACAATGGTTTTAGCACTATTCAAAAACCTTATGACGGAAAAGAAAATATAGATTTTTCTTTAATAAAATCATATCTTTATGTAGATCTTGGCGAAAATAAACACATTAAAATAACCGGAAATAATCCAAACTTTTATTTAATTGGCAATCCGGATGCTATAATAACGGTCAACGATGGTACAGCGCAAAAGGCAATTTCTCAAGCAAATGAAAATGATAAATACAACATTAGTGTTTCTAATATTAATTTCCAAAACAAAAACTTTGCACTAGATAATTCAACTTTGGTTATATATGGCGTAATCAAGATTATGCGCGCAAGTTTGTATTTGGAAGGTGTAGAGTTCTACGATAAGGTTTACGACACAACAACAGATATTTTAACCAAAGAAAACATGCAACTAAAACTTAATGGCATCAAGTTTGTTGATGGTGTTCAAGATAATGTTGGAGTGGATATTGGTAAAATAACCTTTAAGTTTGTAGATGCTGAAATTGACGCAAACAAAAAAGTTGTAGCAAATGTAGAAAACGCATTGATTGGTACTCACGCTAGAAACTACAAAATTGTCAATGTTCAATACAATAAATTGCCAAGTATTTATCCTTATTCAATTACAGCTGATGCTGGCAAATATGGCACAATAGAATTATTTAACGAAAGGGGACGAAATAATCCAAAAGACGAGTCGCTTGTAGCATTGATTCCTATTGATGCAGAATTTAAAGTTTCAGTCATAGAGCCCAACTCTGTTGAATATGTAAATATTTATCCGTATATATCACAATTTATAAGAGGTAACAGAGTATTTGGTGTTGCTTTCAATTTAAGTTTAGAAGTTTATGGTGTAAAGCATGATGTATCCAATCAATTAATGTTAAAAATGCCAACCAACGGTGAAGTTATGGCAGTATTATCTTTGGCGGGAGAACAATCAAGTGAATTTTCTAAGTTCTCTTTGGATGGTGGAACAATTATTTTAGATTTAAGTCAAGTTGATATAATTGACGGAATTGTTATAATCAATCAAAGAATATTGTTTAAACTTTGGCAGTTGATTCTTATTGTTGGGTCAGTAGTTTTTGTACTGGTAGCAGTTATTATAACTATTGTGATAATTAGACGAAAGAAAATGGCTAAGTATAGTATAAATGACAAAATATAGGAGCATAAATGTTTGAGTGTAAATATAAATATGAATTAGAAGACAGTATTGTAAGTGCGAAATATGTGTACAAATCTCAAAAGCGCAAGCAAGATAAAGTTATAGCAATCATAATACCAATACTTATGGTTGCTATGATTGCTTTGCTTGTTGTAGATATTGTAAACAAAAAATCGATTATCTGGGACGTAGTCTTGCTTGTGGCAATGTTTGTGCTAGAGATTATGTATATTTTAATACCAGTATCGTTGGTAAGTTCTCAAAAAAAGGCGTTTAAAAAACAGCAACTTGACACAATGGATCAATTAGTTATTTCTATTGACAACGATTTGTGTGTAGAAACAATGATGAAAGATAATCAAGAAGCTGCAAAAAATATACATAGTTTAAAATCACTAACCAGTTATATAGAAGATAATAAAAGGATTATTCTTGTTTTTAACAATGTAGAATATGTGTGCCTAAGAAAAGAAAATATCACAGGTGATCTAGATAAACTCAAAGCTCATTTGCAAAAATGCATGTCTAAAAGCGTAAACAGAAAAAAATAAAAGTGAACATTTTGTTCACTTTTTTATTGCCTACAACCAAATTTATTGTTATAAATTGGTTATTCATGATCGATTGGTTTTTTAGGACGCGGAGCCATTTGCCTTGGCGCTGGTCTTGGAGTAGAAGGTGAAATTGGTCTTGGCCTTACCATAGTAGGATTTTCTCTTGCTGGTGGTGGGTTAAAAGATGGTTCCACCGGTTGAGAGATTGGTCTTTCACTAAATTGTGGTATGCTAACAATTTCAGTGTCTTCAGATTTTTTAATCTTTTTAAAATGTTTTGTGCTTAAGCCCATATCTTTTCTGCAAGCAGTTTTAAATTCTACAATTTTGCCTTCAGTGATAGAATTGTTTGTGGCAAATGTAAGTTCTGCAAATTTTTCTGCAATTCGGACATCGGTTAGGACTAACAAAAGTTGATTATAACAATCCTTTGCATTTTCTTTAAATTCTGAGTTGTTTGTTATTTGAACATTTTGTGCAACTTCGTCAATGATGGACATTGCTTTTTCAACAGCTTGTTTTTTAAGTGCATAGTTTTGGTCAAATATAATTGTATCTTTTTTAAGAATATCTAAAATGTTCTTTTTAAGCATACACATGATTAAAACAGACAATAATGCAAGCACTAAGGCTGCGCCTGTGCCCCATATACTTATAGTTTCTAACATTTTTCCCCCTTAATATAATATTAGTATATCAAATAAAAAGCATTTTAACAAACATTTTTCAAGTTAAAAATTGTCAAAAAAACAAAAAACCACACCTAATAGTGTGATTTTGTTTGTGAAACAATCTTAAATTATTTCTTCAATAATTGTTTGAAAGAAGCACTCAATTTAACAGTAGGTTTCTTGCAAGCAGCAACTTTAATCTTTTTACCAGTAAAAGGATTAACTTTTGTTTTTGCTTCTTCAGCTTTGATGCCAAAGTTCATGAAACCGATGAAATGCATTTCATTGCCAGCTTTTAAGTTTGCTTTAATTTGTTCGCCAGCTGCACCCAAAATTGATTTAACAAGTGTTTGAGTGTTGCCAGTTGCTTCCGCAACTTGTTTAATGAATTCGCCTGCACTAATTGTGTTCATAATTTTCTCCTTTTTGTTGAATGTTTCAACTATAAAAATGCTAGCAAATAAAAAACAAAAAATCAACTATTTTTAAGTACTTTTTTAAAATTTTTTAAATTGCCAAAACTTATATTTTTTTAATAATTATTTGCGTTTTTAATTTATTATCAAAAAAATATACTACATTGTTTTTGTAGTCTGCAGTAAAAACATCTTTAACACATTGTTGAATGTAAGTTTTTAAATCGTCAATATTTCTAAGCATTAATTTATTTAAAACCTTTTGTTCAGGAACCTTCCCGTATCCATACTCATGGTTTAATACATAACTATTTATCATTTTAAACTCCTTTTAACTTTTTAAATTCTTTTGTTGTTAAATTTTTAGTAGTAATTTTTACTTTTGAATTATCTTCAAGCCAAATAACAATTTCATGGTCACAATAAATAAAGAAATTCTTAATTTCACTTTTCATTAAACAATTTAAAGTATCTATTACAATAAATTCATAATTTTTCATGTTTACCTCCTATGTGAAACATATTACACTCTCAACTCTTTGTAATTCAAGACAAATGAGAGTGTTTTTGAGAAAATATGTTAAAAGCAAGCATTTATTTACAGAAAATGTCGAAAAGGTTTTAACATGAATGAATTTCAAGAAAGATTAAAAGAATTATTAGAAGATAACGAATTAAGCAGGTTAAAATTGGCTGGTTATCTTAATATTTCGTCAGAAGCAATTAACGGATATTTTAATAAAAACTATTATCCAGAAATTTCAATAGCAAGAAAAATTGCTAAATATTTTAAATGTTCGTTGGATTTTTTATTTGGATTAACAGATAACATAAATAATAATGTTAAGAATAATCTAACATTTTTTCAAACAGTTGAATTGCTTATTAAACAAAGGAAGATTAGTATTGCTAAAGCGATGAAAGAAATGGGTATTAGTGAATATAATTATTACAGATGGAGAGATGGAACAAAGCCTTTAACATCTATGATAATTATTCTGGCAAAATACTTTGACGTTAGTGTAGATTATCTTGTACACAATTTGGATAAGTAATAAAGAAAGAACAAAATTCTTTCTTTTTTCTTGGCCTAATTTTCTTGTTTCTATTGCATTTTTTGTACCTTTGTGTTAAGATAAAATGAAACACTATAGAAATATAATTTCTATTCCGTTAAAAAGATAAAAAAGGATATAATATGACAGACATTAGAAACATAGCAATTATTGCTCACGTAGATCACGGCAAAACAAGTTTGGTTAATGCGCTTTTAAAACAAGGCGGTATTTTTAGAGACAATCAAGAAGTGCAAGACAGAGTAATGGATAGCAACGCTTTAGAGCGTGAACGCGGCATTACAATTTTAAGTAAAAACTGTTCTGCTTTTTTTGGCAACACAAAAATCAACATTGTAGACACACCAGGGCATGCAGATTTTGGTGGAGAAGTGGAGCGTGTGCTTAAAATGGTTGATGGAGTTTTGTTGGTTGTGGATGCTTTTGAAGGCCCTATGCCACAAACTCGTTTTGTTTTGGAAAAAGCACTTGAACTTAATCTTAAAGTTATTATTGTTGTAAACAAAATAGACCGTCCAGATGCGCGTCTTGATGTAGTTGCAGATGAAGTGTTAGAACTTATGCTTGATCTTTATGCCACTGACGAGCAACTTAACAGTCCTATCATCTATTGTTCTGCTCGTGCAGGTGTTGCAACAACAGATTATAATGTTGCTGGCAAAGATATGACACCTTTGTTTGAAGCAATTGTAAATCATATTGACCCACCAAAGATGGATGTTGAAGCACCTTTCCAAATGCTTATCTCTTCAACAGAGCAAAATGATTATCTTGGCAAGCTTGCAGTTGGTCGTATAGAAACTGGCAAAATCAAACTTAACCAAACAGTTTACATCAAAAACTATTTTGACCAAAACAAAAAATATTCTGGCAAGGTTGTAAACATTTTCAACTTTAATGGTCTAAAGCGTGAAGCGATTGAAGAAGGAACTGCCGGCGACATTATTTGTATTGCAGGCATACCAGATATTACAATTGGTGACACTGCAAGTGAAACTGACGAAATGCAGGCAATACCATTTGTTAAAATCAGTGATCCAAGTGTAGAAATGACATTTATGGTTAACGATAGTCCTTTTGCAGGCAAGGAAGGTAAATATGTAACCAGTCGTCACATCAAGGATAGATTGTATAAAGAAGCAATTAAAGATTTGTCTTTGCAAGTTAGCGATGGCGAAACTGCAGACCAATTTAAAGTACGCGGTCGTGGAGAAATGCACCTATCTATTCTTATCGAAAATATGCGTCGTGATGGATATGAGTTCCAAGTAAGCAGACCAAGAGTTTTGTTTAAAACCATAGACGGTGTAAGACACGAACCTATTGATAAAGTTGTGTTAGATGTGCCAGAAGATGCGGTAGGTACAATTATGCAAACAATGGGTATAAAAAAGGGTGAGCTAATTGATATGACACCAATGGGTAGCAGGATGAGACTTCAATTCTTAGTGCCAAGCCGTGGTTTGTTTGGTTATAAATCACAAATGCTTACAGACACACGCGGTGAAGGTGTAATGTCAAGTGTGTTTGACAGTTATCAGCCATACAAAGGAGAAATGGAAGGCCGTAATTTCGGTTCGCTCATTTCTTACGAAACAGGCGAAGCAATAACATATGGTTTGTTTAATGCACAAGGCAGGGGCAGATTACTTGTTACTGCGGGCGACAAAGTTTATATGGGTCAAGTTGTGGGTGCAAACCCTAAAGGCGACGATATTGTTGTCAATGTATGTAAAAAGAAACAACTTACAAACACTCGTTCTAGCTCAAGTGACGAAGCACTTAAACTAACTCCTATTCAACAAATGAGTTTGGAAGGTGCGTTAGAATTTATTGCAGATGACGAGTTGTTGGAGGTTACACCTAAATCATTTAGGATACGAAAAGCAATTTTAGACCACGGTCTACGCGCAAAAAGTAAAAAACCTGTTGTGGAGGGATAATGAGACCTACTCAAAATGATGTAATCCAAAGCGCAACAAAAGTTGCAAAAAGGGTTGCAATTACAATACTTGTTTGTATACCGTTTTTGATTGTGTTTGCATATTTGATGCGTAACATTATCACAAGCAACGGTTTGCAAATATTGTGTTTTATGTTATTTATGGCGGTGGCGGTTTTGATTGAAGAGATTGTTGCCCGTAAAAAAGAAAAACGCAAAAAAGCGCAAGAGATTTTATCTCCCAAAAAAGATGTGTTTAAATAGATTTTAAGGAAAAAAATGAACGATACTAAAAAAAGCGATCTTGTTTTTAAATTGGCATTTTATATGTTAATTGCCAAATTAGATGCCGAAAGAAAAAACATTGAAAGGAAACAGACTAGAAATGGTAATGCCGTACAAATTGTACCTGGCTTAAATCTTAATAAAATGTCAGATATGCATTTTTATCAAATTGTTTATTTTTATAAATTTATGTTAGAAAATGAAAATTTAACAGATTATGAATTAAAACAAATTTTATACACTGATTGTATGCCATATGCAAAAAGATTTACATATCTATTAAAGTTGTTTAACAAAGTATCAGATTTTTTTAAAATATTGAAAATGTTAGGTCCGGAAAATTTTGCACTAATGATTGTTGGGAACTTAAACATTACCGAAAGTAAAGAAGTTTAAAAGGAGAAATTATGGCAGAAAAGAAAGCGAAAATTTTACCAAATGATTTAGAAGCTGAACAAAGTTTGTTGGGCAGTTTGTTTTTGTCTCAAGATGCTTGTGCAGATGTGTTTCCAAGTTTAAACGCAAAGGATTTTTATTCACAAGCGCACCAAAAAATTTATCAAGCAATGCTGGATAACTATGTTAAAGATATTGCGGTGGACTACATCACTGTAAGCAAAGTTCTGGACCAAAAAGGTGAGTTGGAAGAAGTTGGCGGGCTAGATTACATCACAGACCTTACAAACTATGTGCCAAGTGCCGCAAACTTTAAGCATTATATGGAAATTGTCAGGAACGATAGTGTGCTTCGACAAATTATTGAAGCAAGCCAAAAGACAATTAACGAAGCATTTGAAAGTGGCGATGCAGGTGTAGTTTTGGCAGGTGCAGAAAAGAGCATATTTGATATTTCTCAAACCAGACGCACAAACGACCTTGAACATATCCGTAAAGGTGTAACCGAAGCCATTGACATGATGGAAAAATTGTCAATTGACCCTAATGCAAATGCAGGAGTTAAGGTTGGGTTCCCTACACTTGATAAAATCACAAACGGCTTTAAGGCTGGTGAACTTATTATTATTGCGGCTCGTCCTGGTATTGGTAAAACCACTTTGGCGGTAAACTTTGCAATAAATGCTGCATTAAAACATAACAAGTCGGTTGCCATGTTTGACCTTGAAATGAGTTCTTTACAAGTTGCACAACGCTTTATATGTTCTACTGGTCGTGTACCAATGGATATGGTTAAAGGTGGCACAAAAGATAACACTGTATGGGCAAGTTTGTTTGAAACCAAAAAGATTTTGGAAAATTCTAATATCTTTATTGACGATACAACAACAATCACACCAGCAGAAATCTTATCAAAGTGTCGTAGGCTAAAAGCACAAAGCGGTTTGGATATGGTTATTATTGACTATCTTCAACTTATGAAAAGTGAACGCCAATCTAAAGACGGCAATCGTCAACAAGAAGTTGCAGATTTGACGCGTAACATCAAACTTGCAGCGCGTGAGTTAGGTGTGCCAATCTTGTTGCTTTCACAATTAAACCGTGAAAGTGAAAAGAGAGCGGACAAAACACCAATGCTTAGCGACTTGCGTGAATCAGGCTCTATTGAACAAGATGCCGATATAGTTATGTTTATTGCAGACATTGCAGGTGAAGGTGTAGAAGAAAGCAATGACGACGCGTTAGATTACACGCTTGTTATTGCAAAACATCGTAATGGTATGCGTGGAAATATACCTATCAAGTGGAAGAGTGAGTATACTCAATTCTACGAACCAGGCAAAGACAATTTATACACAAAAAACACAAGCAAAGTGCAAAAGAGTGAAGTTCTAACACCGGTTGGCGACAGCGATATTGACGATATTTTTAAGGATTAAAATGAAATATTATCACGGTTCTCAAAATGGAAACTTAACAAAATTATCACTTGATAAGTCGGTTGACGGTTATGTGTATTTGACACCTGACTATAATTTTGCGGTTTTGTATGCTGGAAGTTTGTTAAGGTTTTGGAAGTATGATTTTGAACAACAAAAGTTGATTATACGAGAAGTTGTTAAAGATGGCTTAAAGAAGATGTATAAAAACAAGCCTTGTTATATATATTCAACCGAAGAACTTGGCGAGCATGAAGAAATGGATGTAATGGGGAGAAAAACTGTCAGGATGCAACATGATGTAGAATTGACAGACAAACAATATATCCCAGATGCTTACGAAAAAATTATAGAGTTGTACAATCAAGGTAAAATTATAATTTGGTTTTGGGAAGATTATTCAGAAGAACAAAAAATAAAAGTAAAACAAAATGTAATTGATAAATTTAAACCGCATATGGAAGAATTTAAAGAAAAGTTTAAACCTAATTATGATTTAGTTGTTGAACTTTTTCCAGAATTAGAAATTGATTAAAGGGGCAAAAATGGCAAGGCAAACGAAAGACAAAAAAAGAGTTTTAATAGACCAACTATCTTTTAATTTTGAAGAAAATATAGTTGAGCATTATTATAAAGAAGTAAAAAAGAAAGAAGAAAAGGAAATTGAAAAAGTTAAAATAATTTTCAGAAAAGAATTTGTGGCAATTAAAAAGAGCCATAAATTAAGAAAAACAAGAAAAATAAGGAGAGATTATGATTTTAGACGAAATTAAAAAAGACAATGTGCAAGCAATGAAAGATAAAAACACGCTTGCTCGTGCTATCTATGGCGTTGTTATGAACAAATGTTTGCTTGCAGGTATTGAGCTTAAAAAAGACGGCAAAGAGCTAAGCGATGTTGATACTGTGCAAATTCTTCAAAAAACTATTAAAGAATTAACCGAAGAAAAGGAAAACTACATCAAAGCAGGCAACAATTCAGAAGCAGAAAACATAGAAGCACAAAAAAGTCTGCTTACAAAATATCTTCCTAAAATGCTTAGTGAAGAAGAAATTAAAGATATCATCGCAAATATGGAAGACAAATCAATACCAAGTGTAATGAAGCACTTTAAAGCAAACTATGCAGGCAAAGTAGACATGGGCTTGGTAAACAAAATTGCAAGGGGATAAAATTATTATAAAGGTTAGACATGGGTTTAGTTAGAAAATTAATAAATTTTTATCAAAATTTACACGAAAAAATTATATTAAAAAAACAAAGATCAATAAAAGTATATGAACTTGAATTTAGTTTAGAAAATTTTTTGCCTTGTGATCATATTGTAAAACTAAAAAATCCAAATGGAAAGTTTGAATATTTTCAAATGTCAATGGCGCCAGTTTCTATTTTGATGGCATTAAACTCTAAAATGGATATAGAAGTTTTGTTTAAACAGTTGACAGGTGATAAATCAGGCAATATATACAACTTAAAATCTAATCAAATTTGTTGTTTTGAAAAAGTTTGTTCGTATTTTTGTTTAGAAGAAGAAAATCCAAACAACCTTGTGATAGTTATAAATGGTTTATCTATCACAATAGATAAAGAAAATTATGAAAATAATTTGCAAAAAAAATATGGCAAAAACATCACATTAAGGCAGTTGTTGAGGTACTATAAACAAGAAACAGAGCAAAAGGATTTGGATATAAACAATCCTAACGATTTTGAAACAATCAGAAGAGTGGTTGAAAGTGAAGAAATTTTATTAAAAGGTACAGATATAAAAATTTAAAAAAGGCAAATATATGAGACTTGTAATTGAACGTGTTAAGTCAGCTACATTAAAGGTTGACGACAAAATAATAAGTGAAATTGGCGCCGGTTTATTGGTGCTTGTTGGCGTCTGCAAAGGCGATAGTATTGAAAAAGTTAAGCGTGCGGCAAACAAAATTGCAACCATGCGTATTTTTGAGTGTGATGATAAAATGAATTTGAGTGTTTTGGATACAAAAGGCAAAGTTTTGCTTGTATCCAACTTTACGCTTTGCACAAAAGAAACAAGCGGAGCACGTCCAGATTTTGGTTTAAGTGCAGATAGGGATACCGCAAAAAATTTGTATCTTGCGCTTGCTGACGAGTTGGATAGTCTTAATGTGCCTGTGCATCTTGGTGCTTTTGGCGAAGATATGCAAATTAATGCACATCTTGACGGACCAATAACAATATTCAAGGAGATTTAGTATGGACAAAAAATCAGCGCTAGATTTAGCAAATACAATCGTTGTTGATAAGCGAGTTAAAATGGGGTTAATCAAACCTATTAATAGTGTAACAAAATATCAATATAACGAACTTATGTCTGTGTATAATTTTGTTATTGCTAACCCAAGTTTGACAGAAGAACAAATTAAAAAAGTGTTAAAATGTAAGCCAAATTCTTTTGGTTTTGTGCTTAAGTGTGCGCGTAAAGTGGAAAACTTTTTTACAGAACTTAAAATGCATGGTGTAATTCAAATGATAGAAACACTAAATCATCAAAAAAACATAGACGAGTTTGCGTACAACAATTTATAAGATATAAATATTCAAAATTGTTAAGGGGGATTTGAATATGGAAAAGTTATATAACACAGCGCGTACAATTCATGATAAAATTGTAAAAGACATGACAAAGCGCTTAAACAATGCAGAAATAAAAAAAGTTATAGATGCAGGCAGTGGCAAAGTTAGTGCCAGTTTGTTGCTAAAATATTTTCCTAACAGCATGGTGGATGCAATAATTTTCCCTGGCGACAACAGAAAGAAAAACCCGCTTTATAATGCAATTAGCAGTGACCGTTTGGAAATCTTTGAAGCAGATGTCTGTCAAACTACTTTTAGAAAACATTACGATTTTTGCTTGGTGCATTGTACTTTAGGTGAAGCACACAATTTTGGAAATCATTTTACTGATTTATTTCATCACATTATGGATATAAATTCAAAATATTATTTGTTTGTTGATGTATTGGAAGATCCTTGTGTGCATTTCCGTTACCTTGAACAATGGCTTAAAGAAAAAGGTTATAAAATAATCCGCAAAAAGAAATTCCGTAATCCACACCCAGAACATTATCCGAAAGTAAAATACGACAAATATAAATTAGAATATGATAGTAAGCATTTTTTGGCATATTTAGTTGCACGAAGTGAAAATAAATAAACAAAACAATGTGTAACTTCCTGCATTTAGTTTGCAGATAGTAAGCATTTTTTGGCATATTTAGTTGCATGAAGTGAAAAAAGCGAAAGCAAATAGTACAAACAAAAAACACTCTTAACGAGTGTTTTTTTACAACTTTAGTTATCATAGCAAAGTATGAAAGTTGAAAGTAAATCAACCTGCTCAAAACACTTGATTTTTTAACTTTTTTTTGTTAAAATTATATTATATATTTATATATAATA
>JAFXKG010000002.1 GCA_017531805.1 Clostridia bacterium | reverse complement strand
TGACGACAGGGCGTGTGCTTGTCTTGATACAAGTGGCGTCGCTTCGCTCCGCCAGACAAGCACACGCCCTTGTAAATAAACTTGTAAATGAATTGGCTTGTCGGCTAATAAACAATCGGCAACAAAATGAGGTTTGCGCGCAGGCTTTCCGCAAAACCCCATTTTTTTTCGTTGCCGATTGAGATTAATTGCACTTTCGCATTTGTGCTATAACCTCTGGCGATACCTTACCAATAAGGCAACCCTCATCCCAGCAGTTGAAATCATCAAATAGCAACAATTTCTTATCTTCCTGACCTATGGTGCAGACAACATCTTCATCCATAATGTCTGAAATAAAGTATTGATATAGTCCTTTGCTATATACAATCTTTTCTTCCGTCTTTTCAATATATTTCATAAGATAAGTAATTCCATCACTCATCTTATTCCTATGTTCTATTTTCTTAAAATCTGAACGACCAAATCTTTCATTGAAATACGAATTTTGCACAGTCGTTGTTCTCTTATGTGAATTTATATTGTAATCACTATGTTCAAACAATTCGCCTGGCATTGTTCCATCAGGTATTTTAAACATACCATGAAAATGCAATCTTTTAGTTTCTGGTGCTCGTTCCCAAACACCCATATATTTCCAATCTTTACGACTAGAGAACAATGACAAGGCGTTTTTTAATTTTTTCCTAAAACTATATTCGTCATGCAATTTATCATCATAGGTAAAAGTACAAAAATAGTTAAAATTTATCAGGTTGGCTTTTCTTACCATTCTAACTCTGCGACAAATTATATTTCTTAACTTTCGTTCCATTTGTGTTTGAACATAGCTTTCGCAAAATTCTCTTTTCTCAAAATAAGGCAACATATCTTCTATTATGAGTTTTTTCCGTTTCTTTCGTGGGCTGTCAATATGCTTCCGATAGAGCTCATTAAATAACTCTTTTTTGGTGATTTGACGCTTATTTTGTTTCTTTTGAACTTCTTTTGGCTCATTTGTAATAACCATTTGACCTTTTTCTTCTGTATCAACTTCAAGCGAAATAGAGGGCTCAGTATTTTCAACCGAGTCCTTTACTTCTTCTTGAACAGTTATAACTTCCTCATACTTAATTCGCTTTCTTTTAGAAGGTCTTGTTGTATGAGGAATTGCAATATAATGACTTCCGTCAAAATATACTTTTGTTTCGCCATACGACATAAGCGTTTAGCATAAGAAATTCTACTTTTTCTTACATTTCTTATATTGTGGCGTGTTTCTAAACAGTATAGCGTATTCATATCTGCCATGTATCTTCATAGCGTGTTTAAGAGCTTTCTTATCACCTTTAAATGAGGCATCAATCAACGCTTCTTCACTGTTTTTATAACCGATTTGCAATTGTTTCAATGACTTTGTTTTAGCCATTTCTTTATGAGTTTTAGTAAAAAATCCCATGCTTAATTACCTCCCTTTTTAAGATTTTTCGATTTACGCTTAAACAAATTTTTGAAGAAATCTAACCATTTATGTCGTTTCTTTGGAGTTTCTTCTTTCTTTTTTTGTGTTTTAGCTTTTTCTTTTAACTTTTTTGTGAACTCTTTTTGATAGTTTTTATCTTCTTTATCTATCTTTTTGAATGTTCTTTTTAAGTTTTTGAAAATATATTTACATATCTTTTCGTTATACTTTTGAGGCACATAATCAACAGTGTCTAAAGTATGCGAAAAGGTTTCATAATACTTATCTAAAGTAGTGTTGATAAGTTTATTTTTATTATAGTTAATCATGCACTTTTTCTCCTCTGATAGAAATTTTTAGGCATTTCATCATCATTTTCTTCAAGGTATTTAATATAACCCTCTAATGAATGCTCTGTTGGTTGACTTTCTTGTATATCAAAATCTTCCTCAAAATGACCATCATAGAACTTTGGTTTGCAACTTTTACTATCATATAAGGCAAATACGTTGTAATCTGCTTCAACTATTTCTTCAGTATAACAATCTGTGTCCTTCTTACCAGATGCCATATATCTTTCAAATAAACTACTGTTTTCAATTCTTCTAATTTTCCATTTTAGTCCTTTTACTTTTCCATATTCATCATAACTAATTTTTAATTTTACTATTTCTATAAACTGTGCTAACTCTCTAATATTGACATCTATAAGCATAGGTCTTTGAGTATCCAAATAAATCTCTAAATCGTTATGCCCATGTTGCTCATACCATCTACTTTGCCATTCAGGGAAGTACAAACTCATTCTACTATTCAAATATTTTTGTGCTTCCGTAATCCCAATAACTTCATAAGGTAAATTAAAGTGTGTTTTGACAAATTTATTTTTAAATCCTAATCTAAATGGATTGATAACTCTGCTTGGTCTTAATCTATACCCAAACTTGCGAAATCCAATAGCATAGTTTGAACTTACGCAATGCTTGGGTATTGATAAATTAAAACCATTTTGATTTTTACTGATTATCTCTTTTTGCATCAATCTATTCCGATCTCTGTCAAATGCTCTTAAATTTAACATATGTGTCATAAAACAGGTTTTACCTGTTCTGGGAGGAGCAAAGATAATCGTAATCATCTAACCCTACATAATAACCATTTCTTTAGTGAATGAATTATCTTCTTGTAAGGTATATTTGATATACAATTTTCCATCTTCAAGTGTTCCCGCACTTGCATAGAACACTCCTGCGTCTAAATTAGACAATGATGTGTTAATAGATAAATAGGTTACATAGTTATCTAAACTAATTCTTAAATCAAAACCATATAAATATGAATCTGTCATAACATAAAGCATATCGCCTTTTATTTGACAATCATAAATAGTAAATGAAGAACCTTTATAAATCTTGCCATACATATCATTTACATGGTCGTAGTAATAAATATAAGAATTTTTATTTGAATGTGTTTGATAGAATAATGTGTAATCACCATATTTCATTGTTTTAAATTTACAAGTAGATTGACTTGTTGCTTTTGTCATTGTGTCTATGCTTCCTGTATCTAAATCAATAACATAAATGCCTGTCATCATATCAACAAACTCATAGTGTCCTATTGTAATTCTATCTCCATAGGTGTAATATGCATCGGATATTTGAACTAAATTATTAGTAATTAAATCTAATTTCCAGATGCCCTTAAATCCACTTGAAGAACTTACAATATAATAAATTCCATCACTAATTTTAATAAACTTTGGACTTACAGTAATACTTTCATAAGTTGTAAGTGGTATTTCTTGTTGTCCGTCATAGATAAATGCTTCCTTATAACCAAATGAAATAATCTTATCTTCTAAAACATAACTATAATTTGGCGTTGTCGCATAATCTTTTATTAATTCAAGCGAACAATCATCAATATTCAATCTATAAAAACCGTTAGAAATATTAGCAAAGTAGCCATAACTTGTCTTTAAAAATGAATAAATTGATGATGATGTGCTATAAATTTCAACATCTTCGCCTGTTTCCACATTATAACAACGAACATGATGATGTTTCTTCTTATTAATGTCTGTAACTCTATATGAACTATGAAGAATATAATTATCTATCTTTTTCACTGTTACAGTAGAAGAATCAGAGCCATCACCCAAGAAATTAGTAAATGTTCCATCTAACCAATTATGAACTGCATAACCACCTGTATAGTCAAACATATACATATTTGCATTATCTGCAATATAAGTGATAACACCATTTGCAGAGCCAAGAATATCTAATGTTTTATTAGCAAAGCTATAAACATACGAAATTTTACTCGTTCTAAAATACAACTTATCATCTTCTTTATGGAACGAGTCAAATGATGTTCCTTTAATGTTTATTGTTTCTAATGTTTTTGTATCAAAGTGATAGTAATACAACTTACAACTATGACTAGTTGAATAGAAAACAAAGTCATTGCCTTCTATTAACCTAAAGCCAAGTGAAGTAAAAGTGAAATCTGTTGGCAATTTAATTGTTGCTATGATTTCTTTTTCATAATTTGAAAGTAAAGTATTCAAATCTGAAATTTGTTCTTCATAACCAGCAACAGTTTCAGCATTTTCACTTTCTATTGTTTGGATATATTGTTTTAAGACCTGAATTCTTGCGTTTTTCTCTGCAATAATATCAGCATCACTATTTTGAGTATTTTCCAACTCTAATTGCAAAGCATCAATTTCAGCTTGCATTTCTGCAATCTTGCTTTCTGACTCTGCTTTATTATTGTTTAATTGAGTTTTTAAATCATCTATTTGTTTAGAATATTGATTTATAAGTGCTAAATATTGCTTGTTAGTATTGTCTGTATTGACAGTAATATCACCAATAACGCCACCACCAAGACCAATATTTGCTTGATTGTTTGTTCCTACATTGCTTTTCAAACTAGGAACAGTGTTATACAATATTGCTCCACCACCAACTAGGGCAACAAGTGCCCCAGCAGTGATTAAGCCAATTTTACCGAATTTGTTCATAAAATCTCCTTAATTCAAAATTTAGTGGATTAGCCACCAACTTCTGCTAAATATTGTTCTAATGTATAACCATATTTAACAGTTGCTTGTGTTGAAGATGAGTTGTTATTCCAACCATCTGCCAACTGACATTCATCTTCTGTAACTTCGCAATAAATAACCAAATCAGCACAATTATAGAACACACGAGTTCCACCATCAATAACTGCTTTTGGAATATAAATTGTTTTTAATGAAGTGTTGTCATAGAATGTTTGATATCCTAACTCTGTACAATTTGCAGGGATAATAATTGAAGTTAAGCTTGTACACCAATAGAATGCTCCAGCAATAGTTGTTACTTGTGAATTTTCTGCAAATATAACTGTTTGCAACTGTGCACAATGATAGAAAGCACTATCACCAATAGCAATAACACTATATGGAATATAAATAGTTGTCATATCACATCTTGCTAATGACGAACTTCCTATAAACCTACATTGTTCATTGATTTCACAAGAGGTTATATCTTCATTTATTGCATCAACTAAATATACATAAGGGTTAGATTCATTGCCTAAATAGTAACAATTTCCATAAGTTGTATAATTCATATTATTACAATATGAGAAAGCACTATCTCCAACAAATGATAAACTATTACTTACACGAACATTTGTTAATGCTGAACAGCCATTAAAAGCATATCTTCCAACTTTTGTTACATTGTCGTGCATAATAACTGATTGAATAGTTTTGCTCCAATAGAATGCAGCGCTACCAATTTCTGTTATTGTTTCAGGAATTACAACCTCTGTTAATAAAACTCCATTTAGATACACATTATTGACACTAGATAGTGGATTACAAGAACTTAACCCTTCAAAATTTATCTTTAACCATTTTTCTAAATCATAGAAATAGAAATCTTTAACTGAAGGTCCGCTATATACTTGGAAAGCACTCTCACCAACAGCTTCAACATTTCTACCAAATGCTATACTTATAACATTTGCACCATAATTTGAACTGTTTTCATAGTCAAATAAATATGCTGGAATTCTCTTAACGCTATCACCAATAACTAATTTAATTCCTTCGCCTTCTTGACCTGCCATTTGGAAAGTATAGTTACGATCTTCCAAATCAGAACAATTAACAGCATTGTAGTAAATATCGGTAATTATAGGGCATTGATAGAAAGCATATCTTCCAATACTTTCAACACCTTCGCCAATATTTACAACTTTTAGATTTACATTATAATTTGTTCTTTCATAGTAAGGGCACATAAAACCTAATGGAATCTTTTTAACCTTATTTCCAATATTTAAGGTTACGCCATCAGTTAATGTTCCAACTTTACCAAATATATAATCTTTGATCGTAAAATCAGCACATTCAATAGCATTGAAGTTAATTTCAGTTAAATGTGTACAATAATAGAAAGCATAACCACCTATACTTGTAACACTTTCAGGAATTGTTACTGAAGATAAATTTGTACAATTATACAAGAAACCACTAGATGAACCACCAGAGCCAATAGCAGTAACTTCATTAGAAATAACGAGTTTACCTTCTAATGTTCTAAATGTTGCTATATTGCTACCATTTGAAACTACACCAGCATCCGATACTTGCAAATAGTTGTTTTCAATAATTTCATCCCATGTAACTAACAATTCATTATCTGCACTATATAAACCAGCTAATTGTTGTGTAAATTTCGCAAATAATATTGTCTTTTGACTAATTGGATAATTTGCTAAATCAATAACATTTTCGCCATCAAGCGTCCAACCCTCAAAATAGTAATTGTCTTTAAATGGCTCATCTGTTATTGTTGCGTAATTTCCACTTGTAACAATTTCGCTGGCAAATTGTGTTCCATTGCTCATATAAATAACATCATATCTGTAAGTTATATCTGCAATAAATGTTGTTGGAGTAATAATGCTATAAGTTGTAACATCAACATAAGAGTTATTTACTTTCCAACCATTGAAAATAATATAATCACTATTTTCTAAACTTGGAACTTGTGCATAACCAGCATTTCTAATTGTTTGAGTTGAAATTGTCTTATTATCATAAACAAATGAAACTGCGTGAACTTGTGTAAATCTCGCAATGTAAGTGATATTGCCTGTTACTTGAATAGATGCAACATTATCTATAACATCAACACCATTAACAGTCCAACCATCAAATTCATATCCTGCTTTTGTAGGATTTTTAGGAAGAGTTACACATTTTCCTTTTTCAATAATTTGTTTATTGTATTCAGAGTTGTCAACCTTAAATATAACATCATATTTATAGGTAATATCTGCTACAAATGTTGTGTTTTGTGTGATTTTATAAGTGTTAATATCAACAAATTCTCCATTAACTTTCCAACCATTAAATAACTTATATGGTGTGTTATCAACATTTACAATGCTTGGAGTTTTATTTTCTCTTATTGTTTGTGTAGAAATTGTGGAATTCTCATAAACAAATGAAACATTATAAACCTTTGTGAACACTGCAACATAAGTTGTATTGCTTGTAATTTGTAATGCAGAAGTGTTAATAATATCAACACCATTTATAGACCAACCATCAAATTCATAACCTGTTTTAATAGGATTGCTTGGTAAATTTGGATAGTTGTTTGCAGTAACGATTTGTGCACTGTAAGTTGTGTCATCAACCTTATAAACAACATCATATCTATAAGTTATATCAGCCACAAATGTTGTATCTGCTGTAATTTTATAAGTTGAAACTTCCACAATGCTTCCGTTAACTTTCCAACCATTAAATATCTTATAGGTTGTGTTTTCAATGTTTACAACAGAGGCAGTGTTTCCATTTCTAATAGTTTGAGTTGATTTTGTAGTGTCTTCATAAACAAAATTAACTGTATGCAATTTTGTAAATACTGCTGTGTAAGTTGTGTGTTCAGTAATTGGAGTAGTAGAAACATCAACAATATTCACATTATCAATAGCCCAACCATCAAAACTATAACCAGATTTAGATGGATTAGTAGGCAATTCTGCATAATTTCCTTTATCAACAACCTGTGTATTGAGTGTTGAATTGTCAACTTTGAATGTTACACTATATTTATAAGTTAAATCAGCAACGATTTTAGTATTTTGATTTATAGTGTAAGTTGATAAATCAATAAATTCATCACCAACTTTCCAACCATTAAATATTAAATACTCTGTATTTGCTGGGTTAGAAACTGCAACAGTTGAACCTTTATTTACAATTTGAATGTTATAAACGCTTCCGTCATATTCAAATGTAGCAACAACTTGATCGCCATTTTCTAAACTAGCAATATAATTTTCGTAATATTGCACACTTTCTTCCAATTCTCTAATCTTTTCATTTAATGAAGTGATTGTTGAATTATTGTTTTGACTTTCATGTTTAATATCACTAATTTGTTGATTTAAACTTGTGATTTGTGCATTTAAACTTGCAATAGTGTTTAAGTGTAATGTGTTAGTATTTTCAAGTTGAGTATTAACATTTTGCAAATTTAAAATTTGATTATTCAAACTAGAAATTGTGTTATAGTAGTTAGTATTTTCTAAAATAAGGTTGTCTTTTTCTGCTTTTAAAGTAGAAACTTCAGCTTTCAAATTGTTAATAGATTGTAGATAATCATTGTTTAAATTTGTAAGAGAAGTGATTTGCTCATTTAAAGAACTAATTTGACTATTTAACATCTCAATTTCAGCTTGATTTCCATACGCATCTTTTGATAATTCTTCAATTTCAGCATTTAATACATTAATGTTTTTTCTTAAATCTGAAATTGTCTTATCATTATTAGTAATTGTTTGTTGCAAACTTGCAATTTGAGTGTTTAAACTAACAATTTGAGTATTTAAACCATTTATTGTTATTTCGTTTGAACTAATAGTGTTGTTTAAGTTTGCAATTTGCGTATTCAAATTTGTTATTTCACTATTCAAAATGCCAATAGTTGTCTCATTTTTAGATTGATTTTCATTAAGGGTTGAAATCTCTGATTCCAATGACGCTTTTTGTTCAGTCAATCTATCAATTTGATTTTGACTATCTCTGTTAGTATTTTGCAAATTTGAAATTTGAGAATTTAATTGAGAGATATTATCATTTAAGGAAGTGATATTATCTCTATACGAATTTATTAGTTCATCATATTCTTCCTTATTTGTCAGTGCTGTGTTGTACCCATCTTTATAAGCATTATCTAAATCTGTTGCATCATAAATCTTTGTACCACTTAATGCGTCTTCTAATTTATTGAAGTTAATAACACTCCAAGTTATTAGAAAGCCGAAAGCACCGATAATTAAAATACTGAATATAATGCCCACTATTTTTTTAGCGTCCATATATTCTCCTTTACAATAATTTTTCCACTTTAAGTCGTATGCCATTGTCAGCAAAGTATTGTTCTAAATAACTAGCGTTTGTTTTGCCAATGGTTGCGAGTTTTAAAGTGGTTTTACTGCTTAAAAATTGTATTGATATTTGCAATTCAGTAGCATGAACAAGTTCGCCCTCTGTATTATAGAAATCCATATATACTGCCGAGAAAACTGATCCACTCTTAAATTCAGCATTTATCAACAAATAATCATTAAGCCATAATTGGTAATTTCCATCTTTACCATTAAAATCTACTTTCAGTAAGTCAATTTCAAATGAATAAGTGTCTGTGTCATCATACAAATAATGATAAAACACACAGCTAGTAGCGTAATAACTAAAACTTTCCTGACTAAATTCGTTAGAAATGTTTATTGAGCCATTTACATAACTTTCTGCTTTAACTTCTTTATATAACTGAATTCCACTAAATACACCTACTGTTATCATTAGAAAGCAACTTACATATAATAAGATTTTTCTTCCACCCTCATTTTTCATAAGCATCATAATGATAAAAATCACTATAACCGCTATAACACCAATTAAAATAATGTTCTTTAATTGACCGAAAAATGAAGCCAATAACATTCCATTCATCATACAATCACCTCCACATACTCACTATTTATCGAGTGTTCAGCAAAATCAAAGGTGATATTGCTAGAATGTCGCAGAGTTTGTAGTCGAGTGTTATACAATGCTTTATCTAATAGGTAGAATGTTTGTGAATCTCCTAGAATAGTAATCGTATCTATTTCAAAATCTTCAAATCCGTTATAATCAATACCCACAATTTTCTTGTCAGTATTGATTAAATCAATAGTGATATTTACTTTTGCACGAGGCATTTTCGCAAATATCTTTTTCATATCCATATCTAGCGAAATGAAATATCCACCATAAACTTCACTATATCTATAAGCAAGGTGAGAGTTGTCTAATGTGTATAACATTCTCTCTTGCCAATATGTCGTATCAATTTCTTCTTCTACAATGTCATAACTTGGGTTGCAATCAATACAACCAAATATAGATTGAGTGCTATTTCTAGCACCATTTTCGTCATAATGGAATTTCAAAACCGAATAATTTTTGATAATGTCAGTAACATCATCTGGTTTATATTTTCCTGTTTCTGGGTCATATTCTTTAACAGTAAAATATTCACTTAAATCAACTGTTACATAATAATCACCATAACCAGCACTATTGCTTCTAATGGCTTGCATACAATCAGCAAAAACATCTAAATAATTGTAATACCAGATGTTTTTTATTGGTTGTTTGTATAACCATAAAGACCACCAACTTCTTTTATAAGTAGTCCATTCATAAGTTCCGTTTAACTGTATCATAAATGGGCGATTATCAATTTTAATGATAAACACACTTTCACGATTAAGTTGTGTTCTTAACTTATTTCCGTCCCAACTTATGCCATTGGTAGTGTCGTAATAACTAAAACCACTTGGTTCTTCACGATTTGCTTTTTCTTCGGTAGTTTCAACAAGTTTTAAATCTTCTTGCTTTAAATCTCCCAAATATTGCATACCTGTTGAACGATAAGATGTGGATAGAAGTTTATAATCTGTAAAATAATTTAAACGAAGTTCTTGTAGGGCAATACCATTATTTTTAGCATTGCTGTAAAAGTTTGCTTCAAGGAAATACCTATCTTCAAACTCATCTTTTTCTTCTTCGGTTAAATCTTCTGAATTTATAATATCTAAACCTATCTGATTATCAATATAATTCGTTCCCATAGTTATATCGTGAACAAAGAAGTGATAATAACCATAAGCAATAGTAACCATCATTGCTATAACGGTTAAGAATATAAGACAACAATTACCGATAGTTTTAATTACTTTCATTGTTTACTCCTTATTTTGATTTATAAGCAAAAAAGCACTAGATAGAAAAATCTAAATAGTGCTCTTTGTCTTACAATAATCCGTTCCAACCAAAGAAATTTAATGTATCCGCTAACCAGCCCAAGCCAATAGCAAGATATTCAAAAATCTTTGCAAGGATCGACAAAGGCCATGTTCCAAAAAGCACTATTAAAACAATGATTACAATAGTCCAAAATAATCCTTTCATAGAACACTAAACCTCTATTATGGCATAGTGATTTTAGCTGTTGCATCTGCAACTTGTTCTATTGCACCAGCAGATTTTCCAAACCATAAACAAATTTGTTCTCCAAAAGTTACGCCATTAATCGCGCAACCAATAGCAACAATCAAACTGAATAGAACGATAGTGCCCACAACACCAACCAAAATCCATAAAACTGCTTTTAATTTTTCGTTCATATGAACTCCTTTTATCTTAAAATCATTTGAAGAAGTTGTTTGTCAGAATTTCTTGCTGGTTTAACTCTACATTCGTAAATTTCACCATTTTCATCAACAGAGCGAACAGAGTACATTTTACCTGAAATCACACTGCCGGTCTTTTCATCCTTAATTTCATAAGGTTCTGACACCAATTCTGCTTGCATTGCATCCATAAATACAATATCTAACACAGTATATCCACCGAAATCCAATGGAACTACGCTAACCTTAACATCTTTACCACGAACATTACCTTTTATAAAATATGCTAAATAGGTTGTTCCGTTAAGTTCGTAAGGTTCACGCTCAACAACGATTTTATTTGGTTTTTTAGTAGTATTTGACATTTCTTATTTCTCCTTATTTTCTTTTTCCAATTTCTCTTGAATATTTCTTTGCATCGGCTTTCGACTTGCCTTCCTTTAATGCTTTTGTATATTTGTAAATGCCTATGTGGTCATTTTTCATTTGAAGTGAACCAATACGAACACCAATTTCTAGGTCTGTCAATGGTTTACCTTCTTTTGGTCCTCTCTTGTGGACTTTGTCTTTTAACTCTGATGCGTAACTTTCAGCTCTTTTGTTTGGAGTTACCCATCTTCTTTCACGTACGGTTGTGGTTTTTGCCATTTTTAAATTCTCCTTATTATATTTCTCTTTTATTGCAAGAGATTAGCAATTCGCCTTTGCGATATTAAGTTGTACCTGTAATCAATAAGACAAGAACAATATAAATAGAACATACGCTCTCGGCGACTGTGCGAGGTGGCCACCTTACTTTAAAATCGCACCAAGTCGAATAATCTAAAACACTTCGCCTTGCTATTGATTACACTACCATTTTATGCTATTTTATAGGCGAAAACCAGCAACTTTACCTATCGAAAAACCCAATAAAATCGTACACTTTCCCAACAATACCCAAACAAAAAACACAATAAAAAAGCCACCTTATTAAAAGATGGCATTTTTGTTATTCAACATAAGTTTTTGTGTACATTGATGTCTTAATTCTTTTCCCGTCTATGTTCTTCCTATCTTTGAACATAAATTCATATTCCTTATCTCGTTGCTTATTTCTTTTATAATATATGTCATGACTAATAACCACATTATATTCGTGGTTGTCAAATTGTATTCCCACATGTTGTTTAACAATATGTAATTTTGTTCTGTAAATATTCATTGATATAGGAAGAGCTTGTCTTTTTAATTTCATACGCACTCCTTTTCACATTCTAAATTTTCTTGTAAGAATTTTAAAAGTTTCTTATTTAACATTTGTACATACTCTGGTGTGTATTTTAATTCGGCAGCTAACGACTCCTGTGTGTTGCCTTGCAGATATAATCCTACATACACATGGTATAATTTCGGAGACGCCGACTTTATCATTTGATTATAGATTTGAACCTTTGAGATAATATCGTTCACACCGGTTTCTTGAAACGCATTGTCAAATAGGTCTTTGTGTGAATAATAATATCTTATAGCTTTCAAATCATTTCTAATTTGAAATAAAGATAACATATTAGCCACCCCTCTTTAATATTACAATAAAATTTTTTGATATTAATGTTTGTTTTTTGTCTATTTTATACTTTTATTGTCAGGGTGGAGTTTTTTTCGTTTTTTTCTGTCGTTTCTTTTCTAAACAAATTGTTAGTTGATTGTCAATGCTACTTATTAATAGATTTAAAATATCTGGTGGAATATTATCGAATTTTGGATAATCATTAATCACAACATTTAAACCTGTATCATTCTTTTTTAAATGAATTTCTTGCATACTTCCCTCCTTTTGTTACTGCCAATATACACAATTTTAAAAAGGATTGTAAGCAACTTTTTCTATACACTTTCCCAAATTTAGTAGAGTATTTTCTAAAATAAGCAAATATTTACCCAAACTTGTCCAAAACTTTTGTTGTTTTTGTTTTCCCCTTTTCGAGTGGTTTAATTTATCAGAAATTGTTAGGGTGGTCAAAGAAAAAAAATATTGACTTTAAAAAAATATTGATTAAAACAAACCAATATTTTTTTTTGTATCTTTGACAACTCCTCCCAATTCCTGATTTTTTTTCGGTGTCGAAAAAAATTTTCGACTTTTAGGCAAACAAAGTTTGCTTTTGGGACAAGTTTGGGTGAATTTTTAAAACTTTTGGAAAAAGTTGAGAAATTACCCTAATAAAGTTTCTAAATTCAAGTTTTTGAATTGATTAATCTTAAATAAAGCTTAAAAGGAGGTATTTATGAAAAAAGCTGTTATTTACGCAAGACATATAACTTACAGAAGTTATGAACCTAGCATTACCGAGCAATTATACAATTGCAATCAATGTGCAGACAAATATAATCTGGAAGTTGTAAAAACTTATTGCGAAACATCAAACATCAAATTAAAAGTTTACCCAATGTTTGAAAAAATGAAAAAGGATTGTAAAAAATTAAAGGTTGATACAATCATTATTTATTCAATGTTTATTGTTGGACGAATTTACACAAGAGTAAGAAAATTTACAGATGAAATGAAAAAGAAAGGTATTAAAGTTATTTTTGTAGATATTGATGCTTCACCATTTAGACAACAATATGAAATGCTTGAAAAACTTATCAACAAACTAACAAAAGGTGGTGATAAATAATGAAAACCGCTGTTATTTATGCAAGATACTCATGTGAGAAACAAACAGAGCAATCTATTGAAGGACAACTTAGAGTTTGTCATGAATATGCTGAAAGAAACAACATTGTTATATTAAACACTTATATTGATAGAGCAATGTCTGGTACAAATGATAACAGAAAAGAATTTCAAAAAATGTTAAAAGATAGCAACAATAAAGCGTGGGATTATGTTTTAGTATATAAAATTGATAGATTTGGCAGAAATAAATATGAAATGGCTATCAATAAAAAGACACTAAAAGATAATGGAATTAGATTATTGTCAGCAATGGAAAACATACCCGACACACCAGAAGGCATCATTTTAGAAAGTTTATTAGAAGGTATGGCAGAATATTATTCAGCAGAACTCTCACAAAAATTAAAAAGAGGTATGTATGAATGTAGAAAAAATGGCAATTTCACAGGTGGCTACCTTATTTATGGTTATAGAGTTGAAAATAAAAAGATTTTAATAGATGAAGAACAAGCAGAAATTGTTAGAAAAATATACAACGACTATGCCTCTGGTGTTTATGTAAAAGACATAATGGAAGAACTTAATGAAAAAGGTATAACACATAGAGGCAAACCATTTAGCAGAACGACCATTTACAATATGTTGGCAAATGAAAAGTATTCTGGCATTGTAAAATATGGAGATGAAGTTTATACAAACATTTATCCTAAAATTGTACCAGACGAGATAGGAAACATTGTTAGACATAAAAAGATAGAAAATCACTATGGCAAACATGATAGCAATGTTGTATATTTATTAAAGAATAAAGTTAAATGTGGTTATTGTGGAAGACCAATATCTTCAGAAACAGGAACTAGCAGAAACAAAACAGTAATGAGATATTATAAATGTTTAGGCAAAAAGCTTAAATCAAAATGTAAAAAAGAACAAATTAGAAAAGATATACTTGAAAAATTAGTAGTTGATACAACCTTTAAGATATTTGATAATGATGATTGTCTAAATAAAATTATTCAATCAGTTTTGAAATTACACAAGGAAAAAGGTGATGATAAAACAGTTATTAATTTATTAGAAAGTCAAAAAGCAGAAATTCAAACATCAATAGACAATTTGGTTAGGTGTATGGAAAAAGGCATTATAACCAATTCAACAAAAACAAGAATTGAAGAACTAGAACACGAATTAGAAGAAATAAATTTAAAAATTGCAAAAGAAAAATCTTATCGAAGGTCATTAATAACAAAAGAAGATATTATATCATTTGTCAAAACATCTCTCAAAAAGAACCCACAGACAATGATTAAATACTTGATTAAGGAAATCGTTTTATATGATGATAAAATAGAAATCTATTATAACTACACTGATAGTTACAAAAAAGGTCCTGATGATAATGAGCATCAGGGCCTTTGTATTTATGAAGACATTTTCGGTATGATGATTGAAAATAATACATTTAAACACGACTTATATTCGATATGTTTTGATGTTAAATGTTATGTATAAAAGGAGCATTTTAGGAACAATAAGATGCTCTTTTTTCATAAAAATCACTGTTTTTTGAAAATTTTATATATTATTTATAATAATATATAATTTAGTGGTTCAACTGAGATGGCTGATGTTCAACCAATTAAAAGCACTCAGATGAGTGCTTTTTTTGAATTGAACTCATTAACATTTTTTAGAACGCATATCAAATTAGTAAGTTCACTTAATAAATCATATAAAAATTTTGCTTCTTAATGTGACAATGCAATTTTTTTGTGTTAATATAGAATATGATAGGTAAATATGTATATAAATTTAGATTTTAATGAAGAAATAAATGAAAAAAATGGATATTTTTGTACCCATAAATATTTGGACAGCGTTAGCATCAACAAAGGGTGGGAAATTATTAATCATGCTTATTCTTTATTGCAATTTAACAACAATTCTTTTAGAGAAGATATCATTTCAAACTTAAGAAAAGCAATGAATTATAGAATAAAAGATTTATTCGAGATATTAAATATTAATAAAATAAATTTTTCACACCTATCTAATAAAATGAAAATAGAAAAGTTGGAAGCATTAGGATTGATTAAGAAAACTTTACTTAACAAACTGCTTAAATTAAGAAATTCTATTGAATATGATGGAAAAAATGCACCTTCAAATGAAGAATGTGAAGAATTTATAGATGTTGTTTGGTATTTTTATAAAACAACTGATATATATTGTTCCATTGCGCCTGAAAGTTTTGATATAAATTACGCCATCGAAGATATTGAATACAGTTATGAATATAATTTTGATTTTAAAAATCATACATACATAAAATTCCATGGCAGAATGCCTGAAGAATTATTCTCTAAGCAGCCAAAATCAAACAATTCAATTAAAATATTAAATTTTAGAAAAAAAATTGATACAAACACAAACAATTCAGCGACTTTATATCATGATGCTCATTTGGCACAGACTTATTTTGAAGGCAAGATTAATATCAAAGACATACCAGAATATTATAAAGTTTTTGGTTACATATTAAGATATTGGAATAAATTTTAACTAAACCGATTATTTATCAAAAAAACTGGCAAAACCGCCAGTTTTTTTGATGTTACTAATATTTGGTAACAAATATTACCATCGACAAGCAATATACTTAAAGTATCATTGTGTTAAAGACAAGCAAATGCTTGTCTTTTTTTATTTTAAATTCAGCATTTTTTAATCGGTTAAATAAAAAGAACAAGTAGACATCTTTTTGCGTTTAAGTTTTAGCACCTTTCCATTTGGCATTTTATAAGTATAACCATCTTTATATGGACATTTAGCACAATTTGCTTGTAAATGATTTTTCATTGGACAATGACGCAAGGTCATGTATGGCATACTTATAATTTCTGCATTTAAGTTGCAACCTTCTGCAAGAATAATAGGCATATTGTAGTATTTGGCAGAAAAAGAATTATACACATTTAATCCACCGCCCGCAACTTTGTCACACTCAAAATCTAAAGCATAAGCATTGTTTACCACTACACCAAGTTTATATTTTTTTACAATATTTTTTAGCATTGCAATATCTTCTGCCCTAGCAAAGTTTGGTAGATTTAAGTAAATCTTTTTATTTGCAAACTTGCCAATAATCTCATCAATGTTATCAAAACTATACAAATCTAAAATTATGTTGTTTTTGTCAGTTTCAACAAACTTATCGGTTATAACAAAATCTCCAAAAGCAACAATATCATTTGTTGTGTTAAGCTCAATCTTTTTTGCTGGTTTGCGAGATATTTTGCATAGTTCTTGTTTAATCTTTTCAAACACATTGCGTCTAAACTCGTTTAATTTAGATTTTGGTATAAAAACTTGACCTAATTTTGCGGTAATGTTTGCTTCAAACAAATCTGATTTTGCGAAATTTAAACACAATTCATCTATTGTAAGCGGGCTCGATTTTGCTTTAGAAAGCACATCACCAACAATTTCTATTTGATTGTTATTCACACTTACAACTGCTTTGATGTTTTCTTCTGCCTCTGCAAAAATTTTAATATCAATAGGTAGTTTTTTTGTTTGTTTAATAATCGTTTCTTCCTTAAAATTATCACTAAGCAAATTGACTGTAGCACCAATATTAATATCTGCAGTAGTTGTGATTTTTGTTTTGCGTCCTTCACGCTTTATATCGTACGGTGAAATACTGCAAACTTCTTCACTATTGTTAAAAAACTTTAAACTGCTTTTAGGCGCTATATCATAATCTGTTTCAATATAAATTTCATTAAATTTTTTACCAGCCTTAACATCGCTTACAACACCAATTTGTATGCCATTGTGCCCCTGAATTTTAGATATAATTTGTCCATTTCCATCAAAATAACCAGCAGTAAAACCACGATTAAACGCCAAGTTTAATTCTTGCTCATCAACTGATTTTCCGTCTAGTTTATCTCTATAAGCCTTTGTCGATGTTGCCACATAAAATGGTCTTCTTGCTCTGCCTTCTATTTTCAAAACATCTACACCGGCCTGTTTTAAATCTTCAAGCGTATCAATCATATTAAAATCTTTTGCACTGAGCAAATATCCACTTTTTAATTTTTTGTCACCAAAATACAGTTCATATGGCAACCTACAAAGTTGTTTACACTTGCCACGATTTCCGCTTGCATCACATGTGTAAGAACTAAGATAGCAATTGCCAGAAAAACATACACACAAAGCTCCATGCGCAAAATATTCGATTTCTACATCACTATTTTGTTTTATTCGTTTAATTTCTTCCAACTCAGTTTCGCGTGCCAAAACTACACGCTTTACACCTAAATTTTCAACCGCTTTAACACCTTCAAGATTATGTATGCCCATTTGCGTGCTAGCATGGATTTCTATTTGTGGATAATTTTGATGTAAAATATTGATTAATCCCCAATCTTGAATTATAAAACAATCTACTCCAATGTTGTACGCGTCAATAACCAAATCGACCGCGTTTTGAATTTCGTCATCACGAAACAAAATATTAACCGCCAAATTGATTTTAACGCCAAAAATATGTGCAAAATCAACCGCATCTTTAAGTGTAGATAAGGAAAAACCTTCAATGTTGTTTCTTGCATTGAATTCTTTAACACCAAGATACACTTCATCCGCACCATTAAACACAGCCATTTTAAGACTATCCATATTGCCTGCAGGCGATAAAATTTTCATACTCATACTTAAAGTATAGCACACATTATACCAATAATCAAGTGCTATAAAAATCGACAAAATTTTTATTTTTTTATATTTTTTGTTATATTTTTTAATAAAAATAAATAATTTTTGCTTTATTTTTTTATTTTTATGTTATAATCTAATGAGAAATAATTAAAGGAGAAACAAATGAAAGAATTTAAAACTGTTCCAATAACTCTTGTTACTGGTTATTTAGGTAGTGGTAAAACAACATTGCTAAATCATATTTTGTCTAACACAAAAGGTTACAAGTGTGCTGTTATCGTAAACGATATTGGAGAAGTAAATATTGATGCCGAACTTATTGAAAAAGGTGGCATTGTTGGCAAACGAGATGAAAGTTTAGTCGCTCTACAAAACGGATGTATTTGTTGTACACTGCGTCAAGATTTGATTGAACAAATTCACGACATTATCAAACAACAAAAATTTGACCATATAATTATAGAAGCAAGCGGAATTTGCGAGCCTATCCCTATTGCACAAACAATCAATTTTTTAACCGAAAGTTTTAAAGCAAAAAATTTGCCAATATATTGCAAGTTAGATGCCATTGTTAGTGTTGTAGATGCGTTACGCATGATACAAGAATTTGGTTGTGGTGACGAACTTGTAAAATCAGACATTGATGACGAAGATATTGAAAATCTTGTAATACAACAAATTGAATTTTGCGATATATTATTACTAAACAAAGTAAGTGAAGTTGGTGCACAAGAACTTAAACGCGTAAAACGCATTATAAAAAACCTTCAACCTAAAGCAAAATTGATAGAAACAGATTTTTCTAAGGTAGATTTAAAAGAAATTTTAGACACCAACTTATTTGATATGGAAAATGTTTTAACATCTGCTGGTTGGTTTGTAGAGATTGATAAAGATATCGAAGAAGATGATGACGATCACGAGCACCATCACCACGATCACCATGATGAGCACGATTGCCATTGTGACCATGATGACGAACATGAGTGCCATTGTCATGAAGAAGACAAACATTGCCACCATCACGACGATGAAGACGAACATCATCATGGACACCATCATCACCATAAACACGGCTGTACATGCAAACATTGCGCAAATGGCGAAACAGAAGAATACGGCATTGGCACTTTTGTATATTTCCGTCGCAAACCATTTGACAGACTTAAATTTGAAGACTGGGCAACAAAAGATTACGGAAAGAAAATTATCAGAACAAAAGGTCTTGTGTATTTTAGCGATAAAAAGGACATGTCTTATATTTACGAACAAGCAGGCAAGCAAAAGAATTTAACAGAAAATGGACCATGGTACGCAACATACCCAAGAGAGCAAGTTGAACAACTTTTGCTTCAAGACGAAAAATTCCGTCATGACTGGGACGAAAAATATGGCGATAGGATGATAAAACTTGTATTTATTGGTCAACACATCGACAAAAAAGAAATCAGTAAAGAATTGGATAAAATTTAATTAAATATTAAAAATAATTTAAAAAATAATTAAATTTTAAATAAAAAAACAAAAAATCTCCGCATTTTTGGAGATTTTTTTATTTTTTATAATTTTAATACATATGTCTTATCGGTTGTGGTTCGTAATTTGCCCAAAAATCATCAACCGGTTTTATTTGTTCGTCATCTTCCTTTTTTTCTACATAACAACTAAAACTTTTTAATATTTCTTTCAAACCTTGTTTCATATTTTCAAACAAAACTTTAAGATCATTTGCTTTAACCTTGTAATCATGCAACTCTTTATCATCCAAACCAGAACATTTATATTCCAATTTGTTTTGATAATTTAAAGCCTGTATCCTTTGTTTAAACTCTTCCATAAATTCTTCGTCCGCTAAGATTATTTTATTTTCTTTGCGCAAACCACACATTGCGACTATTTCATTTATGTCATCAAGTTTATAAACATTTTCGTTAAGGTAAATTGCTTTTAAAAACTGTAATCTAAACAAAGCATCTTTTTTAATATACTCGTTGATATACCGATAATAATAATTGTCCACCTCAACAGGATTTGGTGTAATGCTTGCTATTGATAAAACAAACTCTTTATTGTTCATAAGTTTTGTAAAATTTTCAAAAGAAGCATGGTTAAATTCTTTAGCAATAAGATATCCATATTCAGCACACTCTCTGCCACAAGGTTTAACCTTTCTACCATTTACAAGTCTTTTTAACAATCTTGTATCGCCATAGCGGTTGATGTAATTATCAAACATCTCTTGATTGCTGTTGCGGATATCTTTTGTTAAAACTCTGCTTACTTTCATTGCTCTTCTTGACATATATATACCTCTATTTTGTTTTTAACATCAAAGTGCTGATTTGTCAATAGCAAAGTTTAAAAAAATTTTATTATTTTGACAATTTACCACTATCTTAATTAAAAGTATTGAAAATTTTTTAATTTATGATATAATCATAACATGAAAATTATTGTAGGTTTAGGAAATCCAGAAGGTAAATATACAAATACATACCACAATGTCGGTTTTAGTGTTGTAGATTTTTTTGCAAAACAAAATGGTTTAAAATTTTCTTCCACCAAATGCAAAGCACAAATTTGTAAAGGAGAAGATTTTATACTTGCAAAACCAAACACATACATGAATTTGAGTGGCGACAGTGTTTATGAACTAAAAAAATACTTTAAAGTTCCATTTGAAAATATTTTGATTGTCTTGGACGATATTGACATGCCAAAAGGTAAAATACGCTTCCGTCAAGCCGGTTCTGCAGGCACACACAATGGTTTGCGCGACATTGTAAATAAGGTTGGTGTTACACCGCGTTTGCGCGTTGGTATTGGCAGAGACGAGCGCATGGATTTAAAAGATTATGTTTTATCCAATATAGACCAAGCAAGCAAAGTGGTATTAAATCAATCTTATGCAAACGCTTGTGATTTGATAGAAAAATTTATTGCGGGTGAATTATGTCAAGATACGACGATTTAATTACCAATTTGGGCAAATCAGCAATATTTTGCAACAATCTAGGCTTTGGCGAACAAGGTGCAGTACTTTCTAACATGCCAAAGTCTATTTTTGTCTGCCCTGATATAAATACTGCAAGGAATATGAAAACTCAGCTTGACGCATTATGCAAAGACAATGTTTTGATTGACGATTTTGGCAAGCCTTTTACTTTAACCAAATTTCAAAGCAATCAAAATAAAATTGATACTCTTTTTTCAATGTACAAGTTATGTACCGGCAACCCTATTATAATATCCACACCACAAATTTTGTTCTCTCATATTATAAATCCAAAAATGTTTGAACAAAAACTTTTACATTTATCAAAAGGTCAAGAATATAGTTTGGAAGAAATTGAAAAATCTTTAATCAACACTGGTTACAAAAAAGTTGAAACCGTATCAAGCAAAGGCGAATTTTCAAGACGTGGCGATATTATTGATATCTTTAATATTACATGTGACAACCCAATACGATTAGATTTTTTTGACACAATGCTTGATGAAATTTATTCTTTTGATTTTTTATCTTTTGAAAGAACAGAGAATTTAAAAAGTGTAACAATTTGCCCTTGTGATTTTAACCTTTTTGACGATAAAGAAAAACAGTCTATAACCTCTGAACTTAACAAATATAAATTTGAAGACAATTTGTTTTTTGACTTAATCTCTAAAATGGAACTTGATGACGATATTCCACTTGAATATTTGTCTCCATTTACAAATCAAGTTTTAACCTTTGCAGAACTTGATATCCCTATTGTATTTTCTGAGCACCTTAAATTAGAAAACATTATAAACACTTTTGTTGAAAACACTTTTGAAAGAATTGATAATACAATTAAAAATGAAAATATTAAAAAATTATTTAAAAATAATAAAAAATATTTAAAAATTAATGAATTTTATAATAATTATAATAAAAATTTAATATTTTTTGATAATTTTGATTTAAATTCTACTGAATTAAAAAATAAATTAAACTGTAAAATATTTCAAATTGATTTTAACACAATCAATATGCCGTCTTTTTTATACAACTTGTCAGAGTTAAAAAACAGTGTATCAAATTTGCTTGATAAACAAATCTATTTGTGTTTATCTTCAAAAGATACATTGTCATCAGTAAAAAAGATTTTTGATGAAACCGCAACACCATATTCAACAAACAAAAACAGCAAAGGTATAATTTTAACCAAACTTGATATACCATACAACATTTGTTTTGCGGATGATGAAAAGTTGTATATAGGATCATCAAATTTTGCTCATAAAAAACAAATCAAACAAGACAAAAAATCAACCATAAAGTATTTACCAAAAGCGGGCGAATATGTTGTACACTCCACTCACGGCATAGGCAAATGTGAAGGTGTTGTAACCGTTACTGTTTCTGGTGTAGATAAAGAGTTTTTTAAATTGACATATCGTGGTGGAGACACTTTGTATGTACCTTACGAAAATGCTGACTGTCTATCCCTATACATTGCAGAAGGCAATGTAAATCTTAACAAACTTGGTGGCAAAGAGTTTGCAACACAAAAACTTAAAGCAATCAAATCTATTGAAGATATGAGTCAAGAGTTGCTAGAACTTTACGCAAAACGCAAAGCAGTCAAAGGCTTTAAATATTCTGAAGACGATTATCTATACACTGAATTTGAAAACTCTTTTGAATTTGACGAAACAGCCGACCAACTCCAAGCCATTGCAGATATCAAAAAAGACATGTGTGCCGGCAAGGTTATGGATAGACTTATTTGTGGTGATGTAGGCTTTGGCAAAACCGAAGTTGCTATGCGCGCCCTATTTAAAGCTGTGGAAAACGGCAAGCAAGTTGCAATTCTTGCCCCAACCACAATACTAAGTTTGCAACATTGCATGACAGCGACAAAAAGGACAAAAGATTTTGGCATAAAAGTGGAAATGTTAAATCGCTTTAAATCTGATAAAGAACAAAAACAAATTTTACAAGATTTAAGCGAAGGCAAAATAAATGTAATTTGCGGAACTCATAGACTGTTGTCAAGCGATGTTAAATTTAATGATTTAGGATTGCTTATCTTAGACGAAGAACAACGATTCGGTGTAAAAGCAAAAGAACATATCAAGCAAATCAAAAACAATGTCAATGTATTGACACTTTCTGCAACGCCTATACCACGCACTTTGAGTATGACACTTATGAATATCCGTGACATAAGCATAATCAACACACCGCCTGTTAATCGTCTACCTGTTAAAACTTATGTTTTAGGATATAATGAAGATATTGTTGCAAATGCCATCAACGACGAAATAAATCGTGACGGTCAAGTCTTGGTTGTATATAATAATGTTGAAAAAATTCATGCTTTAGCAAACAAACTAAAGGAAAAAGTAAACAACCCAAAAGCAAACTTTAATGTGGCACATGGTCAAATGAGTGAAATATCATTAGAAAACGCAGTAAAGCGCTTGTACGACAAAGAAACCAATGTTTTTGTATCCACAACACTTATTGAAAATGGTGTTGACTTGCCAAGTGCAAACACTTTGATTGTAATAGATAGTGACAGACTAGGATTAAGTCAAATGTATCAGTTGCGCGGAAGAGTTGGCAGAAATGCAGACCAGGCTTATGCATACTTTACCTACAACAAAGATAAAGTTTTAAGCGAAGACTCTACAAACAGGTTGCAAGCCATTGCAGAACATACTGAACTTGGCAGTGGCTTTAAAATTGCCATGAGAGATTTACAGATTCGTGGCACTGGCGAACTGCTTGGCAAGGTTCAACACGGGCATATGATTAAAATTGGTTACGACATGTATGCCAAACTTTTAAATGACACACTAAAGAGATTGCGTGGCGAAAAAGTTGAAATCGAACGCGAAATTAAAATTGATATAGCAATCACTTCTAAAATACCTTACACTTTTGTTGAAGACGAGACAGAAAGGCTTAAAATCATTGCTAAAATTTCTAATATTACGGATAAAGATAGCGCTAGGGCTGTTTTAAACGAACTTATTGTAACTTACGGCAAACTACCAAAGGAAATTTATCAACTTACAAACATTGCACTAATAAAAGCGTTGTCCAACAAACAAAAAGTGAAACAAATCACTATAAACAAGGCAAAAATGAGTATTGTTTTCTATGACGACATAGAACTTAACAAACTGATGAAAAAAGTTGAAAGGTTTTCTCACTTCCGTTTTGAAAAAACTGCTTTGCCTACTATCTGTTTAAACAACCAATTCTTTAGTGTGCAAACTGCTATGAACTATATCATAGAATTTTTGAACGCATAGGGCCTAAATTACTTGCCTTTTATTATAATTTAATATATAATAGTCAATAACTAAAATATTAATCGGAGTTTAATGTGAAAAAATTATCTGCTATACTATTATGCCTGCTTATGATTGTTACTTGCGGACTTGCAGGCTGTGCTACATTTTCTATAAATAAAGTTAAATACTACAACGAGACTCTTGCCACTGTTGGCAACACACATATCACTCGTTTTGATTTGCTAAATGCATATAACAATTACGGATACAATTACTATGTATCTCAAATGGGACAATCTGAAGAACAAGCTTTAAACAGCACTCTAGATTTATTAATAGATAGAGAAGTTTTGTTCCAATATGCACAATCTAAACCAGAATTTAAACCTAAAGCTTATCAAGTAAATCAAGTTGTTGAAGAAATGTTTACTTCTCTTGACGAGCGTATGAGTACTCTTGTGGAAGATGCTAAAAATATTTTAAATTTAAAATCAGAAGATAAAGAAGATAAAACTAAAGAAAAAGACGAAACTCTTTACACAATCACTGATTATAAGTACGAATCTAGACGCCGTGCTACATTGGAAACTAAATATATCTACTACAACGCAGACGGAAGTTTATCTAGCACTCCTACAGATGATTTTGAAATAGAATATTATATCCAATATGTGCCAGAAGTTGTTGAAGCATACGACCCAATCATAAAATCTGAATTTTTGTCAGATTTTACAAACAGTGGCATTGTTGAAGAACTTTACAACACTTATCTTACAAGATTTAGAAACAGCCTTAAAGACGAAAAGGTTGAAAATATTCAAGCAATTTATAACAAAGCAATATCTTTGTTTGCAGAAGATTTGATTGATTACGAATACTATCTTAGAGATGCAAATGGCAAAGAATTTAGCAAAACAACAAAAGATTTGATGATGAGATATTTTGAAAGGACATTTAACAACAATATCAAATCTCAATATCTTGAAAATGTTCGTATAGATTATTTAAACGAACCAAACACATTAAGCACAAGCGCTTTGGTAGAAAAATATCAAAAAATGGTAACTATCAATCACAATCAATATAAAAACAGACAAAACGCATATAAAACTAAAATGAAAGACATTGGTACAAAAGGTGACACTGTGCTTTATCACCCAACTTTAAAAGATGGCACACAATTTGGTTACTTTATCCACACATTGTTAAGTTTTAGTTCTACTCAACAAAGCGAAATAAAAGCACTTGATAAAAAAGATCCTTTCTACAATGATGATTATTCAGAAATCGTAGGCAAAACTATGGTTGCAAAAAGAGACGCATCTGGCAAAGAAGTTGCTAAAGTAACTCTTAGCGAAGTTTTGGAAGATTATACAACAAGATTTTCTCCAGCTGATGACTTTGACACAAAATTAGATAAGTTTATTGACTTTATGTTCACTTACACAGGCGACACTGCAACAATGTCTGCTGGCATGCCTTATGTTGTTGGAACAAACGGCAACAGCGCTATGGAGCAAGCTTTCACTGACGAATCTATAAAACTTATGGAAACAAATAATATCGGTGCAATGAGTACTGTAAATTTGCAAGAATTAAATTATTCAGACCTTTGCGTTACATCTTATGGTATTCACTTGGTGTTCTTTGTTGGTGATGTAAATTCATTTGATATATCATTTGACAAAACTGATGATATTAAAATTAACGATTTGACAAAAACATTAAACCCTTTAACTGACGAAACATACTTTGACATGTTGTTTGACGAAGTATACCCAGCAAGTGGCAGTGAAGAAAACTACACTTCAAACAATGGTTACACTAAATATGAAGAAAGTTTGATTGCACTTGCAAGCAACAGTTATCCTATTGTTCGTTATACTTCTAAAATTAAAGGTACAACAACTCAATTATAATAAAAACTCGCTTTAAGCGGGTTTTTTTATATCTAATAGCAATCACATATGTAAATGAAATTATAATGATTTAATTTTTGTTGTAGTTGTATGCATAAATTTGGTTTTGTTTCACAAAATACGATTGTCAAAACAAAAGGAGTATTTATGGCGACAACAAAAACAAGAAGAAAACTTTCTACTTCTACTATTGCAATCATTGTTTTGTCAATATTGCTTTTAGCATCTGTGGCGATTGGTGTAACACTTGCATACTTCACATCTACCGCTGATGTAACTGGTAACATCACTTTGGGTGATCCTGTTACAATAACAATCACTCAAGGTGGCGCAACTGCATCATCATTAACTTTCTCAGGCGATGCTTTGCCAGGTAGCGTGTACGACCAAGCAATCGGTGTTGCAGCTCCTGCAAACACCACCACTGCGCTTATCAGAGCTAAATTGACTATTACTAACACAGAAGGTGCAACAGTTAACGTAGAAGCAGCTACAACAAACAATTGGACAGAAGGTACAGACGATTATTATTACTATAATGGTACATTAAGCGCTGGCAGTGCTGTAGATTTTGTAACAGCAGTTACTATCCCTACAAGCCTTACCAACACTGATGCCAACAAAACATTTACAATTGACGTTGTTGTGGAAGCAATCCAACAAGCTAACAATGCAGCAAACACTGTATGGACAACTGCTCCAGAAGATTGGTTAGCAACATATTCTCCATTGCCTGAAACTGGCGAATAAACTTAAAAAAACCACCAATGGTGGTTTTTTTATATCTATTTATTGCCAAGTGACAAATAATTGTTTGGATCTACTTTTGTACCATTTAAAATCATTTCAAAATGTAAATGAGCACCACTATTCAACTCTTGTGCCATTGAGTTGCTTGCTTGCCCAATAACTTGCCCTGCACTTACTTTATCCCCAACTTTAAGGTTGACATCTGTAAGTGATTTATATACACTCACCATACCATTTGCGTGTGCAACTTCAACAACACCACCTTCAAGATAGTTTGTGTACACTTTTGACACAGTTCCATCTGCAATGGTATACACATTAAGGTTGTCGCCCGCCACAAAATCAATAGCTTTGTGTATTTCCCATTGCTTTAATGTATCGTTGTATTGCAACTCTTTTGCATTATAATCTTTTGCTATTGTTGCGTTTTCCATAGGCACGATATAAGTATTGGCTGATACTTCAACAACTTGTCCTATCTCTGCTTTTGTTTGAGCGGTGTTACCCACAAAAGCAATTGTTATAGCACAAGCAACCACCAGCATACCAATAATGGTTGCATAAACAAAGTTCATTGCAGAATTTTTCTTTTGTACATTTAAGTTTTTGTCCATATTTCCTCCTTGTGAAGATAATGGACAAAATTTTGTGTTTTAAACCTAATTTTTAAAAACTACCTAAAATTAATGGCCAACCTAAGACAGAATAATCTTCGTAGCACGCAATTTGAAGATTAACCTTTTCGCCATCAATATTAACATCTCTATTTATCTTGTTTGTAAAAGCATAAATAACAACAGTTCCGTCTTGCAAATATTCAGTTTTTTTAACCTGCGCATTTAAAACTTTGATTGCGTTTGAAACTTCAAAATTTTTTATCACCATACTTTCACCAATAATATTGTTTGCTCTTGTTGAAGAAAAATTCATATAGCAATTGCCTAAATTAACAAAGTTATCACCTACAGGTGCAGTGGTATACGAGTAATATTCACCATTAAAGTAATCAAGCAAACTAAAACTTTGATTTTGGTTTAAGTTTGTAATCAAAATCATAAACAAAACTACAACTATCAATATCTTTTTCATACATAAATTATATTGCAGTTTTTTTATGTTTAATCATTTAAAATCTAAAAAAAATGTTGGATTATATAATATTAACTACCAAAAACATCGTACAAATACAAATATCCTATAAGGTCATCACTTTGTTTTGCATAAGTTTTAATTTTATCTATAATTTGTATCAACCTATCTTTGTCAATTTTGTTGGTTGGTAACAAGTCTAAAATTTTTGTTTTGGTCTTTTCGCATGCGTTATTTAAAAAATTATAATTTAATTCAACCAAGTTCATTAGCGATCTGTTACCTAGCATTGCATAAACACGATCCACACCTGCATAATCTTCTTTAAAACTTTTGTATACATCAACCAGCCCTAGCGTATGATTACTAACTGATGTTATTACTACTTTAAATGCAGAAATCAACAAAAAATCTACATAAATCAAATCTTCGTAACTTAAACCAATTTCTTTGATTAATTTGATATCAACAAATTCCAAATCTTTTGTTGTATTATTTAAAGTTTCTATAATGCGATACATGGTTATTTCATTATCTACAAATTCAAAATTTTTGTCACTATACTGAAAATAAAGCAAATCTTGCATATAATTAAAAAATCTATTAAAATACAAACTTGCAAGAGCATAAACATCCGCCATTTGATTTGATATCAATAAATAATTTTGCTTATCTTCAATTTTGTTGTCCAAACCAACAAAATACGGCAAAATCCCCTTATCTTGTGGCAGATATATATTGACAAATTCACTTGCATCAAATTTGCGATGTAAAATGCTATCCACACCACAAAAATACAAAATTAGTTTATAACCATTATAAATTTCTGGCTCTGCATCCTTAATGTGAATTTTGTTAAAAATGCATGATCCTTTCATTTGTTGTATAATGTCGTTTATTTGTATGTCGCTTGCAAAATCATCATAAAGTACCATAACTTTTTGATACATAGCCTTTTGTTGCACCACTTGTATTATTTCGTTAGATTTTAATAATTTCATATGGAGATTTTATCATATATAAACATTTTACTGATTGTCTAAAATTGACACAACATTGTAAAAATTATATAAAATTGACAAATCAACAAGATTTTACAAAACGGACAATTTTACTTTACATTTTTTTTTGGTTAAGATAAAATAATAGTGGAGGAAAATATGAAGGAAAAAATTATCAGCTTAATTGCAGAAAAGTTAAATAAAAAAGTAGAAGATATTAACGAAAATACTCGTTTGGTAGAAGATTTGGGCGCAGACAGCCTTGACATTGTAGAACTTATCATGGCTTTTGAAGACGAATTTAATGTTTCTCTTCCGGACGAAGAAGTTGCAAAAATGAAAACTGTTGGCAACATATTAGACTTTATGTTAAACAATAAATAATCAAAACAATTTATATCAGTTTATTGTATTAAAAAATTCAAGCGTAATTGCTTGAATTTTTTGTTTTATTATTTATTTAATTTGTTATCAACAAGATAGTTATACAAATCGTTATAATTTGTGTTGATTGAATAATATTTAGAATATTTCATTTCGTCAGATGGAGTAATATAGACTTTAACTTCCGCTTTGTTATCAACACTTGTAACGGTAAATACCAATTGACGATATGTGTAATCTTCTTCTGCAAGTTTTTGTGGATTTTCGTAATAGAAAATCACATAAAAATCGCTTGCTGTTGGTATTGTTTTTGCTGTTGTTCTTTCTGTAATAAGTTGAGGTTTTTCATCTTTAGTACCATCAAACAAAGATGTTAACAAATTTTTGTCGTTTGCATCATTTAAAAGCTTTAAAATTTGTGCTTTTTGAGTATCAGAAACTGCAGTTTTTTCAAAACTTCTGTATTGAACATATATCCTTGTAGGTTCTCTATATTCAATATTGTTGTTGATTTCTATATTTGATAGTATTAAAGTTGTTGTAACAACAATTGCCACCAAAACTAAACTTACAATTGCGCATATCTTTTTTGCCATAACTTTATTCTCCTGTGTTGTTTTCGCCATTATCTGAATTGTTTTCAGTTTTTGGCTCTGATTCTTTCATTTGTTTGTTAAATTCTTCAAACTCTTTTTCCGCATCTTTTTTGATGTTTTCGTAATCTTGTTTTGAGATAACTCCTGCTTTTGCAAGTGCTTCTGCAGTTTCTACTCTAGATTTAATATCTCTAGTTTTATGTTCTTCAATAGCTTCTCTTTTTGCTTTTTCTTGATATTCTCGCTTTTCTTTTTCCTTTTTGTCGATGGCAAGTTCAACTTCTTCTACACTTGCACCATCAAAAAGCATTTCAAACTCTTCTTTATAAATTGTTTGTTTGTTAAGCAAGATTTGTGTAACTTTTTCTATAACATCTTTCTTGCTTGCCAAAATGTCTTTTGCAATTTTGTGTGCATCGTTGATTATCTTTTTAACTTCTTGGTCAATTTTGCAAGCAAGTTCTTGACTATATGGCACTTGTTTTTGGTAATCACGGCCTACAAATATTTGTCCACCTTCTCCAAAACTGATAAGTCCAATATTGTCAGACATGCCCCACTCTATAACCATTTTTCTTGCTATGTTTGTTGCGCGTTCTATATCATTAGATGCACCTGTTGTGATATCATTTAACATTGTTTCTTCTGCGCTACGACCACCAAGCATCATTGCGATAGTATCCAGCAATTTTTGCTTTGTCATGTGTGCTTCGTCTTTTTCGTCAAATGTAAGAGTGTACCCACCTGCATGACCACGCGGAACAATAGAAATTTCTTGTACATTGTCGCAATTAGGAAGACTTTGTGCCACAATAGCGTGACCCGCTTCGTGTATTGCAGTTATTTTTTTATCTTCTTCTGTAACAACTCTTGATACTTTTTTAGGTCCCATCAACACTTTGTTAAGACCTTCTTGTATATCTACCATTGTGATTTTGTATCTGCCATCACGAGCAGCAAGCAATGCCGCTTCGTTTAAAAGGTTTTCGATATCTGCCCCAGCAAGACCGCTTGTCAACCTTGCAATACGCTTGAAATCTACATCATCACTGAGTGGTTTGTTTTTTGCATGAACTTTAATAATTTCTTCTCTGCCTTTAACATCTGGGAGATGTACATATACTTGCCTGTCGAATCTGCCTGGACGAGTAAGCGCTGGGTCAAGTACATCTGATCTGTTTGTTGCAGCCAATACAATGATACCACTGTTAGACTCAAAACCATCCATTTCTACTAACATTTGATTTAGTGTTTGTTCGCGTTCATCATTTCCGCCACCAAGACCAGCACCACGTTGACGACCAACTGCGTCTATTTCGTCAATAAACACAATACAAGGTGCGCTTGCTTTTGCAGTGTCAAAAAGGTCTCTAACACGACTAGCACCAACACCTACATACAATTCTACAAAGTCAGAACCTGAAATGCTAAAGAACGGAACTTTACTTTCGCCTGCTACTGCTTTTGCAAGCAATGTTTTACCAGTACCTGGAGGACCAACCAACAACACACCTTTTGGTATACGAGCGCCAAGTTCTGTAAACCTTGCAGGATTTTTTAAAAATTCCACAATTTCTTTAAGTTCTTGTTTTTCTTCTTCTGCGCCTGCAACATCTGCAAACCTTACATTTGAAGAAACAACCAATTTTGCTTTTGATTTACCAAATCCAAAGCCTTTGTTGTTGCCTGACATAGATTTAAACAAGAATATACCAATAACCACAATAACAACCACACTTACATATGGCATGATTGAAGATAACAAAGGTTCTGATTCAAAAGAATAGGTTGCGTTTACGATAACAGCGCCTTCTTTTAGCACTCTTGCACCATTTTCATCAAGTTTATAAGAGCCATCCGCTTCTTTAACATACAAACTTTCATTGTATGTGTCAATAAATGCTGTAAGTTCGTTAACACTCATAAAAGAGCAATACGCGTCAACTTTGTTAGGGAAATTTTTGTCCTCAACTCCGCCAACTTTACGGATACGCACGGTATAACCATACACATCAATTTCTGCAACTTGACCTGCTTGAACAATTTGTTGAAACTCTGTATAACTTATCTCTTTTTCCTTATTATTAGCAGAAACAACCCAATATATCAATGCTATGCCAAATACAAAGATAGCTAAATATATCAACATCGTTTTAAAGGAATTGTTTTTCTTTTTTTCCATATTCACCTCAATAGACTATATTATAACATATATTTGAAATATTAACAAATATTTTGCATTAATAAAAAATATATTTTCCTATTATGTAAATTTTATCAGCACGATGACAAAAATCAAAAAAAGTTGTAAAATTTTACATTTGTTGTTAAAAATTAAATTACCAAAACATTATTAATTTGCATTAAAAAAGGTTTTACAAAACCAGATTTATGTGTTAAAATTTATTAAGGAGTATTATATGGCGACAATTGGTCTTATTTTAGATATTGCATTGGTACTTGCACTTGTGATATTTGGTATAATTGGTTTTAAAAAAGGATTTTTGCAATCAGTTGTATCACTTTTTAGTTGGGTAGTTTGTATTATTGTTGCAATATTCACTGCAAAATTTGTTGCAGGTTGGATAAATGGCATTTATGATTTTACAGGTTTGATTGGTGGCAAAATCGCTACAAGTCTTACAAAGCAAAACGAGTTTTTTGGTACAGCAATAAATGCTTTTAGCGGTGGCAAGGAAGAAGTTATTACATCTATACCAGCAAACACAAACAAATTACTTGCACAATTAATTAAAGTTGTGTTCTCTAACGCATCAGTTGATATGTCCAGCAGTGAAACAGTTGCCAGCATTGTCGGCGTAAACTTAGGTCACATTTGCATGGTTATTATTGCAGGTTTGTTGGTGTTTGTTGTTTTGAAAATTGTTGTAGCATTACTTACAAAATTGTTTGACAACATATCTAAAACAAAAATACTTGGCACTCTTAACAAGGTTTTAGGTCTTGCTTTAGGATTGCTAAAAGCCAGTTTTATAATTGTGGTTTTAAATGGCGTTTTGGTAGGTTTGTCGTTGATACCAATGGTAAACAAAACAATCACTCCGATAATACAAGACAACACTTATGTAGAAAAGTTTGTTTACAACAAAACAGACGAGTTTGTTGGTGAAAAAATCATAAATGGTAATGTTATCCAAACTTGGATATCAGACTTATGGGAATCTAGATAAAAGGAAAATTATGAATTTATACGAAACACTTAAAGATAGAAATTTATTATATCAATCAACTGATGAAGAATTATTAAAAAAATTGCTAACTAATGGCAAAATTACTGTATACTGTGGCACAGACCCTACTGCAGATAGCTTGCATATTGGTCATTGCGTACCTTGTACAATATTAAGGAGATTTCAACGCGCTGGTCATAAAGTTATTATCCTTGTAGGTGGTGCTACTGCAGCAATCGGTGACCCTACAGGCAAAACAGATATGCGCCCAATGTTGTCAAAAGAACAACTTGCACACAATATTGAAGGCATCAAGCGTGCTTATAGCAAATTTTTAGATTTTGATGGTGAAAACCCTGCAATCATTGTCAACAATGCAGATTGGTTTGCTGGATACGACTATGTAAACTTTATGCGTGATGTTGGTGTACACTTTAATGTAAACAAAATGATGACAAACGAAATTTATGCTAAGCGTATTCAAGAAGGCGGCTTAACTTTCTTTGAAATGGGATACATGCTAATGCAAGCATACGATTTCTTATATCTAAACAAAGCACATGGTTGTAACCTTCAATGGGGTGGTGCTGACCAATGGGGAAACATTGTTGCAGGTACAGAACTTGGCAGAAAAATGAATTTCTTAGATGGTAAAAATCGTGTTATGATTGGTGCCACAAACCCACTATTGCTTACACCAGAAGGCAAAAAAATGGGCAAGACAGAAAAAGGTGCAATTTGGATTGAAAAAGATAAAATTACTGCATACGATTTTTATCAAGGCATTTATCAAACACCAGATGCATGTGTAGAAATGATGTTTGCACTATTTACAGATATCCCAATGGAAGAAGTGCGTGAACTTATAAAACAAGATATTGTAAAATCTAAAAAGCGTTTGGCTTTTGAAATCACCAAGTTTATACGCGGAGAGCAAGATGCAATCGAAGCAGAAACTATGAGCGCAAATTTGTTTGCTTCTAACACTATCAACAAAGACAACGCTCCTACTTGTGAAATTGAATTATCAACAAATGAAATTGGCGTTTTAGATTTGTTGTTAAACGCAAAATTTGTTCAATCTAAAGGTGAAGCTCGCAGATTGATAGACCAAAAAGGTTTGTCTATGGATGGCGAAACTATCACTGACGCAACACTTGTTGTAAATAAAACTCAATTACAAGATGGAATATTGTTCAAAAAAGGCAAGAAAAATTACTTGTTGATTAAATGTAATTAATATTATAAAAAAAACCGAAGACATTATTCTTCGGTTTTTTGTTTCTTTTCTTGCAACTTTTTAAGTTTGTCAATTTCTTTAATTAATTTGTTGATATCTTCTGTTATTCTGTGTAATACAATTCTGTGTCTATCCTGACCAAAAATAATCACTAAAGAACATGTATGTTTTGTTGCAAATTTATCTAAAAATGTTAGCTTTGACTCCATCCTAACAATTTCTTTATACTCAACTTCAGTTGCATACCAAATTGAATTTACAACAATCTTATCTTTAAATAATTGATACTTATTATTTTTATATTGTCTTATCATAGTTACAATGCTATGAATAATGCAATATATCGTCAAAATACCATTGATTAACCACACATACCAAACATTGATATATGTACCCAATCTTGTAACAGCCCCAATCAAAAACAAATTAAACAAAACAATCAAAAGACCAAGTTCTAACAAGTGTTTTTGTTTGTCAATTTCGATATCTCTTATTTTTTCATCTTTAGGTTTTGTTAAATCTTTTTTCTTTTTCAAAACAAACTCCTATACATTAAATTTAAACACAATTATATCGCCATCTTGCACAACATAATCTTTGCCTGCACTGATGATTTTACCTTTTTCTCTGCAAGCGTTGTAGTCGCCTAAAGAAATTAAATCGTCATACTTAACAACATCTGCACGAATAAATCCACGCTCAAAATCAGTGTGAATTTTACCAGCCGCTTGTGGTGCCAATGTGCCACGTTTGATTGTCCAAGCACGCACTTCTTTTTCGCCTGCTGTAATATAACTGATAAGACCAAGCAAATGATAACTTGCTACTATCAATTTGTCTAAACCAGAAACATCCAAACCAAGTTCCATTTTAAACATCTCTCTATCTTCTGCTGGCATATTTACAAGTTCTTCTTCTGTCTTTGCACAAAGCGAAATTACTTCGGCATTTTCTTGTTTTGCAATCTCTTTTATTTTTTGTATATTGCCTTGTTGAAAATCATCCACTTCGTCAGATGTATTTGCAACATAAATGATAGGCTTTGTAGTGATAAGGAAAAAACCATCAACAATCTTTTTGTCTTCCGCATCAACATTAAGCATCCTTGCTGGTTTTTGCGCTTTTAAAAGTTCTAAAATTTGTGTTAGCAACTGATATTCTTTTTGAGACTGCAAATCTGCAGAACCACCATGAACAACTTTTTTAAGTTTTTCCATACGCTTTGTAACAGTGTCTATATCTGCCAAAATCAATTCCAAATTGATAGTTTCGATATCTCTAATTGGGTCAACACTACCTTCCACATGAATAATTTTATCGTTTTTAAAACATCTTACCACATGCACAATTGCATCCACTTCTTTAATATGACTTAAAAATTTGTTACCCAAGCCGGCACCTTCGCTTGCACCTTTAACAAGCCCAGCAATGTCCACAAACTCTATTTGTGCGGGTATAACTTTATTTGTATTGTAAAGATGTGCAAGTTCGTTTAATCTGTTGTCTAAAACGTCTACAACTCCTACATTTGGTTCTATTGTACAAAACGGATAGTTTGCAGACTCTGCTCCCGCTTTTGTAATTGCATTAAATAATGTGCTTTTGCCCACATTTGGCAAACCAACAACTCCTAATTTCATATAATTTCCTTTTAAATGTCAATAATGTTTTTATCACATATAATTTCGATATATATAATATAATAAAATAAGGAAAATTTCAAGTGAAAAATATAATTAACTACATTTTAATAGGATTTATACAAGGAATAACAGAATTTTTGCCAATATCAAGCAGTGGGCATATTGTGTTGTTTGGCTCTCTTTTTGAATTGGACAACCTGTTATTAATAAGCGTTGTAGCACACATTGGTACACTTTTTGCAGTGCTGTACTGCTACAGAAAAAAGATTTTTGAACTTGTACGCCACCCTTTTAACAAAACAAATTTAAATTTAATAATAGCAACAATACCAACAGTGATTATATTTTTGTTGTTTAACCGCTTTTTTGAAAATAACTTTTCCACAAAAACACTTGTTTGGGGGTTTTTAATATCTGCTGTATTGCTAGTTGTTGCAGACTTTAAAAAAGATAGTTTAAAACCAATAACAAAACGGTCTGCATTGTATATGGGATTATCTCAAGGTTTGGCTCTTTTACCAGGCATATCGCGCAGTGGCTCTACATTGGTGACAGGTTTGCTTGTAGGAGTAGAAAAAAATCAAGCACTTGATTTTTCCTTCCTTATGAGTATACCAATAATTATAGCCAGCGCAGCATACGAAACAATTAAACTATTTTCTTGTCAAATTACAATAAACTGGATGGGTATATTTATTGTTATATTATCTTCATTTATCTTTGGTATCTTATCAATAAAAATAATGTTAAAATTATTAAAGAAAAACAAGCTATACTATTTCAGCATTTATTTAATTGTTTTAAGTTTGGTTATCTTATTATTTTTATAAATTAATATAACTCTTTCCTTTTATCTTTGATTATGGGCATAAAAAAACGATGATAACTCATCGTTTTTTTATATTGCTTATTCTACAATACCTGTTCCACCAACATAAGAACCTGTTGTAGGATTTTCAATCAATTGAGCAACACCTGTTGTTTCTGTAGATAAGTATAGTTTTTCAATTTCGCCACCAACAAAGTTGAAATCTGCGCCAAATGTTTTGTCAAATTCCACATAAACACTTTCAACTTCACCATTGTTCATTGTGAAAAACCCTTTGTTTGTTGCGCTATATTCATTAGCATTTACATAAATTTTACCTACAGTACCACCATTGATTGCTGCCAAACTACCTTCTGCGTTTGCACCAATCCACAAGTCTGCACTATAAACTTTATAATATTCGTCAGCGTCACTTGCACCAACATAACTATTGCCTGTAATAGTGCCTTTTATCATTTCAAATTTTGCAGCGTTAGTAATAAATACACCACCAACAAAAGAAGACGACATACCATTAGTAATTGTTGCACCGTCAATAGTCAATTTACCAGCATCTGCTTTTATTACTCTAGTTACATCGTTACCATCAAGAGTAACATCTTTTAATGTTACTTCTGCTTTTGCATTAGAAACATAAAGCATTTGATCGCCATTAAATGATTTAGACGCAGTAATAGTAAATCTACCTTGTCCGTTGATAATCACTGACTTGGTAATTGTTTGCATTGATGGTAATGTAAAGTCACCAATCAAAACAATTTCATTAACCATAGGAAGATTTTGACTAAATGCAACAGCTCCAGTTAAATAGGCTTTAACATAAGCAGTTGGATTTTGTGCCACGTATGACAAAGCTGCTTCTGGAGTTGTAAATGTTGATGTCACTTCACCAACAGTTGCACTTGCAACAATACCACCTACAATAGTTGAACCTTTTACAATGCCAGAAATCACTGCAGCTTCACCTGTAACAACAGTAGATACCATCAAATTGTTGATAACACCATCGTTATAAATTAATTTCGCACCATAATTTTCTTCATACTCTACATAAACATTATCGATTGTACCGCCATCTATTGTAAAGTCGCCAGCATTTGATGCACTGTATTTGTTAGCATTTACAAACAAGTTTCCAATTGTACCGCCAGTAATTGTTGAGTTGATTACACCATGCGCGTTCGCACCGATCCACAAGTCTGAAGTATATTCAAGATAATTATCATTTACATAATTTTCACCAACATAGTTACCTTGGATTTTACCGCTTGACATTTCAAACTCAGCATCGTAAGAAATGTACACACCGCCTACGAAGTTATAAATTTCGTCACCACCAACAGCTTTACAGTTTGTAACTTCTGCACCATCAATAACAACTTTACCAGATTTTGCATGTACACCACGAGATTTTTGATTACCATCAATTTTTACATTTTTAAGCGTAAGAGTTGCATCTACACCTTCTGCAATATACATCATTTGTCTATCAGTATAATTATCTGCATTTGTGATAGAATACAAACCTTGACCATCAATAGTAATTGATTTTGTAATGTTAAGACAATTTGTTAATTTTACATTAGAATTAAGCTTGATTGTATCGCCTTCATTTGCCAAAGCAACCATATCATTAAATGAGCCATAAACAGTATAAGATCCATTTACAATAGTTGCATTATAGTTAGTGTTGCCAACTGTTGCAGTGATAGCATATTCATCATTAGCTTGCACTGCATTTAGATCGAAATCGACCAAGTCATAACTAATGTCAAGATTGTTCTTATCTTCCATTAAAATACTACCACTAGTTGTAACAAAATCTAATGAATCAGATTCCTTTAATGCATTAATAACATCTTGTTCAGATTCAGCATCAGTATACGCATCCATTAAATCATAAGCATCTTCAAGTTCAAGAGTGATATTTCTTGGATTAATTACGTAACTTATAGGATTTGCAGAAGTATAAGTTTCATAACCATTTGCAGAAATTCTGTAATAAACAGAATAAGTATCTGCATTAATCAATTGCATTTGTGAAGCAGGTTTAAATGTTTGCATGTTGTCTATAGAATATTCAACTGCCAAATCAACTTCTTCATATGCTACAGTAAAGATATGTGAGTTGCCGTCGTATGTTGATTCTATATTTGCCACTGTTATCTTTGTTGTATCAAAAACTGCAAGCGGATCTTCCTTTTCTCCACATGCTGCAAATAAAACACCCGAACACAAAACTAGCAAAGCACATAAAGCAATTTTTAATTTTTTCATATTTTCCTCCTTGTTATAATATGAATTAGATATAATTATTATATCTCACATTTTTATAAAAATCAAACATTTGCGAATATTAATTAAAATTTATTAAATGTCTTTTAAAAATTTTGTCAAATAATAACATAATGCATATTTTTTGATTTTTACATTATTATAATATCAGGTTAAAAGACCTAAGTCAAGTCTTTTGACCTAAAAAATGTAAAAATGTAAATATATGAAATATATAGATATAATTAAGGATGTTATGATAAAAAACAATTTAAGCCAATTTGGCCTAGCACAAATAATTGGAGTTAATCAAACAACGATAAGCCAATGGTTGTTGGGTAAAAAACATCCTAGATATGAGCACATTTTAGCATTTTATGAAAAATTTGGTGTTACCCCAAATGAATTTTTTGGTATTGAAGAAGTTTTTTAATGATTTTTCATTAATTTTAAATTGTTGACATTTTTCTTGCTTTATGTTAATATATAGTTATACGAAGGTGCAGTATTCTAGTCAACTAGATTAATCGAGGATGCCGAAACAAGCATCGCTGGCACAACTATGAAGTTCGTGGTGCTGGCCTTGGTTGCCCAAACTGGGGCTGGTGCTGGGAGTTAAGATTTTTGGGTCGTGTGTAACGGCATACATACTTAAACCCAATTTTCGCGGAGACCCAAGTGGGTAAAAAACGGATACATGGATTTATTTTACATGTCCGCAATTTATCGCAAGGGTAAGAAACCTGCATGTGACGAAAGCCGTGTGCAGTGTAGCCTGCTTTGAGTGTACATATTGGGATAAAGCGCCAACTTGTTTTCACAACAAAGTACAAGTTTGATTACAAGTTGCTTTTGAAATTTTGTTCGCAAAATAAAGATAAGGTTAATTGATGTTGTTAAGGGAAACTTCTAGACTGTTCATCTCGAGACGCTGTGGGGATTATAGTGTGGTCTAAGTGGTGATTCGGTGAAAGGTTTTGCGTAAAAGGAAACTGCTTTGTGGGTAACTGCAAAGTGCAAAATTGGGAAATCCAACCGAACCTATGCCGCAAGGTTTACTCATGGCGTTACCTTCGTTGTTTGTAAATTATATGCATAAGCATTTTAAATAATATGAAAACAGAAAAAAATACAAAATCTAAAAAACAATGGTTGTGGCCAGTTTTAATTTTAATACTGGCTTTTACTATTTCGTTTGGTTTTGGCATTTTAAGTGAAATTTCACTTTCTCGCGCCACAATATTTGTTGCCATACTTGTTATTATGGTGTTTGTTTCAATCAGTATACTTTTTGACATGATAGGTTTAGCTGTTGCATCTTGCTCTATAGAGCCTTTTACCGCTATGAGTGCAAGGAAGGTTAAAGGTAGCAAACAAGCACTACACTTAATCAAAAAAGCAGATAAAGTTGGCTCGATTTGTGATGTTATTGGAGATGTTTGTGGTATTTTGTCCGGCGCCGCTGGTGCAAGCATTGTTGCAAAAATTACAATTGCTTCAAACGGAGATTTCAAAACCGTACTGATTGCTTCTTTAGTTTCTGCAGTAATTGCAGGTATAACTATTTTTGGTAAAGCAGTTTTTAAAACGATTGGTATAAAACACTGCAATTCTATCACTCTTACCCTTGCAAGATTTGTAAACATATTTACACGTAAAGGATAACTTATTTAAGTATTAAAAAAGCGAGATAATTCAATCTCGTTTTTTATTTTTAATATTAATCTATTACCACTCCATTTGGTGGCCATGTTCGCATAGCGCGTTCAATGCCATCTACTGTAATTGTTCTGTTAAACCACTCTTGTTTTCGTAAAATTTGGTCGTTATTCGAGCAATTTATACCTAATTTTTCTTGCTCTGCTATGGCGATAACCACTATGTTTCCGTTCATTGAAGTGTATTCGTCATTTTTCCAATCTACACAAAGAGAAGTTACAAATATATCTTGTGTATGTGGCGCGATAGTTTCTATAAATGATGTAGTTGGAAACATTTTGTCCACATCGTCAGTATATTCTGGACTGCCCGCACAGCAACATACGCACACAACTTCTGGTTTTATTGCGTCAATAAAATTTTTGCTTGAAGATGTTGAACTGCCGTGATGTCCTGCCTTATAAAGTTCAACTCCGTCACTGCTGTTAGCAATATCTTTTAAACTTTCGTTATCTTCTAGCAAATAAGTTTCTGCACTGCTGCCGTGTTCTTCCAAATCTCCTGTAAAAAGAAATTCTTTATCATCAAATTTCAACATTACACACACAGAATAATTATTTTCTGTACCATTTATTTTGTGATTGTAATATCTGTTGTATAAAATTTCCAATTGCACTTCATTATTTGCACCAATATTGTAAATCTTGTTGTTGCCTTTTAAAGCACTGACAGATACATCAAAATATTCAGCATCACAACGCTCTATAGCATCGTCACGATTGTCAATATATTTTTTTAGCATACCGCTGTCTTTATCTTTGTTTGTGGCAGATCCAAAATCAATAATTGTACCAAAATCAAACAAATCATAAATGCCTTGCACTTTTGTTCCAGTTGCAAAACCTGCATAGTGGTCTGTATGCGCATGAGTTACAATGCAATAATCTATCTTGTTATCTTCACCCATATAAGTTTTTAAATATTCACTAACTGTAGAAATACTGCTAGATTTAGAGCCACAGTCAATTAAAATATCAACGTCGCCATACTTGATATATGTACAGTCTCCTGTGTATTTATTGCCAAGTTCAAGAAAATGCACAGACAAACCTTGACCAGCGCTATCCAACGGTACGTTTGAAACACCTGTGCCATTGTAAGTGTAATAAACTTCTTCGCCAACAACAAGTTCTTCGGTTTCTGGCATTGTGGCATAAGTTATACCAACCGCACCACCGCCAACACCTAAAATCAGTGCAAATAGGCAAACAATAAAACTGATAAATGGATTTTTCTTCATTAGTCATTACCTCCATTTTCTGTGATAATTTCTTCTGCTTCGCTTTCTTCTACAAAAGTGATAAGCCTAATTTTTTGGATTTTAAATAACGTTCCATACTTTATGCTATCCACCGTATAAACCATATAATATGTACCAATTTCTTGTGACGTATAGCCACCATCTTTTGCATCCATATTTGTCTTTACAATTACTTTATCTTTCATGTCCTTACCAAAAGAAATCACATTTACGCCTTCGTCTTTATATACTTCTCCAACAGTGAGAGTTATTTCGTCTTTACCAACAAGAGTAAAGCAATCGTTACGCATCAAATATTTACATCCAAACCATCCGCCAGCTACACCACCAACAAGCAAAATAACAGCAAGGCACATTGCAACCCCGCTCATCTTTTTTAAATTTTTTGCAACTTCTCTTTTTGTTGATTTTTTTGGCGCTTCAATATCAATATTTAAACTTGCTTTTTTGCTAACTTTACTTGCAGTTTTTCTTGTTGCCATATTTCACCCCTTATTATAGTAATTATATCATAAAATATTTTCAGTTTACAAATCATATGTAAAAATTTTAATAAATAATTTTTTATTACAATAACTAAAAAATATTATTAAAAATATCAAAATTTTATAAAAATAATTAATTTTTATTTGTTTTTAAAAAAAATTTAAAAAAAATTTAGCAATATGCTAAATTTTTTGGATATATTCAATTAAATTTTGTAAACGCGCTTTACATTTTTTAACACCTAAAATTTTCATAATAGAATAAAGTTCCGGACTATTCTCTTTGCCTGTAATTGCAAGACGAATAAACTTAGATGTGTCACTTACATTGCCAGAATATGCTTCTGGATTTTGTTTATAAGTTTTGTTATCTACAAAATTGTGTTTAATAGACATACTCTTTAAATCTTCAAACCATGCTTGATTGTCAACAGCCTGTTGATAGTTATCTTTATAGTCATTTAAGAAAACAATCAAATCATTTTTATCAACTGCACCTAATTCAAAATTAAATGTTGGTTCAAAGTTAGGCAACACATAATTATACAATTCTAAAACTTCACTCATATAAGTTATGTCTTTTCTTGGTCTTGGTGTGCCCCTGTCAATAGAAAAGATTTTAATTAAAACATCTTTGTTTTGTTCTATTTTTGCAACATCATTTGTGCTCCACTCTTTTGCCCAATTAATCAAACTTTCATACACTTGTTCTGCTGTGTACTTTGAAATGATTGTCTTGCTAATATCGTTAAGTTTAACAAAATCAAACAAAGGATTTGTTACACCAATTTTTTTAACTGCAAAAGGAAATTCTTTGTAAGATAATTCAGGATTGTTTTTACGCCAGTTTTCAAAATCACTGTTTAATAAATTTAAAAGATATTCAATAACCGCTGTGATTGGATAGCCCGTTTTAAGGAAAAAGCGTACATCAGCAAATGTATCCTTGCGTTTGCTTATTTTGCGTTTGTTGCCATTTTCATCCAACACGCAAATGTTTGGAGTATGCGCATATTTAAATGGTTTATATCCAAACGCCTTTGAAAGTTCTAAGTGTACTGGCAAAGACTGATACCACTCTTGCCCACGAATAACTGTTGTTGTTTTCATAAGCATATCATCAACAATATGTGCAAATGCATATACAGGTATACCATTAGATTTAATCAAAACATCATCTTTGGTATTTTCTCTAACTTCTTTTTCGCCTTTTATGGCGTCAATAAATTTATAAGATTTTTCTTTATCTCCATCAGATTTTAAGCGCAAAGCAAATGTTTTGCCTTGCTCAAGTTTTTGTTTAACATCTTCTAATGACAATTCACGACATGGATCCTTAACTTCCAAATCATCGTTAGTTTCAAGTTCTTCTTCCCTACGCTTTAATATTTCTTCCTTTCCAGAGGTAACTTCGCAAAAACAAGGGAACGCTTTTCCGCGTTTTACAAGGTCGTGTGCAAATGCTCGATATATCTCAACTCTTTCAGATTGCTTATATGGACCATAATCGCCAACTTCATTATTGTCACCACAATAACCCTCGTCTGGTTTTAAACCAAATCTGCAAAGCATATCGTAGGCTATTTTGCCTGCATTTTCAACTTCTCGTTTGCCATCCGTGTCTTCCAACCTGCAATAAAACAATCCGTTTGTTTTGTCCGCAAGCATCCTGTGCACAAGAGCCTGATAAAGTTGACCAATATGTAAATAACCTGTAGGGCTTGGTGCAATACGAGTTACTTCTCCTTGTACATCGCGTGGTTTGTATTTATTAAAGTAAAAAGATGTATCCAAAGTGTTTGGATACAACAAATCTGCTAATTCAGAATATTCTTTTTCTGTCATTTTATGCTCCCATTTTGTCTAGCAAATTATCTAATACATTGTTATACTCTTCTATAATATAACCAAAGTTGTCTATCATAGTTTTATATTGTTTTTCAAAGTCTGTCATATCATCAACAATCAATTCAGAGTAATTTACAGCGCCAATTGCCACATTATATTTTGCAATATCATTGTTTAATGCCCTTTGCATGCCACATGCTTGAACAAACAAATTTAAATATTCTTGCTCTAAACTATCATTTAAACTAATAACACCTAAGTTTGTTTCATCATATCTTCTGTTTTTTAATGTGTTAATTTTGCTTTGATAATTTGCAAAATTTTGTAATTGATTGTAATTGTCGCCAGATTTTCTTGTCAAACTTGATGCAATACCTTCACTTTCCACATAAAGTTCTACATAATATCTTGTAGTATTTACAACCTGATGTTTAAGCCTTGCATCCAATCTAAAATCTACTGTACCATTTAAAGGGCTAAAATTTGCAACACTTACGCCTGCAACATTTGGCACTTGAACACCTGCAAAGTATATAGTAGAAAGTGTATGACTAAAATTATATGCTTTTACAAACAAAGGATTATAACTTTCTAACAACTTTGCAAGCCTATTCATACAAATTGCATTGAAATCATCATGCATTTCTACAATTTTGTCTAATTCTTCTGCCCTTTGTTGAACAACACTAAATTGGTCTTTTAATTCTTTTAATTGGTCTTTAATAAGTTCACGAGTACCTTTATCTATTTCTTTTGTATCGTTAGAACAATCGTCAACATAAGAGTTTGCAAACAACATCATGTTTTCAAACATCTCATTATATTTACCAATATTGCTATAAGGTTCCTGATTGATTACAGTGTTTAAACTTGAATAATCAGAATAATCAATAATGATTTTATTTTGTGTATATTTAAACAATCCACCTGTACAAATACCAATGTAATCGTTGTTAAGGTCTTTTAACTGATAACCAGATTTGTTTTTGCATGCAGACAACAAAAACGCGCTAGGCAACAAGAACATACATAATAATAAACATAACCACTTTTTCATTATAATAGTCCCTCCATTGCTTTAAAATAGTACATAGCGTCGTTTAATTTGTCGCCATTTAACTGTATATCATTTGCAAGACTTTGTGCAAACTTGTTTGCAAATTCTGCTTTGTTGCAAGCATTGTAATTGTTGATAAACATATAGTTATTAACATCAAATCCAACATAAGAATTATTTAATTCAAAATAATTAGAAAATAATTTTATGTTTGATGCATTAAACACAGACACAACTTGATTTGTTGTTATCAACTGAGAATATGTTTGTATTGTCATGTTTAAATAGACATCAATTAAGGCAAATTTAACATCAGCAGTTTTGTCAACTACTTTGTTGATTTCTGCATCTACAACTTGCAAAAACTTGGCATATGTAACATAGTAAGACGCAAGACCAGCATACAGATCATTTGCACCAGACTCTGGATTAAAACCTGGAGCAGCTATATCGCACTTTGTCTCATATTCTTTTAACATAGAGCTACAAGCATTACGCACTTCAATTGCTGAATTTAAAGAGTCTATAATTTTCGTTTCGTCAATATCATAATCATCAGCGCTTGTCAAATATCCGTTTAGCACATATGTGATATTTTCAAAATCTTGTTGTATAATCAAAAAATCTGTAAATCTATTACAACCCGATTTTGCATTTACATTTACAATTTTGTTGTTAAAATCTGTTTGCTCTTTACTGTTTACAAAACTTGTTACAGTGGCAAAACTATCCTTGCTTTTAACAAAGCGAGAATAAAACAAATAACATGTGCCTGCAATAACCGCAATTACCAACAATGTTATGATTGATATTTTTAAAAACCTTTTAATTTTAATACTCATATTTTTATTATAATATTTTATTATAACAAAGTCAATATAATTTTTGATATAAAACTATTGTAAAATTTGATTTTAGTTGCTATAATAACAACATGAAAACAGCAATAATAACAGGGGCAAGTGGTGATATTGGCATACAAATTGCACAAACACTTGCAAAAAACGGATACAATTTAGCGGTGCTATATAATACAAACGAAGACCCAATAATTGCACTTAAAAAAGAATTTAAAAATGTACAAATTTTAGACTTAAAGTGTGATTTGTGTAATGAAAAACAAGTAGAAGATACAATTACTACAATCTTAAAAACATTTGGACAAATTGATTGTTTGATAAATTGTGCTGGCATCACTCAATTTAAGCAAATACAAGATGTAACAAAAGATGACTATAACAAAATCTTTGGCACAAATGTTTATGGTACAGTTTCTACAATAAGCAAAGTGGCAAAGCACATGATAAGCGCACAAAGTGGCAAAATTGTAAACATATCGTCAATGTGGGGCGTGGTAGGTGCAAGTGTAGAGTCTTTGTACTCAGCAAGCAAAGGCGCAATAAACACTTTAACCAAAGCTCTTGCAAAAGAACTTGGACCATCAGGCATTACAGTAAATGCAATTTGCCCTGGTTTGATAGAAAGTAAAATGAATAATCACCTTGATAAAAACTCCGTTGATGATATTGTTTGTGCAACCCCTGTTGGCAGAATAGGTTATCCACAAGATGTGGCTAATCTTGTGGAATTTTTGATATCAGACAAAGCCGATTTTATCACAGGTCAAATCATCACAATAGACGGCGGTTTAACATTATAAAAACAAATTTTAATATACAAAAAAACACGGAATTGCCGTATTTTTTCATAGTGATAAGAAACTAAAAGATTGTTATCTTCCTTCAATTTCTCTTTCTGCAGTACGATGTTCTACCATGCTTTCACCAACACACCAAGTTGCAATTAAGAAACCTGACACGATGAACGAAATCAAAGATGTAGACAACACCATATTAAAGAAGTTTGCAATAAGTCCTGTTCTTGTAGTATTCATAAAATACAACACAACAGCAACCACCACTGAAAGCAAACTCAAAATATAAACAATCCAACCTGACATATATTTTGATTCTTTAGTCGTGGTACAAATGACGTCATAGATTACAGCACCAATCACCAAACCTACCCAAATGAAGTACACAACTTTTGCCCACATAACCATGTTTTGTATGATTAATGTATACGCAAAAAATATAGCACTTACAATAGCAAGGATAACAAGTGTATAGTACACAATCACCGACAATTTTCTTTTACTTTCAACGCTCATAAGTCCTCCTACATTTATCATTACCAAATGTAGTTTTTTTATACTTTTTTTGAAAGAAAAAGAAATTGATTTTTTATTTTAAAATAATTTAATTATTTATTTTTTATTAAAAATTTAATTTTTTATTGATTTTTTATTAAATTTTAATAATTTTTTGCTATATTTTTTATTATTTATAAAAATTTTAATTAATTCACATGCAGGTATAATTAAAACTGAAGCAATTATTACCATAATCCATTGAGACAAATTTAAAAATTCTAAATTAAATATTGTATACATAAAAGGCACACAAGCAACCAACAAGTTTAATCCTAAAGTTATAAGAAAACAAATATTAAAAGTTTTGTTGTCTAACAAATTTTTTTCAAATATACTTCCGTTTGTTTTGCAGTTTACACTATGCAACAACTGCATAAATATCACAGTAAAGAAAACCATTGTGCTGGCAACATCCGGAGAATAACAATAAACACCCACAACAAACACAACCATAACAATCAATGTTTGCAAAACAGATTGATAAAGTGTAGAAATACCAACCTTACCACCAAACAAACCTGCATGACTGTCTCGTGGTGGAGATTCCATTATTTCTTTTTCTACCTTTTCCATACCCAGTGCAAATGCAGGCAAACTGTCGGTAACCAAATTTATAAACAACATCTGTGCTGGCAATAAAAATGTATATTCAGGAAAGAAAACCAAAGATATAAGCATGCCAAACACTTCCACGCAGTTTGTAGAAATCAAAAACTGAAGTGCTTTTTGAATATTGTTATAAACCTTACGCCCTTCTTCCACTGCAACTACTATAGAAGCAAAATTATCATCAGTCACAACCATATCGGCAACATTTTTTACCACATCTGTTCCACTTTTGCCCATACCTACACCAATGTCTGCAATTTTTAAACTTGGCGCATCGTTTACCCCATCGCCTGTCATGGCAACAATCTTTTTAAGTGATTTATACGCTTTTACAATTCTCACTTTATGTTCTGGACTTACGCGTGCGTAAACAGTAAACTTGTGACACGATTGTTTTAATTGCTTATCGCTCATTTTATCCAGTTCTTCACCAGTGACAACTTGTTCAATAGAATTTGCAATGCCCAAATCGTGTGCTATTGCAAACGCAGTACGCTTATGGTCACCAGTTATCATTACCGGTTTTAAACCTGCTTTAAAACAACTTTTAATGCTATCTTTTACTTCTGGTCTTGGTTTATCCATAAGTCCTGCCAAACCTAAAAAAATTAAATTTTCTTCAGTGTCTTCGTTTGCATTAGACAATTCTATATTTTTCATTGCAAATGCCATAACTCTTAAAGCCTTATCTGTCATTAAATTATTAAAATTTTCAATTTTTTCTTTTAAATTTGCAGAAAATTCAACAATTTTGCCATTAATTTTGATAAATTTACATTTTTTTATTATTTTTTCTGGCGCACCTTTACTGTATGAGTACATGTTTTTATCTGACACCAAAACCGTCATCATCTTTCGTGTAGAATTAAAAGGTATTTCATGTATGATTTTTTCTTTACCATGTTTTGTATATTTTAAGGCATATTCATACAAAGCAAGTTCTGTTGGTTCTCCTGCCAGTTTGCCTTTTTCAATATTCGTGTTGTTGCAAAGCATCATACATTTTGTCATGTCTAAAAATTCTTCACTTGTAGTATCATCTGTTCGATTTGTATAAGTTTGAACAACTTGCATTTTGTTCATTGTAAGCGTGCCTGTTTTGTCGCTGCAAATAATTTCGCAACTACCTAATGTCTCAACCGCATGCAATCGTTTTATGATACATCTTCTTTTTGCAAGTTGTTGCACACCAAGTGCCAATATTATAGTTATGACAGCAGGTAAACTTTCTGGTATGGCCGCCACCGCCAAAGCAACTGACACCATTAAAGCATCCTTAATTCCATTGCCAGAAACCAATTCTATAATAAGTATTGTGAAACACACTGCAAGGACTGTCCATGTGATTATTTTGCCAATCTTATCAATCGATTTTTGAAGCGGAGTTCTTTCTTTTTTTGAGTTAAATAATATATTTGCAATTTTGCCAAGTTCGGTTGATTTGCCTGTTTGCACAACCACACCTTTAGCCTTTCCGTTTGTATCCATACTTCCAGAATAAGCCATGTTTTTGCGTTCTGCCAACGGTGTAGTTTCTTTTAAAACCACTTCCGCATCTTTTTCTGCTGGTATACTTTCTCCGGTTAAAGAACTTTCGTCACAATAGAAATTGTTTGTTTCAATCAGCCTTATATCCGCAGACACAATGTTGCCTGCTTCCATTTCCACAATGTCGCCAACCACAAGGTCTATACTGTCAACTTTAGCAACTTGTCCATCGCGTATTGTTTTTACAAATATTTTGTTGTATTTTTGCAAATCTTCAATACACGCTTGTGCCTTGCTTTCCTGAAACACACCTATCAGCGCATTCATAATTACAATAAACAAAATAACAAATCCTTCAAATAAATCTGCATATTCTTTTTTTATAATCGCTATTGTAATAGACGCAACAGCCGATACAAGCAAAATAGCAACCATTATATTTAAAAACTGCTTAAAAAAACATTTTAAAAAAGTTTGTTTTTTTTCTTTGCCAAGTTCGTTTTTGCCGTATTGATTTAGGCGTCGTTCAATCTCTTTTTTATTTAATCCTTGCAAGCTTGTCCCAACTTGTTCTAACACTTGATTTTTGTTTAAATAATGCATATATACATATCTATGAAAATTTCTACAAAAATAGAATATTAGATTGGACAAAAACCATTGTAAAAAAATTAAAGTTATGATAAAATGCTTGTATAATGAAAAACAAGATTAATGAACTTTTAAAACAATTTGACGAAACAAACTTGGCACAAATAGAAGACTTTTTGCATATTTTAGACAATATGCAATTAAATGATGAAATCAAGTTAGACGGTGTATTATATCAATTATTTAAAGATGGCAAAATAAGTCTTGAAAATATCAAACAAGATTTTGAATCCTCTTTTGAGTGTATACAAGTTTTAAACAAACTTGATTCTATCAATTACTCTCAACAAGCCAACGAAGCAGAAAATTTAAGAAAAATGTTTTTTGCAATCACAAAAGATGTGCGTATAATAATGTTAAAAATTGCAACTATTGTAAACAATATACATTTTTTAAACACTACTGAAGAAGAAAAAAAGATACTGGCAAAATCAATTTTCTCTTTATATGCCCCACTTGCGGCAAGATTAGGATTATCCAAAATTAAAACTGAATTGGAAGATACTGCTTTTTATTTAGACAATCCATCTGAATATCTTAGGATAAAAAAAGAAGTTGACAATCGATTTTCTAGTCGTCTACCTATTGTAGATAATCTTTGTGCTCTTGTAAACGATTGCTTAAAAGATTTAAACATAACAGGCAGAGTTTATGGCAGAAAAAAGCATGTCTACAGCATTTACAGAAAGTTACAAGACCGCACTTTAGATAATATATACGACTTGATTGCAGTGCGTGCCGTGCTAAGTACAACACAAGACTGTTATGCTCTTTTAGGCAGAATTCACAGCAAAGTAGAGCCTTTGCAAAAGCGTTTTAAAGACTATATAGCCATACCTAAGTCAAATGGTTATCAATCTTTACACACCACTGTAATTTTTGAAGGTGTGCCAGTAGAAATTCAAATACGCACAGAAGAAATGCATAAATTTGCAGAGTACGGTGTTGCTGCTCACTGGCTTTATAAAGAGAAAAAATCTAAATTAGATACTCTTGACTCTAGGCTTGCTTGGTTGCGACAAATGATGGAAAATGAAGATATAAGCATAGACGAACTTGCATCTTCGTTAAGTCAAGATATTTACGAAGGCGAAATTTTTGTTCAAACACCAAAAGGTAAAGTAATATATCTTCCACGCGATGCAACACCAATTGATTTTGCCTACGCTATACACAGTGAAGTTGGCAACAAATGTGTTGGTGCAAAAGTCAACAACAAAATGGTGCCAACCACCACATCGTTACACAATGGCGATGTTGTAGAAATAATCACAAACCCAAACTCAAAAGGCCCATCAAGAGACTGGCTAAAAATCATAAAAACAAGCGAAGCCAAAAACAAAATTAACACCTTCTTCAAAAAAAATATGAAGGAAGACAACATTAAACTTGGCAAAACAATATTAGAAAATGCCATAAAAGAAAAAGGCTTTTCTGTCAGCAAATTGATGACAAAAAAGAGCATGGCGGACATATTAGAATATTACAACTTTACAGAAGAAAACGAACTTTTTGCAAACATAGGCACAAACTCTATACCAGCAAAACCTATTGCAACAAAGTTGGCCACAGCTTATCAAAAACAAATTAAAAACAAAACAATTATTACCACACAAGCAACTGGCGAAAGAATTGCTACCCCTACCGAAAAACAAGTCGTGGTAAAAGATTTAAACAACACTCTAATCAAATTTGCTGGATGCTGTCATCCAATGTATGGTGATGATATAATCGGTTTTGTATCCACGGGTAGAGGCGTTATAATTCATCGTGCAATTTGCCCTAACACAACTTGCTTTGATGCAGACAGGTTGCAAGAAGCATACTGGAAACCAATAGAAATTAAACCAACCAAAAACAAAAAATAAATTAAATATTTAACTTTTATATAAATCTTAATAAAAATAAAAAACGACGTTAATTAAAACGTCGTTTTTTCTCATGTTGTTGATTTTAAGCAAACAACTTTGGCGACTTCCATATGATAATACTTACTAAGTCAATTAACCAAAGGATTGCCCAACCAAGAATAATCCAAAGTATACCAGCAACAATCAAACCAATTTTGCCATAAGCCGCACCTTTGACAACACGATAGATTGCCCAAACAAGGTCAAGACCTGGCAAAGCAAGGATGATTTTAAGCCATAATGGAGCGTTATCCATCCATTTTACAAATCCTTTCATATGCACTCTCCTTTTATTAAGATATCATTATTATAACAAGATTATGACAAAATACAAAACAATTTGTAATCTGTTTACAAATTTTCATTAAATTTTTTTTAAGGGATATAATAACTATACAATATACTAATTATGGAGAAATAATGAAATTAAAAGATACTATTTTTTATAAAAATGAAAACGACGAAGTTCTTGATTTTAAAATCAACTCTAAACCAATAGACAAAAACTATCAGTATATCCACAAAAATCTTTTGTATCGTTTTATCTCTTTTCTTACTTATCGCATAATAGCAATGCCTTTTGTTTGGGTCCATTTTAAACTTTTTAAAAGAATCAAATTTAAAAACAGAAAGGTTTTAAAAACCGTTAAAGGTAGCTATTTTGTTTATGCAAATCACACAAATCAATATTCAGATAGCATCAGCCCTACTTTTATATGTTTTCCACACAAACCATATGTCATTGTTAATCGCGATAATGTATATATGCCCTTATGGGGCAAATTTGCACGCATGTGGGGAGCTCTCCCCTTGCCAGACACTATCGATGCAACAAAAAATTTTAAAAGAACTATGGATTATTATGTATCTAACAATCGCCCTATTATAATTTATCCCGAAGCTCATCTTTGGCCATATTATACAAAAATACGGGATTTTTCAGAAAAATCTTTTCGTTATCCTGTTGAATATAACAAACCTATATTTACTTTTACCACAACCTATCACAAACGCAAATATAGTAAAAAACCAAGAATAGAGATTTATATAGACGGACCATATTTTGTAGAAGAACACTTAGATAAACAACAAAAAAAACAACAATTAAGAGATGTCGTATACCAACAAATGAAAAAACGAACAGAACTCAATACTTATGAATTTGTTAAATATGTAAACATGGAGGATTAATGATTAACATCTTATTTGGTGGCAACTACAAAGTTTTTGATGGAATTTTACTAACTGTTTTATCCGCAATAAAGCATTGTGATGCCCCTTTAAATATTTACATTTTAACAGCTGATTTATCAGATTTTAATCCGGAATATAAACCAATTCAAGAAAAAGATATTGAACTTTTAAACACCATAATTAAAGAAAAAAACTCTAACAGTAATGTTACTCGCATTGTAATAGGAGACGAATTCAATAATTGGGCAACCAATAGCAAAAACCACTTAAATCAATATACACCATTTGCGTTTTTAAGACTATTCGCCGATAAAATAGACCTGCCAGAAAAAGTTATATATTTAGATTCAGATGTAATGTTTAATGGAAATATTAAACATCTTTTTGATGTGGATATTTCTAAACACGAACTTGGTGTTGTTAAAGATAGATATGGCAGATGGTTTATTAATCCAAACTACTTTAACTCAGGTGTTCTATTAATGAATATGAAAAATATTAAAAAAACAAATTTACTACAAAAAGTAAGAGATATGTGTTTTTCTAAAAAAATGGCTTTTCCAGATCAAACTTCTCTTAACAAATGCTGTAAAAACAAAATCTATTTACCAAGAAAGTTTAACGAACAAGGCAATCCTAAAAAAGATACAATCATACAACATTTTAGCAAAAGAATAGTTTGGTTTCCTTTTCATACTATAAATATAAAACAATACCACTTTGATCAAGTGCAACAAAAATATAAAATACACATCTATGATGATATTTTTGAAACATATAAAAGATTAAAATAATTTTAAGCTTTAATTTCTTTTTTTATTTATTTGATTAAAAACAATTAAATATATTGACTATTTTAAACATAATTGATAATATAAACACATAAAAAGATTGTCATTATTAGCTTAAAACACATACTGATATGTAAGTCAACAAACACTCTTGGTAAGGAAAAACCAAGCACAAAAATTATACCAAAAATCTTAATATGCTGATGTGGCACAGTCGGTAGCGCACCGCCTTGGTAAAAATCAAAAGTGCCAAAATCCTCATCTTAAAAAACACCCAAAAATTCATCACGCTGAAGTACCTCAGTAGGTAGAGGGCTGCCTTGGTAAGGACTTAAAAAACGTATTAAACCCTTACATTAACCGTATTTTAAACACAGTATATAGGCAATTTTGTTGATACACCCCTATATATAGTGATTATCAATATTGGCATACATACTGGTATACTATACCAAAAATGCAAAATTAAAGTAAATATTTAGCCAAAAATACACAAAAATACCCTAAAATCATGTATATGCTAATGTAGCTCAGTAGGTAGAGCACCACTCCGGTAAGGTGGAGGTCACGGGTTCGATTCCCGTCATTAGCTCCAATAAGCACAATTATATTGTGCTTTTTTCATATGAAAAACACCCAATCATTTAAGATTGAGTGTTTAAAGTTAAATTCTATCCCCATAAGGTAAAGATTTAATATAGTCTTCCATATATAGCCAATCAGGTTGATTATTTTTTGTTGGTAACTTTATAATTATTTCTTTACTATCTCCAACTCTGCATTGTCTACCATAATTCCATTTATAATTTTCACTTTTGTTTATTACCGCAACTAAAAACATACCAATATATTTGTTTAATACAAAATTTTTAGGAATAAAAATATTTACATCACTTGTTGCACAAAAATCATTTGGTTGATAAAATGCAGTGCATCCAACTTTTCCTGTAATAATACAATTACCTTTAAAGTCGGGTTCTAAATTAATATATTGTGAAATTCCATTATTTATATTAGATGCTGATATATATGGCGTGTCCCCTAAATCATAATCATCAGATGGATGATATTTCCCTGGAACAATTCTAAAATAATCTACTAATTTATATTCTTGCCAATCAATTGTTGTCAGAACAAGGTCTTTATTTAAGTTATTAGAACTAATTTTTTTATAACGCAACTGTTTTATAAAATTATCCATATATTCCCAATAAGGATTGCCATTGTCATCTATAGGTAAATCTACACTAAAATCTGTTTTTATATGTTTATTTAACTCTCTTCCGAAAGCTCTAAATTTATTTCTAACTTCAAATTTTATTATTTGACAAAGAAACAATTTTGCAAATTGTGAAATATTATCTTCAAACTGTATGACAGCAACATTTTGAGCTGTATAAAATGGTTTATTTTGGTAGAAAGTTGCACCTATACTTCCGCCTAATGCAATAGTTACACATCCTGCTGGATATGGGGCGTGACCATTAATACTATCAACAATAGCTGAAACTCCATTATTTAGAGCAGTTCTGGAAATAAAATTTACATTAGGATTATCAAAAGTCATTTTTTGCAAATCAAATTTATTTCCATAATCTATTTTCGCAATATCTTTTAATAAAAATGTTTTAGTTTTCATATATATCACCATTTTTAACTAAATATGAAAGATAATCATTTACTGTTTGTTGGAAGTCTTTTTGTGTTAATGTTGAATAGTCGGTTTTCATATATGCTTCACACAACCATTCATCTTTATGTGTTACACATTGTAAAGCCGATTTGCCATCAATAACTTTTTTATTTTCATATAAATCCAACCATTCTTTTTCTATATCTTCCCATTTGTTAAAGTAATCAACTCTTCCCATTTTCTTTCTTTTTACAAATCCGTCATCTTTACAGTAACCAAAGAAAGTAGATTTATTGCTATCATGAGATTTGTGTGCTTCCCAAACCATAACACAAACATTTACACCTGTTGGATAAAATATATCATCAGGCATACTAAAAACAGCTTTTAATGTATGATATTTGAACAATCTTTCTCTTACTTCTTTAAATTTTGTACCAATGGCACAACTCATTGGAACAACCGCTACAGCCAGTCCTCTTGGCTCAAGGATATCCAACAATCTTTCTACAAATTCTAATTCACACTTATCTTCTTGTGAATATGGTGGATTTATTAGTCCCAATGATATATGTTTATTTTTTAAAGTATTATAGATCTCTTGAGAAAAACAATCGCCACATACTATGTTTGATTTTCCATCTTTGCGGATAATCATATTTGTTATTGCAAGAGTATATAAATCGGTATCAAGTTCTACGCCATATAGCCCATTCTTTTTTATTTCTAATATTTCGTTTGCATTTGCTTCTTTACACATTAGCCCCATTGCAGTAACAAGAAATGACGCCGAACCGCAACATATATCAACAACTTTACTTTGTTTATTTATTTCACCCAATTTACACATAAAATCTGTCAAGTGTTTTGGAGTTAAAACAATTCCTAAACCTTTTCCATCAGTAGAACTATATTTAATAAATTCGTGATAAAAAATACTTAAAGCATCTTCAGTATATTCATAGTGGTTCATCATAGGCAAAATCCTCATTTCAAGTTGCTCAATAAACCATGCAAGAGAACCATTTTCGCCTAAAGGAATGGATTTAATCTTTTCGTTGCTTTTGATTCGTCTAAATGAACTTTTAATAGCTTCTATTTTTTCTCTTTTTATATCGCTATTATCAAGCGTTTCTTCAATGGAATCAATCATAAGTTTTACTAAACTATTAAACGAATTTATATTATTCCATGTGTTTCTGAAATCAGTGTTCTGTAACGCAATAAGCATTCCTGCAATAAAGATTGGCTTATCTTTTTCTGAAATTTTAATTTGCCTTAATTTCTCATGCATTATTTGTGAAAGTTCTCTAATTTCTTGTAATGAAAATTTTCTTTCTAGTTTTTTGCCTTCAACTAGATTTAAATAATTTAATGGTTCCAATATGGTATCTTTTGCTTTTTTAAGTTCTTGATAATCTTCGAAACCTTTTTTCCAATAAAAAGTATTAACTTTCACATTCTCTTTAGAAGTCCCGCTAACAGCTACAGCAACAACATTATAATCTTCTTTTAAATGCTTTGCATAAAATAAAGCACCATCAACAGCATATTTTTGTGGCATATTTTTTTCCAAACTTTCATGCTCTTTAATCGACTTTTTACATTCCACTAAAATTATTGTGTTTTTGTCTTTATTAAAAGTAACTATATATTCTGGTTTTGCTCTGCCAGAACCAACTGTCTCATAATCATCAAGAGAACATATAGTAGGTTTTCCACCCATTTCTTTTAAGCATTTTTCAATCTTATCGAAATTATCAGCTTCACCTTGTGGAAAAACAAAACCAAAATCGTTTTCTCCTAATTCTACACCCATTTCGTTTAGTACTAGATTTTCACTATATCTTTCGTTTGCCATTTTTATTTACCCCTTTTTACAATCGTTTTTTTGTTTTTATCTTTTAATTTAACATTTATATTGTTTAAGTTTGTTAACACAACTTGACCATCTTCAATATAAAAAGCCAAACTATCACCACATTCAACTTGCAAAATATCTCGTATCGCTTTTGGCACGGTAATCTGACATTTAGAAGATAAAATTGCTTCTTTAATTTTTTGCATTTTTCACTCCAATATTTCTTTACTTTCTTTACTTTTAAAGTATAACATAAAACAAAAATTAATGCAAATATATAACATAATACTCTTCAAAAATATTAAAATTTTACTTGTTTTTTATAAGTCAACTATCGATAAACATCTATAAAATGGCATACAATTGGCATACTTTTTGGTATACAAATTGGTATACAAAACGCAAAATATTGCATAAAATGAACAAAATGAAAATTATTTAACACAAGATATTGAAAGATATAAAAATTAAAACACAATATGGAGTATAGTTAATCACATACAAGCCCGAAATCGAGTTGGTAAGGTGGAGGTTTTCGTGGGTTCGATCCCCGTCATCAGCTCCAAAATCTTAACCCTTAAAACCATCTTTAAAATAGTGATTTTAGGGGTTTTTTATTTTTTAAATTTTCCACAAATTTTCCACACAAAAAAATATTTACTGTCAAAAATAGATGCAAATGCTATCAAAAAATTTAATAAAAAAACCGAAAATCGATCAACTCAACTTTCGGTCTAAAACTGCTTAAACTCACCTAAAATCACCCTAAATGGTGTCAACTGGTGTCAAACTACTGTCAATTACTGTCAGTAGTTTTTTAATTAAATATACTTAGGATTTTCAACTTTATCCCAAATATCTCTTACATATTCATCACCAATTTTTGCATTTTGAATAAAGTCTTTTTTGTCTAAAAAGTAATAAATATTTTCAGGACTCCAACCAAAATCAATTTTGCCTTTTGGATTATCTGTTAAAAACACGCAACAATTTAATCCATTATACCAAAACTCAACTTCACCATAAAAATATAACATTTCAAGAAAATCATTTAAATCTGGTTTAAAAGGTTTTCCTTCTATATATAATTTTTTTGCCTTATTTAAAGAAATCATATTAGGGAAAATCACTTCATCTTCATTTGTTTCTCCAAGACTATTATTATACCAACCACAATGAGCACATTCTCCATTTCCGGTTTTACTTGCTAATAAAGTCTTACCACAAATATCACATTTTTTTTCAAAAATCTTATCATATTGATTGTTGTTCATAATTTTCTCCTTTTACCAATAGTTTTTATTTGTTTTTTCGCCGTTTGGACCTGTATATTCAGGTCTGGGAGGATGTTCTTTATTTCTCTCCCATTGCCAATAATGGTCGTGTGGAAATGTGTGCGTGTGCCTTGAATCATTATGATCCCAATCTCTATCCCAACATGCCTTTCCTTCAGCATCATACCATCGCTGTTGTAACAATTTACCAGTTACTTCATCGTAATAATCAGTTCTTGAATTTGGAGGGCGACCATCAATATCTTTGATGTTTTTTCCATAAGGTCCATACAATTTATATATTCCACCCGTAGGTTTACACATTCCCATTATAACACCTCCTGAGGCAAAAGTACAAATGTTTTAGAAACTGTCTGCCCATTATCACCTATTAATATAAAATTAAGGTCTTTCCCAACCAAATTTTCGACTTTCAAGGTTGTGTAAAATTCTCCAATGATATTAAATTTTGTTTTAATTTTAAAACCATCTAAATACCATTCTATTTTATTGGTATACAAAGATGATATTGTGATTGTTCCCTGATAGTTGTCTACTTCTATGTAATTAATTTTAGGAACACTAATTAAATTGTTATTTTTCCTTTTTATTTCAAATAAATTTTTCATTTCTTTATAACTAAGAAAATTCCAGTCAATGTTTTGATATGAATTTTCAATAAATGGAATATTTCTTTGCTTAATTTCAATATCTTCTCCACCAAACTTATCTAAATTCGCCACCATTTTCCATCTATAAATTTGATTTCTTTCTTCAAAATCAAGTTGTGCTTTAGTTAAATGTGAAGCAAATTCCAGTTCGTTGCAATTATTAACATTCATAAAATGTCTTTTTGCGTTTTCACCATAACCTAATCTTTGTGAATTTCTTATATGTTTAACACCATGACATTTACTGCACAATGCAACAATGTCAATCAAAGTTTGAGTTTTTGTGTTTATATCAAAATTCCAAACCTCGTGAGCATCTAAATCATCTGTTGTAAATCCACATATTTGACATTTATGATTAGCTCTTTCATAACATTTCTTTCTTAAAACATCCCAATCTTTTTTTGATAGTGTTCTACTAAAATCGTTTCCCCACGCACCTTTTGGCAATAATTCAATTTTTAATTTTAAATCTTTCATTTCTGCCTACCTCGTTGGATACAATTCGCCTGAAAGATATTTTTTCATGTAATTGTCAAATCCCATTTTTGCAATTAATTCTTCTTGATCAAACGGGCTAATTGATTTTATATTACCTTTCATTTCTGGAAATGGAGTACCATAACAGATAATAGCAGAAGGTTTTATAACTTCTAACATTTTATTGTAACCAAGCATAAATTCATCTTTACAATCTTCTCTTGAGTATGTTGAAACAGTTACAACCGAACCTTCTTCAATTCCATCAAAGCAAAATTCAAAACTAGTTTCTGAACCCCATGCAATTGTTGGTATTACAATTTTACCTTGCTTTTGCCAAAATGCTCCACACCAACGGTTTTTAAAGGTGCTAAAAATTTGCAATGCTTTTGGCATGTCCCAATATAAACTAAATTCAGGTGTTAGCAAAGCATAATATTGATCTAATTTTTCCATGGCAACTTCTGGTTTGTCGTACACCGAATCAAAATACCAATCATAAGTAAAAAAATGTATTGTTTTATGTTTGTTGTCTTCGTCATTTAATTTAGTTTTCGTGAAGTTCCATAAATCAATTTTATCCAAATCAATATCTTGTTTTTTAATAATAGGCATGCCATACTTACCTGTTGTTTTAAATCCATTGCGAACAAGTTTGAGTTTTTTAAGTAATTTATCATAATCATATTCAGATTTCTCATCTAAAACATTTATCTCTTTGTCCATATATCGTTTCTCCTTAAGGTTGAAGATATTCCTCCAACCTTTTATGTTTGCATATTAACACAATGATTTTGAAAATCATCTTAAATATGACAATATTTAATATTTTTACATCTCCATATCATCTTGTTTTTGTTTTCTTCGTTTTCTTTCTTCTAGTAAATCAAAAAACATGTCATCAAACTCTTCATCGCTCATTTCTGCCGACACACTTTTCTTTTGTTCTTGCTTTTCATTTTCTATCTGTTTGTTTTGAGCAAAGATTTCTTCTTTTTTAATCTTATCGTTCAACTTATCGGTTGCTTGTCTTACATACTCGCCATCCACAGAATTGTACACTGTGATTGTTGTTTTCACGTCAAGATGTCCTAACAGATGTTGAATAACTTTCGGATTTTCGTTCATCTCAAAAAGCATATTTGAAAAGGTATGTCTTAATCCATGAAAGTGAATATTGTATTTTTGAAGTCTGTTGCGTTCAATAAATCTACCGAAAATCTTTCTACACCCTGAATATGTCCTAACACTGCCATCATCGTTGGCAAAAATGAAAGCATCGGAATCTATAAGATTAACTTTGATGCTAGTGTCCATTTTTTGCCTGAAATCCTGCTTTTTACGCCATGTTTTTAAGGTTTCCACCACAATGTCTGTGATTGGTATTTCTCGCACAGAACACGCTGTTTTTGTGTCTCCCACAACAGTTACCCTTTCAATCACCTTTCCTTTCTCATCAAACTTGGCAACCTGTGTTATTCGGAACAAATATTGGCTCAGAAATAAACAAATTAAGACCTGTCTTTGTTTGGAGAAAACATGAAAATAAAGAAAATCACAATGATGATGCTTATTTTGTTTTTCCAATGTCATCAAAGAGATCTAAGTCTATATACAAACAAAATGTACAGCTAAATATTGATAATAAACACAATAAAGTTATGGTTAATCAAGGAAGATTGTTAAGCAGAAAAAGATTTGTTAAAATATATAAAGATTTAAATACTGATAAAGTTTACAAATTATCTGAAGAAGAAATAAATAAAATAAAGAGGCTATTAAGTTTTATTTTGGTGTATAAAAAATAAAAAAAATCATATAATATATTGACAATTCCTATTGACATTTATAAAAATATTTGTTAATATATTGTCATATCACAAGCTATCTATTGAAAAATAGACTGTGGGAGAAATTCAAAAAAGGATGTCGTAAGGCATCCTTTTTTGCTTTAATTATTATTTCTCCTACTAATTCATTATAGCACATATTTGCTAAACTTGTATTAAAAGATAAAATATTTTATCCTACACTATTTTTTATTGTGAAATAAAGTTTTGAATCACATCAATCATATCTTGAGAAATTTCATTACGAGCTTCATCAATTAGATATGGAATCTGTAGAATATTATCATCGACATTTGTATGAAATTCATGTTCTCCTCTTTTTATAATATTTATTATAATAGCCTTTTCACCTTTAACTTTATTTAATTTATTCTTAATTTTCTTTACATATGTAGGCGCATCTTTTATAAAATCATTCCAATGTTTAAAATCGAGATAAACATTTTTCTCCTTTATCTTATAGTCAAAATATTCATATTTTGAGTAATCTTCTATATCAATTAAGGTCCAGCCTAATTCTTTATCCAAAATTTCTTTTCCAACAACTTCTCCCAATGCACCTTTGTAAACTTGGTTATAGAGAGAAGGTGTCATAACACATTTTTTCCTTTTCCATCTTTGAGTATAACCTTCTTTTTCAAAAAGTTGTTTTACGCATGGAATGTTTAACATAATAGGAAGTTCACAATCCATTGCGGATACTTGCGACATATCTTCCTGAGTATCAAACTTAATTTCTGTTATATTATATCCGTTTTCATATCTATAACAATAACCACTTGTATTGTTATCAAATACGTAATACAATTCGCTATATTTGTCAGGTAATTCATCTTTGCTGACTGTTGGATTTTTTAAAACGAAATTTCTAAGAGCAATCCATTCATTAACCTTCTGTTTGGACGTTCTGACTGTATAAGCATTTTTTGTGATGACCCCATAAGCTTTTTTGCTTTGTTGAGATAATTTTAAAATATTTTCTTTAGGAAGATTTTCTTGCTTTAGTTCATACAGTTTTAAAAACTCTTTATTAAATAATCTTCCATTTAATATATAGTCGATTCGTTTAAGTCTGCTTAATATTTCTTTATCTGAAAAAACAAATATTTTTTTGTTTTTATTTTTGCATCTACAAATTCTTCCTACAGCTTGAATTACAAGTTGTGCTGAATGGCAACACATATCAGAGTTTTTATTAAATGCTTGTAAATACCAATCATTAAAGAACACTTTCTTAAATCCATTAATGATATTTTGACGATAGTGACCATATGTTAATTTATCGGCGAGATATAAACTTTGCTGTTCAAATAAATATAAAGCTAAATCTTTATACTTATCTTCAGATTTATTTGATAATTTTTTGGTTAAATTTCTTGGAGTTTCCAAATAAACAGCCTCAAAGTCTTTTTGCATTCTTTCTTGATCATTTACTATTGTTCTTTCCTTATCAAAATCACTAATAGGATATTGAATATTTTTCCCTGATCCTATTGTTTGATATGATGTTATTACAAAACAACTTTCACCCGATGCCAATTTTTGATACACTTCATCCATTTCGTTATCAAAATTGTCACTTTGCACATAAAAGTCATTAATATGTGGCAAAGCGTTATTATCTTCTATATCTCTAAACATTTCTTTTAAAACATTAATGTCCAAACTAGAATCGTCATGTCTAGGTAATCTGTTTAAAAAAGCTACTGTAGATTTAACATCGTTTTTACCAATTAAGTAATAGACATAAGCTAACTTACAATATATTAAAAAATAATATTGATCCGTTTTTTCGTTTTCAAGTTTTGTTAAATACTTGTTTGAAAAATCACCTGAATAAATAACTTTTAAAATTTCTTTCGACTTTTCTTTATCTGTAAATCCATCTACGTCATCTATTAGAATGGAATTAATAGAAATCTCATCAGTGTATAACATTTGATTTTTATCAAATGATTTTTTGATTCTATCTTTGTCTTCATTTTGTATTTCACAGTATTTTTCATTTAAAGATTTTTTTATATATTCTATATCAAAATTGCCTATAACTGTAGGTAAAGAAGCTGTCGCTGAAACACCTATAAGTTTTGATTTGCTTGCGATTTCAATTAATAAATTTTCAGGTGTTGTTTTAAAATTAAATTGATGAATTAATGACTGTAAATCATGATAATTGCTATCTTCAACTTCTGTAAACTGAAAACCTCTTCTTATATTTTCTTTAACATCTAAAGAAATATCTACATCATTAAATGATATTAATTTTTTTAAATACTCACGATTCTCATCTGGCAGATTAAAAATAGACATAATAGTGGCCATAGCTTCTTCTGGTGTATATTGATTGTCATTAGAATCCTTATTTATTGAATTTTTGAAAAAACGATAATTGTTTGCTAATATAAAAACCGCATTTGCAAAGTGCCAAAGACAATGATTTATTTTGTTAAGCATTTTATTTACAGAGGTACCATTAAGTTGATATGTATTTGCATTTATTTTTAAGAGTTGCTCACCTTTATCTGCTTTCAAATATAAATGTTTTTTTGAATTATCATTAAAAACCGTTACATAATTTCCATCATTAAATAAAAAAACTTTTTTTGTTTCGAAATTATCACTTTTCAACAGCAAATTTAAGTTAAGCTCTTTGTAGACATTATTAAATAATTTCTTATTTATTCTCAGAATCTCTTTGGCAGGCTTCCATTCCCCTTTGTCCACTTTTTCTTTATTGTACATTGTTACCTTAGACAATAGCGAAGGAAAATGTAGGTTTTTTAAAGTATAATGAATATCGATAAACATTTTTACAATATCCACATTTGTTTTTAAACAGTTTTCAACTATTTGATTTAAAATATATTTTTTAGATGCGTCAAATTCATCTATTATTGTTAATGAATTATTGATGATATCATCCTCATGTATATAAAAAGGAAGTCTATAAAAAGTATTGATTGGTGAAAAATATTTCGACGTTGTTAAAAAAACGACTTTGTATTTTTCTATGTCACAAATAGGATATAAAATTTTAAACCACTTATTATCTTCAATAAATTTTTTCTTTTCAGCAGTTGATCTTCCGTAAAAGTAGGTTTTTCTTAAAAACTCCCTAAATGCAGGTTCCGATATTGTGGCAATTTTATTATGAAAACTGTTTATAGCCTTATTTTTATTCTGAATTTTGTTTTCATCCTTAACAAGACTTAGCAAAATCTCAAGATCACCATCTAAACTTTTAAATTCCTTAGAAGCTCTAACTTCTTCGGGAAGACTTGTTTTATTAATAACACTCCATTTGTCAAATATGTTTTCCTCATATGATTTAGCTACAAAGTACTTCTTTTTCTCTTCTTCTGACAAATGCTTATCTAGATCCTCGTAAGGCAAATTGGTTCTTAGATTAGTAACAAAAAAAATCCTTTCAAGTTCTTGATGACTATTGCCTTGAATAAAATCCTTCATTATTTGTATTACATTATAAGTCTTCCCAAATCCCGTTGGAGAATCTAATAAAATCATTCCCGTATTGTTATTGGAAATAAATTTGTCAAGAGTTTGTTTCATGTTTAGCTCCTATGTAGATTACATTATAGCACATAATATTTAAACTTTGTTAATTTTTACAAAAAATTTTAAATAATCACTACTTGTATCTTTGATATTAAGTAAAAAATTGCAACTTCATGATTTAATAATTTTTTACAATGTTGGAATAATAATTGGGACACAATCAAAATAAATTTAGATTTATGCCATAATCAAAAATACAAACTACTCCGTTTAATAAAAATTTACATCGTTTTAAACCGTTCAAAAGCGGTTAATTATCCTAAAAACAAAGAAACTACTGACTATTAGTGTTGTGTTTAAGTCAGTAGTTTTTAATTTGATTGATTAAATTTTTATAATTCTTAGCCTCTGTTAATACATTGTCAGATTTTAAAATCGGTGAAATCATTGCAAATCCATCAATATTGATATTTTTAAATAAAGGTATGGTTGACTGGTTTATACCTCCTATAACAACTATTGGCAAATCTATGCTGTCTCTAATCTCTTTTAGAATCTTAAAATCCACAACTTGAGCATCAGGTTTGGTTTTAGATTTGAACATTGCACCAACACCTAAATAATTAGCGCCATCTAATTTTGCTTGATAAGCTTCTTCTAAATTATGCACAGAAACACCAATAATCTTGTTTTGTCCTAAAATTTTTCTAGCAATACTACAAGGCATATCGTCTTGCCCCAAATGCACACCATCGGCGTTAATCGCCAGTGCTATATCTACTCTATCATTAATCACTAACGGAATTTTATGTTTATTAGTTATTCTTTGAACATTTTGAGCAATTTTTAAAATTTCTACTGTTGATTTATTTTTTTCTCTAATTTGAATAAAAGACACACCGCCCAAAATTGCTTCTTCAACTTTTTTATACATTGAATCATGGTTGTAACACATATCAGATTCTGTACAAAGATAAAAACTATAATCAATTTCCATAATACAATCCTTTATCGTTTGATTTTGTTAAAAAATCAATTTTTGTCTTATCCTTTAACAAAACATTTTCAGAGGGTTTGTTTGATTTTACAGCAACTATTAAATCATTTAAATTTTTTTCATTTACATAATCTTTAAATACTGCACAATCATATTCATCTTTTGGTCTTCCACCTTTTTTGCACAAATATAAAGCTTCTAGAGAAATTGCTTTATATGGAATATTATGGAAATATTTTATTTCATCATTAAAACTCAATTTTGCTGACAATTCATTGTTGTAAATCAATTCAACCATTAAATTGCCATTTAAATCATAATAATAATCTTTTTGTGTAATAGAATTATCTTTTTCTCTTTCATACATAAAAACAGTTATTGGAATATCTATTTCTTTAAATTGCATTTTGAGCATAATTCTTTTTGTTCCATTCTTCCTATCTCCAAGTTTTCTATAAAATGAAAATCCGTATATTTGTGAAACGGCTTCAAGTTTTTCTAAATCCGTTTCATTCACAAAAACATCAATATCATGATGATATCGTTCCAATTCTTGTCCAACCAATAAAAAGGAAAGAATTCCACTGGTATAATAATGTTCAATATTATTTTCTTGAAATAATATATTTAAGCTATCGAAAATCTCATACAGTTCTTTATGATTTTTAGATAACTGTACCCCTTCTAGATCCATCTCGTGCAACCATTCACATCTGGACATCAACTCATCATAAGCTAATCCTGTTTTTAAACTTAACTCATTAAATACAATCTTACTTACTCTATGCTCTAGTTTTGAGATATAAACAAGAATAAAATCTAAAATATCTTTATCAAATTTAAAATTTCCTGCTAAAATTTTATTATGTAAATCTTCTTTTAGATTTCTGTCCAATGTTAAATCATTTATTAAATTTGTCGTGTTAAAATTTTTCATATTCTTCTCCTAAGGAAATGGATGAGGCATTTTGCTTAATTCTTTATTATATTTTAATTTGAGTTTTTGAGGAACTCCCCAAAATCTTGTTGCTCCTAATCGAGGTAAATTGTGGCTTTTATTTAAATCTATCAACCCTGGAGCAATAACTTTAACAACTTTTATATTAGTTTGAACTATGTCTTCAGTTGTTAATTCTTTATAATAAACTTCTATATCATTATCTTTTAAAGAGTTTAAAACTTCCTCCAATTCAACCGTTTCTTCTTTATATTTAATAACTTCTCCATTAAACAATAGTTCTTTAAACATTTCTCCTTGATAATATAAAAAATGTTCATATAACGTATTTATCTCTTCAGGTTTATCTTTCCTATATGGCAATAAATTTTTAGAATAAAAATATGTAAACAAGCATTCTTTAATAGATTTTTGTATTGCATAGTTAGAATTCAAACTAGCACTTGCTCCAATCCCATAATGAATTTTACCATTTTCTTCTTTGTAAATATATGATAAAAACACTGGTACATTTATATCTGTAAAAAGTTTGTAAATTTTGATTTTATACTCGTGTTTGATTTTATCAATCAATAATTTAGCCTCTCCTCTTAATGAGTTAATATCAATTTCCGGAGGGTTTAATCGTTGTAAAAAATTTATCATGAGAGCATCTCTTTCTATTAATTCAAATAATCCACTCTTTATGCAATCATCAATTGTAACACCTGCCGCCATACCTGTAGATGTAGTTTCAGCAACAGGATTTTTCAAATCAAATGGCAAATAAATAAGACTAGCTGGCCAATATGTATAATTTAAATTATCTATTGAATTAATTTTAGTCCAATAAATTTTTTCCGTTTTAGGATTGCTAAAATGAGAATTTTTGTACTGCTCCTCAGAATATGTGTAAAAATTTGAAATCCTGTGTTCTTCTTTTAAGTTATTAAAATACTCAAATACCAAATCATCTTGAGGAATAAAAGACATAGAATAACGCTCCAGTGCTTCTGCCAAACAACCTATTAAGGCACTTTTTTCGCTATTGTCCACACCTAAGCCACCGCTAGACACTTCTCTACTCAAACCAAACAAGTCCTTTGCATTGGCACTTAAACATTGAAACATTTTTAAATTATATTTTTCCAATTCATTTCTTTCAAGAATTGCGTTGACTATACCAAACTTGTCGCTATATATTGAAGCTAAATCTTTATAATCTTCTCCAATTATATTTACTATTTCATTATAATCAGTTATCAGTTTATTTTTCATCATACCCCACTGGAACTTTAATAATTTTATGTTTTGAAAATTTGCCATCTTTAAAAATTTCTAAAACCTCATTATCTCCAAGATTGTTTATGTAATGAGTCATTAGTCTTTGTGCTTTAGATAAAGATAGTTTTTTATAGTTTTTAAACTCAAACAAACTTGAAGATATAGTTCTTTTATAAAACGATTCTAAATCAAATTCGTTATTTATTTTAGGTCCAAGCAAATATGTTTTTTTTAATTTGGCAACAAAAAGATCCTCATCAATAACCGTTTTGTTCTTTAAAAAATCCTTAATTTGTAATAATTTCACTCAACCTCCATTAAAAATCAAGCTTATTTTTTGCTTCTTCTTGATATTCAGGAATTTCATCTAATAGTTGTTCTTGTTTTTTGATTTTTTGACTAACAGTAATACACCATTTCCCTAATGCAGTTGACATGAATCTATCAATTTCTTGTGGGGTCATAATTGTTTTTGCTTTATATAAAGGATCACAAACAATAAAATTTTCTTTGTCATAGCCACACACTAAAATGGCATGAAGAATTTCTCCAATTTGACCTGCAATAATTACCATCTTGTCTTCTTCTAGACACCTTCTAAGCATTTCGGTGTCAATTTGGCATCCGTTTTTAATTTTAGCTCCATTGTTTTTGGCGGCATCTAAATACTTTGAATATTCTTCCATAGACAATTTAAACATAGTCTCAGAAAGTAAATTTGATGAGTTATCAAAAATATTTGGAGAAGAATGAATCAATTCTGTATTTAAATCATTTTTAGCAAGATGATAAGCAAGTGCTGAAAAAGGTGTTCCATCCAAATATCTAGAGCGATATCTTCTGAAATATTCATTTTCATAAAGCCTATTTGCTTTTTGAATTTTTCCATAATATTGCAAAACCATCAACATACATGCAATTGCACATGTCATACCAGATTGTTTATAAGGTGTAATCTCTTTTTCCATTTTAATCTCCTTTTGTTTTAATAATTCGTTTAAAACACTTAATATTTTTTCCTTTGGAAACTCATAAATATCATACTTATTTGGAAATAAACCTATTCTATCTAACTCTTTAAGCACAAATTTCCTAAATAAAAATCCTGAAATTCCTATTAGTTGCGATGATATAAATTTTTCATCAACATTATCGTAAATTATAATATCTGTAAATGCTTTTCTTGTCGGATTTTCTATCGTAAAATAACTATGTTTGACTTTATATTCCGCCTTTATCTTATAAGTATTAATTTTATCTACAATTTCATCTTTGCTCACATCTATATACTTTTTAAACTTCTTATCAAATCTACCCTTAAAAATTTCTTCATCATTTGCATGATATTTTTCCAATAAACCACTTCTTAAACTATCAATATTATCATCTTTATTTTTAATAGCTAAAATATAATTTAAGTGATCAATGCGATATTGCGCAAAAAAAGTTTCCACAGGAGGCGTTAAAAGCATAAATTTACCATCTTCTCGTGAAAAACCTTCCACATCTGTGTTTATTTTACCTAGATTATAATTTAAATGCTTTTTTATAGCTCCTGAAGAAACTAATGTTACTTCATCTACTATACAACAAGTTTTATAAATATCTATTATATTTTTTAATTGCGAAACTGAACAATCACTAAAGTTATTTTGAACAATTTCAGAAAACGCTGGTTCTAGCAATTCTTCATAAAAATGATTATGCCAATTCCATCTATATCTCAATTCGCGCAAAAAATCAATAGGAGATTTTTTCATTTCACTTTCCATCAATTTTGAAATGTTGACATCATTTTCTGCATAATATCTATTAGCGTTGAAAAGTTCTTTTTCTAAAATCTCATCAATATTTCTTTTCATTTCTTGCGGAATAATTTCTTTTTTAAAATTTTTCATAATTATAAAATTTAATGTGTAGGGCACTACACATAGATAGTGCCCTAAACCACATTAGAGTTTTAAGCTGTGCACAATAAGTCAAACTTCTTATTAAATTTTCTGAAAAGTTTTCTCATGTTACACCTCCATCATAATATTATTACATTTTCAATTATTTGTCAATAGTTATTTAAAAAAGTTCTATAAGGTTCACTGTCGTTTTAGGGCGTTCAAAATCGGTCAATTTTGTTAAAAACAAAGAAACTACTGTCAAATGGTGTCAAGTTGTGCTTGACTGTTGACAGTAGTTTTTATTTTATGTGTTATAATATTCTATGGAATAGGTTGTTATTTTATATAGGGCGCAATTTTTTGATTTGAGCGCTCGTTCTTGGTAAGGTGGAGGTTTTCGTGGGTTCGATCCCCGTCATCAGCTCCATAAAACCTTATGTAATAAGGTTGTTTTATTTAAACTTAAGATGATAAACAAAATTGAAAATTCAATTTGTTTTTTATTTTAAATATGCTACAAATGCATGTGACGAATTTATTTCTCCAACAACATATTCTCCATCGTCAATTTTTGTATGTTTTATTTTTATTTCATCGTTTAATAAGCACTCATTTATAAAGTTAATTTCAAAATGGGTTGCAAATTTATTTTCAACAACACTTAATACCAAATTTGCATAATTGGTATTGTTCATATGTTTATTATGATCTAAATCACTGAACATTACAACATATTTAAATTTGGATTGCAGGTCTTGGCTTTGCACGCTAATTTTACCAAAAAATTCATTGTATAGAATTTCTGGATATACATCTCCAACATAATTAATATTATCTGCTCGTTGCAGTCTTCTATTGGCAGTATCAATAACACACCATTTTGAAGTTGCAATAATTAAAACTTGACCATCTTCACTTAAAATTCTCATATCACGATCAAAGTCTACTCTGCCTTTTGGGTGTGGCCATGTTTCCACAATCACAGTTTGATTAATTTTGGGCATTTTTAAAATATCAAATTTAATACGACTTAAAACCCAATAAAAATTTTTATTATACATATCCATATAACCAACGCCAATCTCTTCAGCGTGAATTGAAGCCACATCTTGAAAAATTGTTAATATAGATTTTGCTGACAACCTATCGTTAAAATCAAAATAACTATTATATAAAGTTATTTTAGTAGAATATTTCATCAAATTCATAATTTTCTCCTATATAATTATAACATAAATCTTAAAAATTGATATAAATTTAGCATTAAAATTATTTTCAATCAAAAAAAACGCAAAGGTTGTACCTTTTGAAACTACCGAAAAGACAAATAAAATCTGTATTGTTTTTTCATTAAATTTTAATTTATTATTGAACTAAATTATAAAGCATGTTATAATTTAATATAATGTGCAGGAGGTTTATATGGACGCTACACACGAAAAAATCGAAACTTTATCAAAAGATATATTTCATGCTAAATTATTAAGTGTATATAGGGAATTTGATGATATAGAAAATATACATTTAACTAAAACAGCAGTTCTTAATGAATTAAATAAAAGAAAAAAGATAGAAGATAAGATAGAAAAAATAAATAAACTACCTTTAATAGGTAAAATGATACCTAGTTTTATTCCTGGTGGCTATTGTGGTAGTAGTGAAGAAACTAAATTTATATTGTCTATTATGAATAATTTAGGTATAGATTATCTTGACAATAATGTTATAAAATACATATGGAACAATCAAAAAGAATTTTATGAAAAATATTATCGAGAAGATTACGAAAAAGAAACAGAAATAAGATTAAGAAATTTTTTATCTGAAGATGTAGAAAATAGTATATAAATAAATGATTCTTCTATATATTTGGCAGTCAGATTTGTTTTGTGATATACCAGTATCATTTCTTTGCTCCTATAGACAATCACACACCTATAAACCCAATTAAACTAGTCATGAAAAAGAGTTAAGATATTTACCTATCTCAACTCCTAATTATTAACTAATTTCAAAAGTTTGCAACTAAAACTTTTCTTTTTTTTAATGTTTTATTTTGTGTTGTATCGTTGCATCCAATTTAGATACTCACCAGATTCAACATGCTTTAACCATTGTTTATTATCAACATTCCATTTGATTGTTTCTACAATACCTGTATCAAATGTATAAATAGGTTTCCAACCTAACTCTTTTTCTATTTTTGCTGGGTCGATAGCATATCGCATATCGTGTCCAGGTCTATCAGTAACAAAAGTAATCAAACTTTCTGGTTTGTTTAAAACTTTTAAAATGGTTTTTACTACATCAATGTTTGTCCTTTCGTTATGACCACCAACATTGTAGATCTCACCATCTTTGCCTTTTCTTACAATCAAATCAATGGCTGAGCAGTGATCTAATACATGCAACCAATCTCTTACATTTTCACCTTTGCCATATACTGGCAATTTTTCATCATTTTGCGCTTTTTTGATTATCAATGGAATTAACTTTTCTGGGAATTGATATGGTCCATAATTGTTTGAACATCTTGAAATTGTAACTGGCAATTTAAATGTTCTATGATAAGCCATAACAAGTAAATCTGCTGATGCTTTTGAAGCGCTATATGGACTTGATGTGTGAATTGGTGTCTCTTCTGTAAAGAATAAATCTGGTCTATCCAAAGGCAAATCACCATAAACTTCGTCAGTTGAAACTTGATGATATCTTTTTATGCCAAATTTTTTACAATCATCCATTAAAGTTTGTACACCAATTATGTTAGATTCAAGAAATATTTTTGGATTTTCTATTGATCTATCTACATGTGATTCTGCAGCAAAGTTGATAACAATATCAAAATTTTCTTTTTCAAACAACTCTTCAACCAGTTGTTTGTCGCAAATATTACCTTTAACAAATTTAAAATTTGGTTTATCCAAAATATCTTGCAGTGTTTCCATATTGCCTGCATAAGTTAAGGCATCTAAACACACAAAACTATCATATGGATATTTTTCAATCATATAGTGGCAAAAATTTCCACCAATAAAACCCGCTCCGCCAGTTATTAAAAATTTCATATTTTACTCCAATATATAGAAAAAGGATACATTACATATCCTGTTTTCGTTTCTTATTAATAAAATTCTTTATTAAGTTTAAGCACTCTTTAAATTCTTCTGTTTTAAAGAAACATAACAAATAAATAATATTCGGCACTGCAAGACAGATTAAACCCTTGAGCACTAAACCAGTTAGACCACCAAACGGAATCAATCCACAAACTGACAAACATATCACTGCCGACAACAAAGTTATAAGCGTAAATAATATATACTTTATCCAATAAGATGTTATATTCTTTTTAAAATAATGCTTGTATAATACATGAGAATCTAACCATAAAGGTGTTGCAACATAACTTGCCAGTGTCCCTAAAAAGATACCTATAATACCCCACCATCGCGCAAACAAAATTGAAAATACAAGATTTACTAATCCCTGCACAATGGTTTTCCACTTGTTGTGCCACATTAATCCTGCAGAGACATTAAAGGTTGCTGTCAAACTTAATGTGTTTGATATATAAAAATTAATTATCAAAACAACAACAACAGAAAATGTTAATAAATAATCAGTTGCACCTTTTGTCCACAACAAAATAAAAGGGTTGCTTAAACACAACAAACAAATTGCACAAAAACCTGTTAACCAATACATGATAAAGTTAAATATTTTATACTTTTCATATACATAATCACTTGATTTAGATGCTATTAAATTGCCTATAGTGCTTCTGGCATTATTGGTAACCAACGCGATACAAGCAGTGATACTTAAAATTATTGTTGCATAGTTGGTGTAAACACCCAAAATTGCAAGTCCCAAAATTGAAGATATTAAAATATTATCTGTAGAAGTTACAAACACTCCACCAATTTGTGTCATACTTGAAGCGACAATATTTCTTTTAATTTCTTTTGTGGTGTCTTTGTCAAGTTTTTGTACCTTCCCTTTAAGATTTGGACAAACCTTTTTAACACTTCTTGACAACAATAAGTTTTCTACAATAGTAAATATTGGTGCACATATTATATAAGCGTAATAATTTTTTGTAGTTAGCAATAACACTATTTGTGAAACACTTATCAATAGTATTTGCAAAATTCCTATTTTACTTTCTATATCACTTCTTTGATAAGCAAACAACAATGCTCTGTTGTGCGCCCACAAATAGCCAAGTACAGTGTTAAATAAAGTGATTGCATAAATAATATAAATATTAATATCTGTTGGAATATCACTTTTGATAAGTACCTTTAAAAGTGGCATAATTGCAACACCTAAACATAAAATTATTAAAGCGATTATCCTAAAACTTTTTTTGTATAGTGCATTTAGCGACTTAATTTTTTCTATATCCTGATCAACAATAGGTTTGTACATAGAAAAAACTATTGCCGTACCAACACCTAACTCAACAATACTGAGACAACCTAATATGTTAGCAAACAACCCATTTAGTCCTAAATATTCTTTACCTAAAACATAAATGAAGATTGTTCGTAACACAAATTGCAACAAATATTGTATTATAGTCTTAACTGCGCCAAATTGCGTGTTTCTAATTAATATTTTTTTTCTGCTTTCTTGTTCCATTATTCTTCAAATTTTTTTAAATTTGGATTAGGATCTAAAATAGATTTATATTGATCCATAACCCCATATTTACCATCTTTGTCTAGCTCCATATATCTATTATATTTTGCTATACGATCTTGTTCTCTTGCCCATCCAAAATGTTTTATTCTTACATCAACATTTGCATTTTGTAAACAACTTAAGTTTTTAGGCAATCTACCACAATGTTGATTTGTCTTTTTAAATTTATATTTAAAATTAGGTTGAAATCTTATAAAGAAAGTCATATAAGAATTATGCGCTTTCCAGTATTGATCGTCTCGATATTCTTCATCGTTCCACATATCAAACAATTTAAAATTATAAACATCAATATTGTTAATATTGATCAAATATTGCAATTTTTCTTTAAAACTGTTTTCTAAAACTTCATCCGCATCAAGTGACAAAATCCAACCAGGATTAAGTTTTAATGTTTCCTTCCATTGTTTTTTCCTTAATTTATATTCGTGCTTAAACATGGATTTTGCGTTTTTAATTATTGTGTGCGGAACATCTTTTAAACACTTTTCACATATTTGTACTGTATTATCTGTAGAAGCATCGTCAATAATTAAAACATCATCCACACAATTTTTAATGCTGTTTAATACCTTTTCTAAATATCTATTTGACTCGTTTTTGACAACCATGGACAAAACAATTTTATTGTTGCCAACAACTCTTTTAGAATTAAACTTTTGAATTTTACGAAGTTTGTATTGATGTTTAATCATCTTTAACAATTTAATAATTTTACCTTTAATCCCTGATTGGTTACCTGAAGAAACGCCATATGATTGGCACATATCAAATTTAAATCCGTCTTGTTTAAATTCGTCAACTCTATCTATGTATTCTTCACGATAGATATGATATGCAGGATAAATTGTATCAACATATAATTTAAAGCCTAAAGCCCCCGCTCTAATACAAAAATGTCTATCCTCTCCCCAAAAAGAAAGATTGTCTATCAACTTAAATTTAACGCCACCTTTAATTGCTTGTTTAGACAATAATGTACAGGCACCCAAACCGCCAACTTCATATATCCCAGGGAAACGCAAACTTGTAAAGAAATCTATTTTGCTTTGTTGTTTTTCTAAGGCGTTCATTTCTCTATCCCAATCATGTATGTGACAAGCGTTGGTATCTTGCAACCAAACTTGTGGCTCTAATGGACCATTTGGGAACCATTGCGTCCAAAACACATTAGAAACAATATCAACATTACGCGTAATTAAATGCTTTATTGTTTGCTTATGTAAAACAATATCTGAATCTATAAAGAACAAATAATCATAATCGTTGTCTTTTGCGTAATCAATAATAGAATCTTTGAAAGTTGTAATTTTTTCTATCAAACCCCTTTTCCAAGAGTGTGAATAATTATTGCAAACATATTCTTGTTTGTTGTCAACATTATATAATTCGTTACCTGTTTTTAAAATTGTAGTATTTTTTTGTGCAAAATTTTTTAACAATTCACTTGATTTTTCATCTACATTATCATCAACAAAATAATAATCTACAACCAAACCTTCTTTATCCACTTCTTCCAAAGAACATAAAAATTCTTTTAAAATAGTATTTTTTTGTCTAATTGGACTTCCAACCAAAACCCTTTTCATTTTATTCTCCTAAGTTTTTTTCTAAAATATCAGCAATTTGTATACATGCTGTTCCGTCACCATAAGGATTTTTAGCTTCGCTCATCTTATTGTATTCATTTTTATCAACTAGTAATTGTTTGAAATTGTCATAAATTACCTTTGTATCTGTACCAACAAGTCTTAAAGTACCAGCTTTTATGCCTTCTGGTCTCTCTGTAGTATCGCGCATTACCAAAACAGGTTTTCCTAATGATGGAGCTTCTTCTTGTATACCACCACTATCTGTCAAAATCATATAACTTTGTGCCAAAAAGTTATGGAAATCTACCACTTCTAATGGCTCTATAATTTTAATTCTATCCATATCGCCTAAAACTTCGTTTGCAATGGACCTTACAACCGGATTCATATGAATTGGATATATCACTTTAACATCTTTAAATTCTTCTACAATTTTTTTAACAGCCTTAAACATATTTCTCATTGGTTCACCCAAATTTTCGCGTCTGTGTGCTGTCAACATAATCAATCTGCTATCTTTTGCCCATTGTAAATGTTCATTGTAATAGTCTTTTTTGATTGTAGTTTTTAATGCATCTATAGCAGTGTTGCCAGTGATATAAATAGTTTTTTCGTCCCTACACTCCTTTAACAAATTTTCTTTTGCCATTTGTGTAGGAGCAAAGTTAAACTTGCTTATAATTGATACTGCTTGTCTATTAAATTCTTCTGGGAACGGAGAATAAATGTTTCCTGTCCTTAAACCCGCCTCTACATGTCCAACAGGTATTTGCAAATAATAACAAGCCAATGCAGACACAAATGTAGTTGATGTGTCGCCATGTACTAAAACAACATCTGGCTTTTCTTTTTCTAGCACTTCTTTTATCTTTGATAAAATTGATGTTGTAACATCAAACAAAGTTTGCTTATCCTTCATGATATCCAAATTATAATCTGGCACCACATCAAAAATCTTTAACACTTGTTGTAGCATTTCTCTATGTTGTCCTGTTACACAAACAATCGTTTGAAGATTTTTCCTTGTTTTAAGTTCATTTACAAGTGGACACATTTTAATAGCTTCTGGCCTTGTACCAAAAATCAACATTACTTTTTTCATATTCACCTCTTAAGTTTAATTATATTTTTTAGATGCTAAATTGTCAAATGTTTACTAATGTATAACTTGCACAATCTCGTTTAAATACTTTTTATCTAAAACCTGCTCTGGATTTTGACCATCTTTCACTTCGTTTACATATTTTGAAGGAATTGCGACCTTTTCATCAACACCTAAACGATACCACTCATATTCTATATCTATGTGGCCTAAATCTAAGCATTGAAAATCAATGCTTAACTCATAAGCAAGAGCAGTTGCGGTTGGACCCAATGCCATTATTATCAAATCATCTTGTTTTGCATATTTATAAATAGCGTTTTTTATTTGTTCATATTTTGAATAGCAATTTACCGGTGGACATAATATCCTTTTGATTGATTGTGCATTGTCAAACAAATCATTGCCAACGCCTAAGCGACTTTGTTCTCCTTCCACGAAAACTATATTGCGCTTATCCCACAACAACTTTAATTTTTCTACATAATCCTTTACTAATGGCTTGTTTCGTTTTCTTAAATAAAATCTACTGATAAACGCATCACCTAATGCTGATTGATTTTTAAAATAAAAATTCCACAAACCGCCTCTATTCTTTTTAAACTTGTCCCAATAATTATATTCTTTGTCTACAATATCTGTAATGTTAAAAATTTCTTTGTTAAATATGCTTGGTATGCAAACTAAACATTTGTCGGTAGATTTTACATTTTTAAGTTTTTTTGCCAAACCTTTATCATAATCTTGAAACTCTAAATCTATACCCCTCATCAATCTTAATTCGCCATCACCAAAACGAGAAATGCTACATTTGTTTTTTAAGATATATTCTATCGTATCAGTATCGCTCATAACATCAGGGTTTTTGAATAGACATTTAAATACAATATTGTCTATTTTGTCCCGTGCATATTTAAAAATATATTTTGTTTTCATATTAACTCCTATTGCTTTTAATGTACAACAACATTTTTAAAACAGCATAGCTGTTATGATACACAAGAAAAGCTAATAATTTATTTGCAAAACCAGTTTGGTTTCTTTTAAATAGTTTGTAGCAAATTTTGTTTATAAGCTTTTTACTTTTTAATTCTTTTATATATTTTTTATAGATTGTTTTGCTACCAGTTTTAAGCAAGTCTAAATAAATTATCTTATAGATAGAAAACTTAAATATTTTAAAACTGTCATCACTGATTTTATTTTCTAAAATAGGCAGAACTTTTTCAAGATACTTAAACTTCGCCACAACTGTTTTTTCGCTAGCATTATGTACAGCGCTGGTTACCCTTTGATAATAGTTGTATAAGTTTTCGTTCACTACAGAAATTTTTGTGTTTTTATCTATAACATTAAGATTAAATAACAAATCTTCACAATACTTTATTTCTTGCTCAAAACGATTATTTTTTATGATTTTTTTAGAATATAATGCACGACAAGTATAGGCCATTATTCCATCTAAATAAACAATATTATCAATTTTATGAGAGTTGCTTAGTACATAATAATCAAAAATGTTAGATGCGTTGATAACAGAAAGATTTTTTTCCACAACAACTTCTTTAATGCCATTTTCATATACATTACAAAATCCACATAAAGCCAAATCAGAATTGTTTTCAATAATACTGCTTATAAGTTTTTCATACATAGTCAACTCAATAAAATCATCACTATCTACAAAAGTAACATAATCACCTGTCGCCATATCTAAACCGCAGTTCCTTGCGCTACTGACACCGCCATTAGGTTTATGCACAACTTTTATTCTGCCATCCTTTTTTGCCCATTGGTCACAAATCTTTGGACAATTATCAGGGCTACCATCATCAATCAATATAATTTCAAGATTTTTATATGTTTGATTTACAACACTTTGAATACACTTGTCAATATATTCTTCAACTTTGTAAACTGGTATAATGACTGAAATCAAATTTTTGCTTGTCATTTATTTCCCCTTTTATTTTATTTTGTTATACAATTTGCCTGCTAGACCAAAGGTAATAATATTTAAAAATTTTTTAATTTTGCTTTTAAATTTTTGTTTTGGAGTGTACCATGAAGCATTGTACCAATGTATTGAATATGTATTTTTTGTTATCTTTTTTTTGCTGGTTATAACATCTATAGGGCTGAAGTACTCTGATGAATAAAACATAGTTTTGCCAATGGTTTGAGTTTTATCAATATTAATCAGACCTTGTTTTGCGTAATATTTTGTAAACACTTCACAAACGGTTATATTTAACAAATTGTTTATATCAAATTTAAGTGTTTTATAAACTTCTAAGATATTTTTTAAATCTTCATTACCCTTTTTTGATGCAATAAACAAACCAGGATTTAACAAATTAGAAGTTTCAAAACCCATAACGCAATCTACACCAGTTATAATGTTTTCTATAGATTTTAAAAGTTCTACATCAATGTCAAAATATACTCCGCCTTCGTTGTATAAAATTTCTGTCCTAAATACATCGGAAACAAAAGCATATTTTTTAGCTTGATAGGCATCTTTTGTAAATTCATATTTATTGACATCAATATTAGTTTCGTCCCATCTTTTCATCTCGTAGTCTGGACAAAACTTTTTCCAACTTTCTATACACTTTTCTGCAATTTTTGGCAAAGGATTGCCTCCTAACCAAATATAGTGAATAACTTTAGGTATCATATTTATCTCCTTTTAAAAAACCCACGAAAATGGAACAACACCATTTGGATCTTGTATAGCATAAAAGTAATACATGTAGCACAATATAATAATATAAGATGCTCCAACTGCAATAAACTTAAAATTTTTGTTTAATTTAAAACCTTTTAAAAACATTGGTAGTAAAATGATTAAGGCAAAGAAGAAATAAACATTTAATCTATTTAACAAAGATTGAGCTTTTAATACAAATCCGGCAAGCCTAATCAAAGGAACAAACAAATATACAATCAAATAAAAGTCATAATGTTTTTTCTCTTGCTCGTTTAGTTCTGTTAAATATTTTCGTGCCAGTAATAAAACTATAAAAATAACTGTTAAAGCAATCGAATATAGATTGTCAATTAGTCCAGGTTCTGCATAAAATTTATATTTTTGAACAACAAAATATTGCGTGTAAAAATTCAAAGGTGTAATCTGCTCTATAAATTTCATTGCATACGGAAAGATAAAAATCCCCACTACAGCAGTTGTAATTATAATGATAAGCAAAGGATATGATAGTTTTAAATATTTAAATCCTACAAATAGGATAGCAACCAATGCTGTTACATGGAACAAACTTGCAATCAAAACCAAAATTATACTTTTAAAAATTTTGTTTTTAAACAACAATATGATAGATAAAAGCACAAAATCAAGAGCGATAATATGTCTGATAATATTAAGACTTTGAGCAAATAACCCAAGCCCAACAAACATAACTATAGACATACATTTGTTTGGTGAAAATTCTTTAATAAACCTGATAAAACAATATGCTGTAAATAAAGAACTTAACAATATAACAAATCTAAAACTTAAGCCAATCTTTGCAATAATCATAGTAGTGAGTAGATACCCTATCTCAAACCTTGATGAAGCAAAACAGTCTTTAATACTTAAACTTTTAAAATTTTCAAATTCTATGCGATAATTTAATGTATCTGCTCCAACACTATAACATCTAAAAGTTGATATTATTACCAATGCCAAAACAGAAATTAATCTAAATTTAAAGATAAAATTTAAAATTTTTTTTAACTTGCTGTCTGCTACAATTTTTTTATTTACAACAAATTCTAACCCAAAATCCAAAAAAATTATTGCTACTAAAATTAAATAAATCCACATCCTAACTTATCCATTTGTAAACTTCATTTAGTTCTTCTTTTACTGCATCTATAGAATATTTTTTGCTTTCTTCTTTATTAAATAAGCCAAAGACTTTCCTTAAATTTTCGTCTTGTTTTAAAATTTCTATCTTATCCGCATATTGTGAGCAATTTTTTGTTTCTACAACAAAACCACCTTTACCATCAACAATCAAATCTCTGTTGCCTCTTACATTGCTGACAACACATGGCAAACCAAAACTCATCGATTCAATAACCGATAGTGTAAGTCCTTCTTGAAAAGATGCCAACATAAACACATCGGATGCGGTTAAAATACGGTTGATATCTTTTCTAAACCCTAAGATTTTCACCTCATTTTCAATATCAAGATCTTTGATTTGATTTTTGATTATACTTTCTTCCTGTCCGCGGCCACATATCAAAAACTTTACATTTACACTTCTATCTTTTAATTCTTTTATAGTTTTCAACATTGTATCATAATTTTTACGCTTTATAAATTCCGCAACCGTTACAATCACAAAATCATTTTTATCCAACCCTAAGGATGCTTTTATTTCTTCCTTTGTTTCTGTGATATCTTCATACTTTTTAAAAGTCATACCAATACCGTTTATTTTAAAAACCTTTTTTGCTTTCATCTTTAAAGCGCTTTGATAGTCTTCTCCATTGATTGTTATCAATATATCGGTATATTTTGAAAGCCACTTTTCCACAGGTTTGTAGACAACTTTGTTGACAAGTGGACAACCTTTAAAGAAATGAAAACCATGAGCGGTATATATAACCGGCAATTTAAACTTTTTACCAATCAACCTACCCATCATACCGCCAACAGGTTGCTGACAATAGACTAAATCAAATTTCCTTTCTTTTTGAAGTTGCTTAAGTTTCTTAAAACATTTAAAGTTTTTTAATTTGATTGGATTTCTGCCAAAATCAATTTCATGCATAAGCAAACCATGTTTTTCTTTAAGTTCATCAAACCAAAAGCCTGTTTTGGCACAAACACACTCCACTTCATTACCAAGTTCTTTTAAATGTTGAATATGTGGCAACAAAAATTGCCAAATCATATTGTCAGTTGTTGATATCATCATAATTTTTTTGTTTGTAATCATGCGCTTTTCTCCTTGTTTATTTATAATAGCTTATTATATAAAATAAGTAAAGCAAATCATAAAGCTTGTCGAAAAAAGCAAATAATTTCAACATGTTTATTGGCTTTTGGTGCAGTAAAAAAAGGATTAATCATCCTTTTAATTATGTAAATCCGATTTATAATCAACTTTTGCTTTTTTGCTTTCCAAAAGTTTTGCATCCATGATACCTTTTTCGTATTGTTCCTTAGTAATTTTGCCGGATTTTAACAAGTGGTCTGCATAATAATATTCTCTTTTTTCAACTTTATCAACATCACTGTTTGCTCCATTTGCACTACCACCTTTCAATACTGCTAAAAATGTACCAAAAAACAATTTTAAATCGTTCCAAAATGATAGATTTTGTGCATATTCAATATCTCTTTTAAACACACTTTCCCAACTTAGTTCACTGTTTCTATCATAAACTTGAGCGGGACCTGTCAAACCAGGTCTAACACAATATGCTTTTAATGTTTCTTCATCATAAAAAATCATGTCTTTGATTAACCTTGGTCTTGGCCCTACAATGCTCATATCACCTTTCAAAATATTAAAAAGTTGTGGTAGTTCGTCCAAACTTAATTTCCTGATAATTTTACCAAATTTAGTTATCCTTTGAGCATCAGGCAACAAATCGCCGTTTTCGTCAGTTTTGTTTGTCATGCTCCTAAATTTGTAAAGTTTGAAGATTTTGCCGTCTTTACCTGGACGATATTGTGTAAATATAGCTTTGCCACCAATAGAAACTTTAGAACATATCCAAACAATCAAAAACACTGGCGATAATATAATTATACCTAAAAGCGATAATGTAAAGTCAAAAAATCTTTTAAAAAAACATATGTAAAGTGATTTTCTTTTTTTGTTTTTCATATGTACCTCTTTGAAGGCAATTTTAACACATATCCCCCAAATAAGCAACAAATATTTTGTTATTCTGCTTACCAATTTATTACAAACAATACTATTTGCTTGTCAAATAATTAAAAAAATGCCATAATCAAATTATGGAAAACAAACAAAAAATTAAAAATTTTTTTAGTAATCTAAAAAAACAAATTGTAGAACTTAAATCTAATCGTGTTTTTTTGATTTGTTGTCTTTTGACAGCACTTTATTTTGCAAGTGGATTTTTTAAATGGATAGAAATTTCTGTCAGTGTTGTTGCTTTGATTTTTATGGCAACACTTTCCTTGCAACAATCGTTTTGTATATTTATGTTTTTGCACAGTTTTACATTGAGCCATATTGGATATGATTCGTGCTTTATGGTTACACTTATCGGATATTGTATTATATTGCTTGTAAAATATTTGATTGGTGTAAAGAAAAAACACTATCAAGTTTACAAACCTATACTTATTGCTTTGGCATGCTTTTATGCAATCACTTCTTTGATTTCTGTTGGCAAATCTTTATACATGGGGGCATTTTTATACTATACATATTTGCCACTTGCATACCTGTTGTTTGCAATGCGAAAAGACTTTAACATTGCACAAGGTATGAACTATATGTTTGGCGGTTTGATGACAAGTTGTGCGTTTGCGCTTTTTTCAATAATTGTGCCTTTCTTCCAATATAATGTTATGCCTGGCAATAGGTTCCGTGCATTTTTTAATAATACAAATTACCTATATATGCGTACCCTGTTTGTTATCTCATACTACATGTACCGCAACCTTTCAAACAAACTAAGCAACTTAAAATTCATTACAATCTTGGCAATATGTACACTTATAACATTTGCAACTTTATCTAAAACAGGTATTGTAATTTTGTGTTTATTAATTGGTATATATCTAATATTATTCTTAAAGCAAGACTTTAAAAAACGCATCAAATATGTAGGGATATTTGGTTTGATACTTTTGGGTATATGTTTAATTTGCCACAACTACTTATCATTAATATTTAATAGATTTGTTGAAGCATTTAATAGCAAAAACTTTATACGATCTTTGCTTACAGGCAGGGACGAAATTTGGACATTATACTTTAACGCAATATTTAAATCTCCTTGGACTGCGTTGTTTGGAAATGGACTTTTGACAGAACAAGTGTTTGTAGCAAACCAATATGGTCCAACTGAAACACATAACTTTTATATTTTCTTGTTGTATCGTTTTGGCATTGTAGGGACAATCGCTTTTGGATATGTTGTATATTTGTTTATAAAATATTTGGCAAAAGACAAACCTAAATTTGTGGCATATTTACCATTGATTTATATTTTGTTAGAAAGCCTTTGCGACAACACTTTTAAATGTTATAACTTTACTTATTTTATTTTTGCGATAATGATTTTGTTTATGTCTTGCAACGATAAAATCAAACATACACAAACTGAACAAATAGAAGAAAAGAAAAATTAAGGCAAAAAACCTTAATTTTTTTGATTATATTTTAAAATTCTACATAAAATATAATATGTTATTTAAAAACAAAATCAAAATGTCATTAATAAAAGATTACTCAATCATACTAAGCATCGATAATTTTTGTAATCAAAACAATAATCTAGATGTGCAACAAATCAAAACTTTAAGTTTACAACTTAAAAATTTTTACGAAAGTTTATTAAAAAAGCTGAAATTTGATGAATTGTCTTTGCTTATATTAAAAAAAGAGATAAAGTCAGAAAGTGTTCTTTTTGTTCAGCAAAACAATCATAATCACAACTTTTTACTGGATAGGTTCAATCTTTGCTTAACTGAAATTGCAAAAAACATAAACAAAAAATTGCAACTACTTAAAATAGATGCAATTTCTTTTACTCGTGTCTAAATCTACCCTTACTATTATCAAAAGATCTATAGTTGTTTCTTAAAATATTGCGATACAAATCTTCATATTCAGCAATTTTGCCTGCTATACCAAATGAATATTGTTCTGTTTCGTTAAAAATAATGTGATCAACCATTTGTATTTTTAAAGTACAACATGCACCAAACAAATCTTGTGTAGTAGCAAGATCTTGTGCACTAGGTTTTGCTTCTCCATTTGGATGAGTGTGAAACAAAACTACACCATAAACATCTTCTGTGTTGATGTATGTAGAAAACTTTTTAAAATCAAACAAAATGTTACAATCATTTTCACCTTCAAACTGAAGTGTTTTTACAACATTGTATCCTTTGCTTAAACACACTATATATAAATATTCTCTTTTTTTGATTTCAAAATTATTCCTAAAATACTCTATACATTTGCTACTAGTATTTAAAATAGTGTTTGATCTTTTGTTTTTTGTTTGCAAGTATGTGTCATAAAACGAAGACAAAACATTAAAAAATAATGCAGTTTCCTCGCCTACACCTTTGATTGTTTGTAAATCTTTGTTGCTAGCATTTATTACATTGGCAAGGTTGCCAAAGGTATTTAACAAATTATGTGCAAGTTCGTTAGTATCTTTTCTTGGTATTGTATAAGTCAGCAACAACTCTAATATTTCGTGCTGTTGCAATACTTTTAAACCATGTTCTCTAACCTTATCTTTTAACCTTTGCCTGTGTCCGCCATGCCCATGTTTATAAAGATTTTTCATATTTGATCCCTTACATAACAAGCATAACATAAAACTATAAAAAATAAAAGAGGTTTATTAAAATTTGTTTTTTTATTTTATTTATTTGTAAAATAAACTGATAATGTGTATAATAAATAGTATTAGGTGGAATATGAAAAAATTTAAAATCTTTATATTAACTATGCTATTAATACCAGTGTTTTTGTTCTCTGGTTGTTCTTTTGGCAAGCCATACATAATAGACATACAAAAAACACAATCTTTTGGCAAAACCGATACTTATACCTTAACTTATTCTGATGGCACAAACGACACAATAACAGTTGAAAACGGTAAAGACGGTGAAAATGTTGACATCGAAGAGTTGTTTGCAAGTTTGGTTTCAAGGGGTTTTTATGAAAATACAAATGCAGGTTTCCAACAATTTGTTAAAGATTATTTTAGTGTAGATGTAGAGTATGATAATATTCAAGCATCAGTAAACAAAGCATTGCAATCTGCAGTTGTTATATATGCAGCATATCCAGTTAATTACTTAAGGACATCATTTTCCATTTCATGTGGTGCCGGAGTAATATACAAAACAGACGGCGACACAAGTTATATCGTTACAAATTATCATGTAGTTTACGCAAAAAATAGCACTACTGCAAATAAAATTAGCAATGACATTGTATTATATCAATATGGTGTTACCGAAACAATTAGTACAAGCAACTCTGACGATAATGGTCACTTTGGTTCATACGACTTTGGTAAAGGTTCGGTTAGTTGTCAATATATTGGTGGTTCTTTAAATTACGACATTGCAGTGCTTAAAGTTAGCACCAGTGATTTGGTTGAAAACAATGCAACTTACGCTCCAGTTACTGTTGCAGATAGTTACTCTGTTGCAGACACAGCAATAGCAATTGGCAATCCAGAAGGTGAAGGCACAAGCGTTACAAAAGGTATCATTTCTGTTGAAAGTGAATACTTAGCTATGAAAGGCGCTGATGATTATACTGATTGCGTATTTAGAGTTATGAGAATTGACACTCCTATAAACGGTGGCAATTCTGGTGGTGGTTTGTTTAATAATAAAGGCGAATTGATTGGCATCGTAAATGCAAAAGGGTTAACTTCTAGTTCTGGTCATGTGTTGGACAATTATTGTTACGCTTTACCTATTGACAATGTAACCAAAGTTGCCGACAACATCATATCAAACTATTCTGGCACCGCTGTCAAACCTGTAAGATTGAGTTTTGGTATCGTATTTACAGCTCAAAACGGTAAAGCAGTTTATGACCAGACTTATGGTACAACAACTATCACTGACGAACTTGTTGTTACAGAAGTAAAAAACAACACTCTTGCAAAAACATATGGTATTGAAGAAGATGATGTTATCACAAGCATCAAAATCAATGATAATGATGCGTATACTTTAAGACGCGCATTTGAATTTAAAGATTTGATGTTGACTGTAAAACCTGGTGATAATCTATTGATAAATATCAAAAAACCAGACAACTCAACAAAAACTATAACAATTTATAATTTATCATCTGCTTATTTTGAAGAAATAGCATAACAAAAAAACTCAGTAAATCTGAGTTTTTTATTTGGCAAAATATATACAAACAAAGTTAATTAATTCGTTTAATAAATTTAAAAAACACTCTTGACAAATTACATTTTTAGTTTATTATATTAATATGAAGATAAAGATTTATTATTAGACCAACTTAACATCTATTTTTACTCAATTTACAAAAACAAAGAAGTGTCAGAGACAGAAACACGCAATGCCCTAAACACTTATTTAGAATATTTTTTATTAACATATGGTTTGGATAACGATTATTATGACATAACTATTCATGCCGATAAAGATATAAATAAAAACAAATTGTATCTTGCTTATGTTGTTCCTCATCATAAATATGAAAACAAATACGATGTGTATTTAAACAAAACACATATGAAAATGAAGGAAGAAACTGATTTACCTTTGTTGATACACATGTTTATTTCTGCCAGTCACGAATTTAAACACATAGTACAATTTGAAACAACACCAAGTATAACAGCAAAATCTGAAATCAATTATTGCGAAGTATGTGAAAAATGTGACGAGTTTCAAAAAAGCAAAGATACAAAAACAAAAAGTTTGTTAAATCGTTTAAAATATATTTTAGAAACCAATTCTGTAACAGAAAAAGATGCCGATGCCTCTGCCTTTTATGTTTTTGAATATGCCTTACGATTGTTACAAGCTCGTGCTGATAGTTATACATATTTCAACTTTTTAGAGCTTTGTTGCGATATCGTAAAAGATTTCCACAAAAACCGCAAAAGATTGTGGAAAATGCAATACGAAGACTATATAAAAGTTGCAAGAGATATGAAAAAAATCCACGATGTTACAATTTCGTTAGATTAATTTAAAACTCCTGCGCAAGCTTTTGTATATGCGCGCGTTAATCCACCCGCACCAAGTTTGATGCCACCAAAATATCTAACCACTGCCACAAGCACATTGGTTAGATTTTTTTTCTTAATAACATTTAAAATAGGATACCCTGCTGTACCGCTTGGTTCTCCATCATCACTACATTTTTCACTTATAACTTCTTTGTTATACACATAAGCATAACAAACATGCCTTGCTTTTTTGTGGTCTTTTTTTAAAGCAGACAAAAACCCCTTGACATCGTCAAGGGAGTTTAAGTCTAATTTATAAGCGATAAATCTTGATTTGCTTATCTCTAGTTCAAAAATATTATTTTCCATCTTTACCAAAGAAGAATAATGCCAAAAGTCCTGGTCCTGTATGACAACCAATAACTTGTGTCAAATCTGTAACAACTGGCTTAGCACCTATTAGTGTTTCAACACTATTTGCCAAATCATTTGCATCTTGTTCACAATCTGCATGGCAAATATAAACATGTTTTTTGTCGCCAATTTTATCTGTAATGATATTTTGAAGTTCGGCAATAGATTTTTTCCTAGATATAACTTTTTTATAACTTACAAGTCTACCTTCTTCGTCAACTCTCAAAACTGGTTTAATGTTTAAAATCGAACCAACCATACCACTTAATTTGCTTACTCTACCACCACGCACAAGGTATTTTAATTGTTCTACAGTAAAATATGCACATGCTTTGTGTTTAAGTGTTTCAAGTTCTGTTGCAATTTCATCAATAGACTTGCCTTGTTGCATCATGTCGTGTGCTGCAAGCACTAAAATACCTTCACCCATTGATGCATTTAAAGAATCTACAACGACAATTTTGTTTTTATGTGTAGTGTTTAATTCTTCTGCAACACGGATTATAGCACTTGTTGTGCCACTTAATGCGCTTGAAAAACTGATATGTAAAACATCTTCACCTTTTTTTAGCAAATCTTCAAAATATTCTCTTGCTGTTTGCTCGTTTATTTGCGCAGTTGTTGGTGTTGCACCATCTTTCATTTTTTGATAGTATTCTTTAACAGGCAACTTTTCGCTTAAATCGTCATAAATTTCATTTTCTAAAACAATTTGCATTGGTGTCATGCTAATATTTAATTTTTTATATAAATCCTTAGGCAAATTTGCTGTAGAGTCTGTACTGAGTATCATAATTTTATTTCTCCTTTAATTTAAGTTTGAGCAATGTTTCTACACTTTTTGTGTTAGGGAACATGTCAAACGGAATAATATTTTCTATTTCGTAACTAGCCAACAATTCTCGCAAATCTTTAGCCAACGCAATTGGATTACATGAAATATATATAATATTCTTCACTCCTATTATTGCATGAATTACATCTTTTCCGCAACCTTTTTTTGATGGGTCCAAGATAATTGTATCAATTTTTTCTTTAATTTTGTCGAATTTTTTGTAAAAATCCCCTAAAATATTAGTCATATTTGCAATGTTATTGTCAAATTTAAGCCTTTCTGCACTGGTATGCGAACTATGATTTATTTCGATGCCATAGACATGTTTTGCCTTTTTTGCGACTATAGCCGACAACAATCCTTGTCCACTAAAACCATTTACAACTACTGAGTTAGGACTAATAAAATTTAGCACTTTTTCGTAAATTTTGTTTTGTATATCTTCATTTGTTTGATGAAAGCCCAAAAGATCCACTTGATAATCTAAGCCAAAATTTAAGATTTTTATTTTATCCAAACCAGCCACATGAATAACCTTGCCAGACAAAACAACAGAATCATTTCTGGTATTAATGATTTGACATAAACCTATTTGAGAGAATTGTTGTTTTAATATATTCCAAAAAGGCAACAAATTTAACTCTTTTATTGTCACAACCCCAACCAGTATTTGATTATTTATGTCTCTTACAACCAAATTTTTTATTCTTTCTTTATCTTTAAAATTTGATGCAAATTCTGTAAACAACTTATACACCAAATTGATGTTTTCTGATGAGATTATACATTTAGAGATTTCCACAATATCATTAGAATTTTGTTGATAAAATCCACTTTTGCCATTTTTAAAAGCAAAACTAGATTTGTTCCTATAATTGTAACAGTTTTGTGACGGAATTGTGTCAGACACTGCCACATCTACACCAACAATCTTGTTGATTGTCTTTTTTATTAAACTTGACTTAAACCTAAGTTGCTCAGCATACTCCATGTGTTGTAAATCACAGCCACCACATTGATAAAAATATGGACAATGTGGAGTTGTTCTGTTTTTGCTTTGCTTTAAAATATTTTTAACTTTTGCTGTTGCGTAGTTGTTGTGGTCTAATATAATTTCACAATCAACTTGCTCTCGAACAAGGGCATGGTCAACTAACAAAACTTTACCATCTTGTTTTGCAACCCCTTCGCCGTTCATACCATAATCAAATATATCTACAATCATGTAATGATATTATATTCTTTTTGAGTTTTTGTCAAATAGCTGAAAATTGGTTTTACATATATTGGATTTTTTAAAATTAGTTAAAATGTCAATTTTCATTTGCCAAAATCACAACTTTTTATTATAATACTTTTGTAAATTTGTTTTTTATTAATACAATCAAGGAGAAAATATGAATAAAGTAGCGCTTATAATAGACAATTCTGGTTATTTTTCTAAACAAGATGTGGAAAGATATAATGTACAAAAATTGATACCTATTTCCTTTATTATAAATGGTGACGAATATTACGAAGGTCAAAATATGACTTATCAAGATTTCTATCAATTTTTGGCAGACAAAAACACTATCGTAAGCACAAGTCAACCTAGTATTGAAACTATAAAAGAAGGTTGGAGAGAGATTTTAAAAGACTATGAAGAAATTGTGTATATCCCTCTTTCTAGCGGACTTAGTGAAGCGTGCAACACTGCAATAAATGCCAGTCATGAAGACGAGTTTGAAGGCAAAGTGTTTGTTGTTAACAATCAAAAAGTTGCATATTTGCATAAAGCAAGTGTTATAGAAGCAAGCAAATTGATATCTGATGGCAAATCAGCAAAGGAAGTAAAAGATTATTTAGAAAGTACAAAATCTGAGTGCGGTGTTTACATTGGCGTTGACACTCTTAAATATTTGAAAAAAGGTGGTCGTGTTACTCCTGCCGCTGCAGCGATTGGCACTTTGCTTAATATTAAACCAATCCTTCAAATACATGGTGGCAAACTTGATGCTTTTGCAAAAACAATGTCTATGAAACAAGCACGCGCAAAAATGATAGCTGCAACCAAAAAGGAAGTTGAAGAACGCTTCCCTGAAGAACTTAAAGAAGGTAAAATAGTGATTGGTATGGCGCATACCTTCCCTAATCTTGACGCACAAGAAATTAAAGATTTTGAAGCAGATGTAAAAGCAGCTTTGCCTGAAATGAGTTTCTTTACTCACGACCCACTTCCATTGTTTGTGGCTTGCCACACTGGGCCAAATTGTATGGCGGTTGGTTATTATGTGGACCGTTTAGGTGTGTTAAAAGATTATCAAAAATAAGGTTGACAACTGACAAAATAAAAATCAAAAAGACACTCTACAAGAGTGCCTTTTTTGTTGCAAAATGATAAAACTATTTTTGTTTTTTCTTTTTGAAATAATGTAAAATTAAACCGCTTGTCAAAAATAAAATTGCCAACCCTAACAACGATAACGCTATAATTAGGTGTATATTGTTATCTAAGGTCAACTCTGGTATCCATCTAGAAAAATCCGCTTTAAAGATATTTACATCATCAATTTCTCTTTGGAGTGTCAAATTTTTTACATTTATAAATGGTACAATTAAATACAATAAATCTATTAAAAATAAAATAATACTTGTTTTTATTAATCTATTTAATTTAAAAAATCTAACGCATAGCAATAAATTTAAAAATAAATAAATTGATATAACAATTGGCAACGCGATTTTAAAATACCATAAATTTTTATTGTAACCATTTGAAATTGTAAAAATGTTTATTACAACAAGTAAAATATTTAATGCTACAAAATCTATGCCAAGCGACACAAAATCGTTAAATTTTTTTAGTTTTAAAAAAACTTTTAATTTTGAAATATAAATTGGAACAAAAATCACAATTAAACCAAACAACACAGATAGATCTGCCACCCAAAACCAGTTTCCATCAGTATAAATTGCACATACCGCCAACAATAAGCTTAAGACTAAATACATTGAAAGCGGGATTAAAACCAATTTATGTTTTTTTATATGTTTAGGCAAATTTGTAAATGTAAACGCTAACAACAATGCCGATGCAACAATCCAAAACCAAGACAACGTTTTATCTATAACCAAATTGCAAATAAAACAAGAAATAAGCGCAATTGTATAAGAAATATAGAAAAACAAACTCCAAGACATACTAAAGGTGCGCCATTTTTTTGCTTGGCTTTTTTCTTCCCTTGATTTGTTGTCTATACTTGCAGTAATAAGTTCGTGTTCAGAAACTGCTAAAATTTCGGCAAGTTTGGGCAAAAGTGTTATGTCTGGATGCGCAATATTTTTTTCCCATTTACTAACAGCAGATTCTGATACAAACAATAATTGTGCTAATTCTTTTTGTGTCAAGTTTTTTTCTTGGCGTTTTTGTTTAAAAAATGCACCAAAACTATTTGCCATATTTCCTCCTTGAGATGTAGGAATTATACCACACCAAATAAAATACAGTATGATTTTTGTCAAACTTACCACTGGAAAATTATTCAAGTCGTAAAGATGACAAAATGTTACAGTTTATAAAATTTCATTTTGATTTTTTATCAAACGAAATTGACGCTTATCAAAATCAATTATGCCTTCTTCCTTCATTTTTGTCAGTTCGGTGGACATCGCACTTCTATCAACAGACAAATAGTTTGCCAGTTCGGTTTTACTAAAAGGAATTTCAAAATATGCAGAACCAGATTTTTTCTCTAATGCTTTAAAGTACGACATAAGTTTATCTCTTATTGTCTTTTTTGACATGTGAGAAACTTTGTCAAGCAATTGGATACTGGTTTGTGCCATACTTTGCATCAAATTTTTTATTACCATTTCGTGCTTTTTGCATCTGTTTTCACACGGATTGATTGTACGATGCTTGTTCATAAAAAGTACCCTGGTGCGTTCAGTGGCTACCAAACTATCTTTGTAAACAGTGTCACCAGCATACGCAGATTCTACCCCATAGACGTCACCTTTTTTAAGTCTCATCAAAATAGAAATGTTGCCTAAACTATCTATGTTTTCGACGATTGCTCCACCTTTAATAATCAAAATTATGTCGTCCATAGGTTCGCCTTGAGATACAATGTGCTGATGTTTGTCAAATGTTTTGAATCTAGTTTTTAAACAAAACATCATTGCTTGACACTCAAATTCGTTTGTGTCTTTAAATATTTTGGTCTTTTTTAATTCATCAAAATGTTCCACAAAAACTCCATTTTGTTGTAAAAACAACACTTTTTATATCACAATTGTAGTATAATAGATACGGAAAGTCAAACAAAAGGCAAAAGGTTTGAAAACTTTTACGGGGAGGATAAAAATGAAAGTTATTAAAAGAAACGGATCGGAAGTTGTATTTGATGCCGAAAAAATCAAGATTGCCGTATCTAAAGCAAATTTGTCAATTGATGAGTTATCTAAAAGATTAACCAATGCTCAAATTGATAATATTGTATCATCTGTGTGTGATAAGTGTGAAAATATGGGACGCGCAGTTGGTGTGGAAGAAATTCAAGACATGGTGGAATTTGCCATCATGAAGGAAGGCGCTTTTGAAGTTGCCAAAAATTACATTACATACAGATACGATCGTCAACTTGCAAGACAGGCAAACACAACTGACGAAAAAATATTTTCTTTAATTGATTGCTCTAACGAAGAAATCAAACAAGAAAACAGCAACAAAAACCCAACCATTTGTAGCGTTCAACGCGACTACATGGCTGGCGAAATGAGCAAAGATTTAACAAAGCGTTTCCTATTGCCAGATCATATTTGGAAAGCACATGAAGATGGTTTAATTCATTTCCATGATGCAGATTATTTTGCACAACGCATGCACAACTGTGATCTTATCAATCTTGAAGATATGTTACAAAACGGCACTGTAATTTCTGGCACTATGATAGAAAAACCACATTCCTTCTCTACTGCTTGTAATATCGCCACACAAATTATTGCCCAAGTTGCATCTAGTCAATATGGCGGACAAAGTATAAGCCTTGCTCACCTTGCACCTTTTGTCGATGTATCAAGAAAGAAAATAAGAAAAAGAACTCTTGAACAATTTAAATCTTTAAATATTAAGATTACTGAAGAACAATTAAACGAAATTGTTGAAGGTAAAGTACGCAGAGAAATCAACAAAGGCGTACAAACAATTCAATACCAAGTTGTAACTCTTATGACAACAAATGGTCAAGCGCCTTTCATTACAGTATTTATGTATCTTGGCGAGGCAAAATCTGAACAAGAAAAGAAAGACCTTGCAATGATTATTGAAGAAACTTTACAACAAAGGATTGTTGGTGTTAAAAACCAAAAAGGTGTTTATGTTACACCTGCTTTCCCAAAACTTATCTATGTTTTGGAAGAACAAAATATACATAAAGATAGTCCATACTATTACTTAACAGAACTTGCAGCACTTTGTACTGCAAAGCGTATGGTACCAGACTATATTTCTGAAAAGAAAATGAAAGAACTTAAAGTTGACAAAAATGGTGAAGGACACTGCTATACTTGTATGGGATGCAGAAGCTTCTTAACACCTTTTGTTGATGAAAATGGCAAAGCAAAATATTATGGCAGATTTAATCAAGGTGTTGTAACTGTAAACTTAATCGATATCGCATTATCTTCTCACAAGGATATGAAAAAATTCTGGCAAATCTTTGACGAACGTATGGAACTTTGCCACGAAGCATTACAAAAACGTCACGAAAGATTGACAGGCACACCTTCTGATGTAGCACCTATCTTGTGGCAATACGGCGCATTGGCACGCTTACACCCAGGCGAAACAATAGACAAACTATTGCATGGTGGATATTCTACAATTTCACTTGGCTTTGCAGGTCTTTGGGAAACTGTTTATGCTTTAATTGGCAAAAAACTTACTGAACCAGAAGGCAAGGCACTTGGTTTAGAAATTTTGAAAAAACTTAACGAATATACTGCAAAATGGAAAGCTGCAGAAAATATAGACTATTCTCTATATGGCACTCCATTGGAAAGCACTACATATAAATTTGCAAAATGCCTACAAAAACGCTTTGGCATTATCGAAGGTGTGACAGACAGAAATTATATTACAAACAGCTATCATATACATGTAACTGAACCAATTGATGCATTTAGCAAACTTGCTTTGGAAAGTGAGTTCCAAGTGCTTAGTCCAGGCGGAGCAATCAGTTATGTAGAAGTACCTAACATGCAAGACAATATCGAAGCAGTTATGCAAGTTATGAAATTTATTTACGACAACATTATGTATGCAGAACTTAACACAAAATCAGACTACTGTCACAATTGTGCTTACGACGGCGAAATTGTTGTTGAAGAGCATGACGGCAAACTTATTTGGAAATGCCCTAATTGTGGCAATACAGACCAAACAAAAATGAACGTAGCAAGAAGAACTTGTGGTTACATTGGCAGCCAATTCTGGAACCAAGGCAGAACACAAGAAATTAAAGACAGAGTATTACACTTATAAGGACAAATTACGATGAATTATTCAACCATCAAATTTAATGATATCGCAAACGGAGAAGGCGTAAGGACTTCTCTGTTTGTGAGTGGTTGTACTCATCATTGCAAACATTGTTTTAATCCAGAAACATGGGACTTTAATTATGGCAAAGTTTTTGACAAAGAAACAGAAGACAAGATTATTTTATCCTTAGCTCCAAATTATGTAAATGGTTTAACATTACTTGGTGGTGAACCTATGGAACCAGCAAATCAAAAAGGACTTTTGCCTTTTGTAAAGCGTGTTAAAGAAATGTATCCAAACAAAACAATTTGGTGCTACACTGGATACTTATTTGATGAAGAACTTTTGCGTCCTAGCAGGGCTCGTACACCTTGGACTGATGAATTTTTAACTTATATTGATATCCTTGTTGACGGCGAATTTAAAATTGACCTTAAAGACATAACCTTGCGATTTAAAGGTAGTAGCAATCAACGCATTATAGATGTGCAACAAAGTTTAAAACAAAACAAAGTAATTTTAAGTCCATATAACGAAAAAAGGAATATAAATATTAAATCCACAAAATAGTGGATTTTTATTTTTTAACTATAAAAATTCATTAAAATTTTATAAAAAATATTGAAAAAGTAAAAAAACATGATATAATTTATATAAATTAAATAACTTCTAAAAATTTGGAGTAAATTTATGGCTAAAATTAAAATATTAAAAAAATTACCAAAATCTAAAGTTAAATACAATAAAAAAAAATCAACAAAGCAACCAGTTGATACGAGCAGTAAGTACGCTGATGAATATTTAAAATTTTACGATGATATAAAAATACCAACTCGCAGATACGATTGGTAAAAAAACGATTGCTAAGCAACCGTTTTTTTCTTTTTCTTATTCTTTTCAATCAACAAACCAACACCTAAAATTATTCCGCAAACTATGACACTTGCACCTATGCAAATTAATATACAGTTACCGCGATTTGCAACATTATAATAAAGCATAACAGGTTTATCTAAATTATCATCATCTAATATCCATGTGTGATAATATTTTCCACCTTCGCTTGTTACAAAATTTGCATCTGAATGCTGGCGCCTTGAACTTGTTACAAAAGTATATAAAGTTTGATTGTTTTGATTATCCACAAGGTCTGGATATTTTGTGGAAAAGATATTTTCTAAATTACTATAAACAACGCTATAATCAGCGTACATTGAGTATGCATAGTAGTACATTTTGTTGTATAAAAAATGTTTTTCTACTTGCATTGTTATCGTTTCGTTACCTGTTATGCCATAATAGTATCTATAAACTTCAATACTTTTAAATCTTATACCAATCGCACAGGTGTTATCTTGCCATTGGCTTTTAACTGGTGTTATTCCACCAACATAACTATTTAAAACTACTTTTGCTTCTTCCGTTGCATGTAACTTATCAAACATAATTTTGTTTTCAAATTTCTCGATAATTAAATCAATTTGTTTCTTACCTTCAGTATCAACATCCAACTTTAACAACTCTACACTTTTACCAGCAGACTGTATTGCATCTGTATTTAATGTAACATACACAAGTTCGTCAATTGTTCCGTCATCGTTTTGTTGTGTCATAACATTTACACTTGCGCATCCACAAAAACAAGTTGCCACTATAAACAACAATAAAATAAATATTAAAATTTTTGATTTTGATTTTGTCATTATTAATATTTTATCTAAATTTTTGATTTTTTTATAATATTTATAATTATTTTATTAAAATTAATTAATTTTTATTA